>JAESQY010000069.1 GCA_016764915.1 Aliivibrio sp. | reverse complement strand
TGATATAATATTATTAATAATCAAAAAAAAGGAGGAAGTATGTTTAAACCTAATAGCGTAATAATATATGTTTCAGATGTAGAAACTAGTACTAAGTTTTATAATCGGGTATTTTCAAGTCAACCAATAGAGTCATTTAAGGATTTTTCATTATATATGTTGACCGATGGTTTTATGTTAGGCTTGCAGCAGAAAGATGCCATAGAACCTAAAGCTCAAGAACACTTCGGTGGTTTTGAACTTTCTTTCAGTGATGTGGAGAATAAAGATGTAGACCGTATTTATAATGAATGGGTAGAGTCAGGAGTAGATATTGAGCTTTCTCCTAAAAAGTTGGATTTTGGATATACTG
This sequence comes from Aliivibrio sp., assembly GCA_016764915.1. Classification (GTDB taxonomy): domain Bacteria; phylum Pseudomonadota; class Gammaproteobacteria; order Enterobacterales; family Vibrionaceae; genus Aliivibrio_A. The sequence continues at coordinate 109,712 of JAESQY010000069.1, read as the reverse complement.
TAGTAGGTAAAGATCCAGATGGTCATAGATTACGTGTTTGTGCGACGGACACTTCAGAAATAGATTAGTACTGTTAATATTGTTAATTAAACATCAGCACCATAGTAGTTATTATGGTGCTGATGTTTCGTCGGTAATTAAATATACTAAAGAGGTTATTTTGAATAAAACTTGGTTTATTACTGGATGTTCGCGTGGGTTAGGACGAATATGGGCTAAAGCCGCATTAGAACGTGGTGATAATGTTATTGCTACAGCTCGAAACGAGAAAGACTTAGATGATTTAAAGATGAATTTTAATAATATACTTCCCGTAAAAGTAGATGTTATAGACAGATCTGCAATAAGAAATGCTATCGCCATTGGTATAAAACATTTTGGTCGAATCGATATTGTGATTAACAACGCTGGATACGGATTATTTTGTCCGGTGGAGAGTGCGACGGAAAGTGAAGCTAAACAGATTTTTGAAACCAATTTTTTTGGTTCGCTAAACGTTATCCAAGAAGTACTGCCAATGTTACGAAAGCAAAAAAGTGGTCATATTATTCAGATATCGAGTATTGCTGGATTATTGGCACTACCTGGTATCGGACTATATAACGCAACAAAGTGGGCGACGGAAGGGCTTTTAGAGTCGTTACAAAATGAGGTTAAGGATTTTGGAATTAATGTTTCAATTGTTGAGCCCGGTCCTCATGCAACAGATTGGATTGGAGAATCCTCAGTCAGGCCTGAAAACTCAGATATCTATCCGACGACTGAAGAATTCATGAACAAGTATTGGCCTATATTCCCGCTATCCCAGCCTGATTCAGCGGTAGAACCCCTTTTAAAATTAGTTGATTCCCCTAATCCTCCGCTACGTTTACTACTAGGTGAGGGACTGCAAGATAATATTTGTAAAGCTTTGCATCAGCGCTCTATCGACCTAGAAAAATAAGCGATGTATTTTTTGGAGATTGCATAATGAATAAATTATTTAACCACAACTACAACGTAGTCAAGAAATACATGGAAACTAAAGGTGAAAATAGGCTACAGCGTCATGAATTATTTAGTGAAGATGGATGTGGTGGGCTTTGGACAACAGATAGTGGTAAACCCATTATTATCGAAGGTAAAGAAGCCTTAGCTGACCATGCAATTTGGTCATTAAAGTGTTTCCCTGACTGGCAATGGTTTGATGTTCAAATACATCAGACTCTGGATGAAAATATTTTCTGGGTTGAATGTAAGGGCAAAGGGAAGATTATTTATGAAGGCTATCCAGAGGGTATATATGAAAACCACTTTATTCATTATTTTAATTTTGAAAAAGGCAAAATAAAATTACAAAGGGAGTTTATGAATCCTTGTGAACAGTATAAAGCTCTGGGTATCCCATTACCCAAGATAGTACGCAAAGGTTTAGTTGATTAGTGAGATTTCTATTATGAATATACCTCAAATAATATCTTATGATATCTGCCAAGTGAAAACAGAAAAGCCTAACGTCGTACCATGGGAATTAGATGAGTCCCGTTGTGTGTTGTTAATCCATGATATGCAAGAATACTTCCTTAGAAACTTGTCGCCGGAAATTAAACGTAATCTTGTTAGAAATTGTTATTCATTATTATTGAAAGCAAGAAAGAAAGATATCCCTGTTATTTATACAGCACAATGCGGTGATATGACAAAAAGGCAGAGGGGGCTTTTGATGGATTTTTGGGGTCCTGGAATGTCATCAAGCAATGATAATATCCAGATAGTTGACCCTATTCAACCCCTTAAAGGTGAAATGGTTTCTCCTAAATGGAGATACAGTGCATTTACGAAGACTAATCTCCTTCATAAATTAGTGAAGATGAGAAAGGATCAAATAATCATTTGTGGCGTTTATGCTCATATTGGCATTCAAGCGACAGCAGTAGAGGCTTACTCAAATGATATTGAAGTGTTCCTAGCAAAGGATGCGGTTGCCGATTTTTCCTCTTATCATCACAGCATGGCTATGGATTATATGTCTCAATGCTGCTCGAAGAATTTAACTGTGAGTGAGATTTTATGATGGAAATTAAAAACAATAATGCTATTGAGAAAATTATAAAAAGCAGTCATCACTCTTTTGCTATGATTTGGCGACGACAAAACAATCCGGAAGAGAAAGTCGATGTTCTCTACGGAAAAGAGAAAACACTATCAAGCGTAGATGAAATAGATGGATTACTCTCACCCAATATGAAGTCAAATGGATGTTTTGTATTAGCACCTTACCGACAGATTAGCGAAAGGGGATATGAAGTCATTCAAGACGATTCGCCTCTTATAGCAATAAATATTGAAGAACGAATAACAATACCAGTAGAAGATATGATCTCACAGTTGTCAAATACAAAGATTGTCGTGAGTAATGCTAGATTTTCAGATACAGATGAAGATTATAAGAAAAAAGTAACCAACGTCATTAGGAATGAAATTGGCACTGGGCAAGGCGCAAACTTTGTTATTAAACGTAGTTTCAATGGAGAGTTCAATAACTTTTCTATCGACACTATGTTATCTATATTCAGAAAGCTCATCTCTAAGGAAATGGGAGCTTATTGGACTTTCATTGTAAAAACTGACTCCCATATCTTGGTTGGTGCTTCTCCTGAACAGCATATTGCATTAAAAGATAATATGGTTTCTATGATGCCAATAAGCGGTACTTACCGTTATCCACCTAATGGTCCTAGCCAAGAAGGTCTAATTAATTTTCTTAAAGATAAAAAAGAAGAAGAAGAGCTCAATATGGTCCTAGATGAAGAGCTCAAAATGATGACAAGGATATGCGATGAAGAAGTAAATGTGGATGGACCATTCTTACTACCGATGTCTAAATTACTCCACACTGGATATTTAATTCATGGTAAAAGTCAGTTATCTGTATCCAGAATACTAAAAGATTCGATGTTTGCACCGACTGTAATAGGTAGTCCAATAGAAAATGCCGCACGTGTGATAATGAAATATGAGCCTGAGGGACGTTCATATTATAGTGGTTTTGCTGCACTTATTGATATTGTAAATCAATCGCCAGAAATAGATTCATGTATTTTAATCAGGACTATTGAATCAGATATATTAGGTAAATTTTCTTTGAGTGTTGGTGCGACACTAGTACGAGATTCAAATCCAAGTTCTGAACTTGAAGAAACAGAAGCAAAATTAGCATCACTAAAAGAAGCTATGGGTTTCAATAGAAGTAAGTTGTTTTATGAAGACAAGAGTATTAGCCAATTACTTAATAATAAAAATATGCGAATATCAAAATTCTGGCGGGAAATAGACAACTATAAGAGTTCATATTTTTCACGAAGAGATATAGTTATTATAGATAATGAGGACTCATTTACTTCTATGATGGCATATCAACTCAAACAAATGGGGTTTCACGCTCGCCTTCTTAGGTATACAGACGCTAGCGATATTAAGGATCACGAGATTATTGTTGTGGGACCCGGACCGGGTGATCCAAGAGATACAAATGATCCGAGAGTTGCAACAAGCCTGAAAATCATACGTAAGGCGATTAGCAAAAATCAACCTTTTATTGCTATTTGTTTTGGGCATCAGATGTTATGTCAGGTTTTAGGACTCGAAATTGAATTGCTACATACGCCTAACCAAGGGCTCCAAAAAGAAATTCGATTCTTTGGTTCGAAAGAAACTGTCGGTTTTTATAACACGTTCACCGCTGTTTATAGGCCTAACTCGGTAAATAAGGTCATTAATGGTATAGACGTAGCATTTGATACATCTAATGGTCACATTTTTGGAGTTCGAGGAAAAAACTTTGCATCTATGCAATTTCATCCAGAGTCTGTTCTTACTATTGATGGATCAAGAATTATCAGCGAATCAATAATTTCAGCGATCCAACTATGAACATAGAATTGGTTTATTGGAAACTTAAAAAATCTGATCCTAGCATACATTCTTTAAACGAACTAATAGATAGAGAGTGTCTTTCCCTTTGGAGTAAAGTGGAAAACTTAAAAGATAAAATATGGTTTGAGGATCAAAGTAGAGGTTATTGGGGGGCATTAATGATTTGGGAAGAAGAAAAACCAGATTTGTCTCAGTTACCTCCAAATAGTCCTCGTGAAATTATTGGCCGTGCTCCCGATGTAAGACTAAGTTTTAATTTGCTTTCAAGAATTTAATTCAAAACTTAAATTCTTTTCTCAACTTTAAAGGCTATTGAACATGCATAACTATGTTATTGCAGATTCATTCTGCGATCGCCCTTTTACTGGAAACCCTGTGGCGATTTTCTTTGATTGCGATAATTTATCATCGGGAAAGATGCAAGCAATTGCATCTCAAATGAATCTGTCAGAGACTACTTTTATTTGTCGTCCAAATGGAGAGGCTGATGCGAATATTAGAATATTTACGCCTGTCAATGAACTTCCTTTCGCGGGACACCCGTTAATAGGTACTGCTTTAGCTGTTTCTCTTATGGAAGAAAAAGATAGCGTTGTTTTCGAAACTCTAAAGGGTAATTTTCGCTTCAATATAAGCAATGAAAATTACAATGGAAACAATGAATCTGCATATATTGATATGGAAATGCCAAAGCCAATAGTCACAGCTTATGAGCATAAAGAAGATCTTCTATTAGCGGCCAAACTGAAACACAGTACTCTTCCTATTGAACTTTATGATGTTGGTCCTAGACATGTTTTTGTAGGTGTAAAGAATGAAGCGTCACTGGCTAAAATTAGCCCGGACATTAAGCGGTTAGCTGAGCACCAAAATATGGCTCTGCTTTGTTTTTGTAAATGTGACGATCACTGGCGTCTTAGAATGTTTTCTCCTGCGTATGGAGTTATTGAGGACGCAGCTACAGGCTCAGCTGCAGCACCACTTGCACTTCATTTAGCCCGACATGGGCTAATAGGCTTCGGGGATGAAATAAAAATTGTGCAGGGAATTGAAATGGGCAGAGAGTCAGTTATGTACGGTACTGCCGGGAAAGAAGATGGTGGTTTTTTCTTGAAAGCGGGTGGGCAGGTAATTATCGCTGCTCGAGGCGTTTACTTCGATTAGGAATAATTGTTAATTATGTCAAGCAAATTAGAAAGCATGTCAGGAATAGCAGATACACCTTTTCCTGAATTTTTAGATACGTGTGTCGACCCCATCGAACTAGCTCAGAATTGGCTTAACTATGCACAGGATGTTAAAGCGAAAGAGCCAAGATCGATGGTACTAACAACACAAAGTAAAAATGGCGATTTAACATCGAGAGTAATGGCGGCAATGAATTTTACTGGCGACGGGATCATTTTTGCTACTCACAGTTGCAGCAGGAAAATTCAAGATGTAAGTACAGGCTCAAAAGCAGTGTGTCATTTTTATTGGAAAGAGTTGGGGCGACAGTTATCAGTTTGCGGAGAGGTTACAGAAATAAACCGAAATGATGTCGAGAAATATTGGGCTGATCGGCCATCGGGATTGCATTCAATGTCCACGATTTCAAGGCAAAGTGAAATGCTCGAAGACCCCGAAGGCATGTTGGAATTAGCGGCTGAACTGGAAAGCAAGGGCGCTTTGCCTTGCCCTGAGCATTTTGCAGTTTACCTCCTGCTTCCTAGTACAATTGAGTTTTGGGCTTCTAGTTCGAATCGTCTCCATAGGCGTATTCGTTGTGAAAAAATCATTGATAATTGGGTAATTAATTGGTTGCAACCTTAACTAAAGTAACTATTGTGAGAACTAACTATGAGTGTCAATAATCAATTTTTTGAGCAGCACCTTAAAGATGTTATCAAATTTCACTTTTCTCAGGAGACAGGTTCACCTTTCTGGCTCGAAAAGAAAAAGAGTTTTTGTTTCGACCCACTAATAGATGTGAGAAGCATTTCACATTTAAGTCTATTTCCTGATGTATCAAAAGACCTGAAGCAAATCGATGTAGAAACACTTATACCAAAAGGACTCTCAACTACACCAATAGCTGGTATTTTTGAAAGCGGCGGGACAACAGGTAAACCAAAAAAAGTTATTGCTTTTGACAATTGGCTTGATGAGCTTGTCCAATGGCGAATCGAAGGCTCACCTACATTTATGAATGATGTGCCTTTAAACACGCTAGCAATTGTACCTAGCGGGCCACATATTGTCGGAGATATAAATAAAAGGCGAGCTAAAGCGCTGGGTGGCCACTTCTTTACTGTTGATATGGATCCGCGATGGGTAAAAAAACTAATTCATGAAAAACAATTTGATATGGCCGCCAAATATAGCCAACATATTATTGAACAAATTGAGGATATAGTTTCGACACAGGATATTGGATACCTCATTGCCACTCCACCTTTACTTGAAATTATAGCCAAAAATAAATCTTTAGTCGATAGACTCAACAATTGCTTGCAAATGATCACCTGGGGCGGAACACAAATGAACCCAGATACACTTGATTATCTCAGGCAGCGTGTGTTCCCAAAGGTCGCATTTAATGCGAGCTACGGTAACACCATGATGTTGGGAGAAGCTAGGACAAGAATTAATAGCGAATATCAAGATAATCCTATTTTTGACAGCTTCAGTCCAAATATTATATTTGAAGTAAGGTGTGTTGAAACGCCTGAGCGTATTGCTGACTACGGGACTAGAGGTCGTGTATTAATGCACCACCTCACGAAGTTTGCATTCTTGCCGAATATTCTAGAAAGAGACACCGCAATTCGGTTACCCCGAACAGATGGATTAGTCGGCGATGCAGTATCTATAGTTGAACCATTGCAGGAGATTTCCGGTGTGGAAGTGATTGAGGGTGTGTACTAATGGATGATGTGAAAATAACTGATACAAAAAATGTAATCCATCAAGTTAACTGTTATGGGTTTGGCGAAAAATATGCCACTAGAAATCGTACCGTGGTCTTTGGGTATAATTCGGAACCCATCGCTGAAATAAGTGTTGCTCCTTCCATCTATATTCACGAACTGTCTATTGGCGCTAATTTTCGAAATTCACTGAGTCTTCAAGATATTCAAACGGCAATCAAAAGTGCAGCCGAAAACTTTCTATCCGGAACAATCTCGGGCCTAAGTCCAGAGGATTATATGGAGTTGACACACAGAGCAACCGGGCTACCAAGAACAGTTATCCAAAGTTCATTTCATTATATAGGGGATGCACTAAAAAATATATCCGATACTGTTCGACGTTCACTTCCAAATGGAATAGCTTTAAATCCTAGCGGCGAGGAGGCATATATAGGGACAGGTATTTGTTCTCGCAAGGGTGATGTTTTGTCGGTGGTTGCTGCAGGTAACGGACCTGGTTTACACGCACTTTGGCCACAAGCTGTCGCTCTGGGATATCGAACCATTGTGAAACCTTCGAGTAATGAACCTTTTACAGCGCAACGTCTAGTGGAAACGTTAGCGCAAGCTGGATTGAGTGATTACGTTTCTCTTTGTTGTACCGATCACCATGGTGTCAAAGCGTTACTCGATAGCACAGATCTGGGAATTGTTTACGGAGGAAGGAACACCGTAGAACAGTATTCCAACTTTTCCAACATACTTGTTCAAGGCCCTGGCTACTCAAAAGTTGTGGTCACATCAGAAGTTGATGAGAATGATTCTATTGAACATGCAGCCAACTCTGTCATGTCTCTTGGTGGAGCGGCGTGTGTTTCAGCCAGCGTAATTTATGTAGAAGGCAATGTAGAAAAGTATGCATCTAAACTTGCGAAGTATTTTAAACGGGAACAATTTAATTGTCTTTATCCAAAAGTGTCAAAAAAGCAAATTCTAGATTTTAAGCAGATGTTGAAGCAATATGATTCAGACGGTAACTTTGGATTTCATGCAGAGCCAACAAATGACGGTATTACGATCACCCCTTATGTCGATTACAGTTTTAGAGACTGTGTTTCCTTAAGACATAGAGAGTTGCCTTTCCCTTGTGTAGCTGTGCTTCCTTTAAACAGGCAGACAATATCTGAAGCTCTCAGGGGGTCTCTTGCCGTTAGCGTTTACTCAAAAGACCTACCACTGATTAATAATATTCTTCAATCCCCTGGTATTAGCAATGTGTACGTTGGACCCATCCCTACAACTTGGATGGCTACACATGTCCCTCATGATGGTTATCTGTCGGAGTTTATCATTAAAACAAGAGGGTATCGGATTCATAAAAATTGGATTGAAACTGAAAAACGGAGAAATTTATGAACAAATATTCAATGTTGTTTGGACCTGCTGATGTCACACACACAATGGAAGATATGCAGGCACTTGTTAACAGAAATTCGTTTGTCGCACTGCGTTTCAAAGAAGTGTCTGACTACTCTGGCGTCCCCGTCAGTGAATTATTGAAAGAGAAAGGCAGCCGTCAATCACTTCCTAGTTTGCAAATGGTATCTCTCGGATTGCTGGCTGGTATGCTAGGTATTGCTGATTATATTGCTTCAATCCGAGGAGCACCCGAAAGCGTTGGCGGTATTAGTTTGGGAGAGCTTGTAGCACTTTGCTTCAGCTCGGCAATATCGGTTAAAGATGCCACTTCGATTATTCTTTGTGAGGAAAAAAAAATCCTTGGAGGCAGTGCTGAACCTGAAGGTGTTGGGTTCGTTTTTCTACCGAGTGAAAGCGACAGTAAAATTTTTATAGAATCAAGTAGCATTTATGTCGCTGTAGATTATGGGAAGATCCAAAGTGGGGCCGGAAACCTGCTTATGCTTTCGGGATTAAGAAAAAATCTCGAAAAAGAGGCGGAAATCAGTCCTTGGGAAATAGATATTTTGCCAGTTGAACTCTGTGACAACGCATACCACTCAGAACTACGAAGTCCCGTAAGTTGGAAAATTGCAGAATTGCTAAAAAGTATGACAATTAATAACTGTGATTATCCCGTAAACACCTGCTTCAAAGACTTAAGACGCCTGCGGACACCTAAGGATGTAAAGGAAGCGTTGATAAAAAATGTGGTTGAACCACTTTTTGTATCTCAGTTGATTGAGCAGCAAAAGACAGATGATTCAGCCCAAATGGTTTGTATTGGTCCTTTTCTTAGAAGTCTGGACTTGAACTTCGACTTACCAGCTGAATATTTCGATGAAAATTGGGTTTTAAATTCTATGGAGGTGGGAAATGACAGTCTCAAATATGGTGAATAAACTATTGCCATCTGTTTTATGGCGGAATACTGATATATATCAATCTCGTAAAGCAATTGTTTGTACTGGCAGTACTACCAGCTATCATTCTTTAAAGCGCCAAAGTTCCTATATTAATGCTCTTCTGGCTGAGTACGGTATTGGCCGGGGTCATACTGTGGGAATTATGTTAAACCGGGGGCATGCACTCGTACCGGCAATGTTAGGCTGTTGGTCAGTCGGTGCTACATTTTTCCCTCTGGATCCTACATATCCCCTAGGCCGTTTAGAACAATACACGACTTTGACGAACCCTTCACTCATCATCACAGACAAAGAAACGCGAATACTCGCAGAGAAGCTAAAATGTAAAGTTATTGAAATTGATGATGAAGTGCTCCGTAGATGGGAACAAATTTGCTCTTTTGAAATACCTTTACCAAATGATCTTGCGTACATTTTATTTACAAGCGGTTCCACAGGAGCGCCTAAAGGAGTAAAGATTTCCCATGAATCTCTAGCGAACTTCATGGAGTCAATAGCTAAACGCTTATCACTGACAGAGAGAGATGTATCGCTAGCGCACTCAACTGTTTGTTTTGATGTGTCTATTCTTGAATTGTTGCTTCCGCTTTATTGCGGAGGAATTGTATTGATAACCACCGCTAACCAATCTTCCGACCCTGCGGAAATAGCAAAACTTCTGGAAGAAGCTACTTTTATTCATGCTACACCCAGTTATCTCCAAATCATGGTAGCTACAGGTTGGAAACCACATAACAGGTTAACTGTTCTATCGGGGGCTGAAGCTATTCGTCCTTCTTTGGTTAAATGTCTAAAAAATGCCAAAGCCGTATGGAATTTGTATGGCCCGACCGAGGCTACGGTGTATGCATCTAGTTACAAAATCGAAGAAAATGACACGATAATACCTATAGGGCTTCCATTTAATAACGTTAGTTTTCATGTGCTTGATGATAACCACGAGCCTTGCAAAAATGGAGGTCTTTATATTGGAGGTAAGGGGTTATGTGTCGGATATTGTAATGAGGATGAAAGTCGATTTGTGAATTATCCAGTATCGAATGAAAGGCTATATCAAACTGGTGATATGGTAAGAATGCTACCATCAGGGGACATTGAATGGCTAGGAAGAAGCGGATCTGAATTAAAAGTTCGTGGAAATCGCGTTGCTCCTAAAGAAATAGAAACAGCTTTAGAAGAAATAGATGTTATAAATTTGTCAATTGTCATTTTATCAGAATTCGAAGAACGACAATATGAAGCTCTCACTGCTTACTTAATTACAAATCAATCAATTTCAAAAAGAGAGATTGTTGAAAAGCTAACTCAAAAACTTCCTCAGTATATGATTCCCGAATGTTACATATTAATTGATGAGTTTCCGATAACACCGAATGGAAAAGTTGATCCTCTAATGCTACCAAAGCCTTGTCGAAATAACATTCTAAAAAATTCCGATGAAAAGCCTGACGAGTTAGAAATAGAGCCCTCCAGTGAGCTGATTATGATGGTATGTGATGTATTCAGCCAAGTTGCTAATATGTCAAGTTTTTCAGCGACAGAACGATTTGAAGATTCTGGAATAAATTCAATATCTATTATCATCGCAGCGCAAAAATTAAGTGACAAGCTAGGTTGGAAAGTAACTAGTGAGGAAATAAGAAACGCCCAAAGCCCGATAGATCTGGCTAGAAAAATCACTAGCTAGCAGTTGATGTTTAAAACATGTTTGTAGTAAGTCAATAAAAGGTGAAATAATGAGTGATATATCCATAAAGGAAATGAATGCTATAAATAAGTTCCTGCATAAAAATAAAATATTAAGTATCTGCACGTCAGGTGAAAATGACATATGGGCGGCAAATTGCCTATTTACATTCAATGAAGATGATATGTGCTTATTCATATCAACAAAAAAAGAGACTAGACACGCAAAAATAATGACTGACAATATTATTGTTGTAGGAACTATGTATTCAAAATTTCCATTATTATTTCTTAAACAAGGTATTCAGTATAAAGGCAGAGTAATTCTTTTAAATGGGAGAGATGTTTATAAGGCAAAAGAAGTCTATCTAAAAAAATATCCATTATTCAAAAATAAAACTCACGATATATGGAAGATATTCCTGGATGAAATAAAATTCACAGACATGAAAATGGGAAGAATAAAAAACACTACATGGATTAGGATATAATACTCAATAAATGTATATTTTTGTTTTACAATTCAGAATTTAATCTATTATTTAAAATAAAATTCCACTTACCACCGAGTAAATATTGTTATTATTTATTTAATTTAAACCTGTCAGCTAACCTAATGATAAACAATAACTATTAAATGTTATTTTATATACGGCAGCGTTCTTTAGGATGAAAGGAAAAGGAAGTTAAATATCTATAGTGTTAGGTTCGATTAATAAATTTTTAGTAACACTCTAAAATTTTGTGTGTATTTCGATGCGAAATATACTTTAAATTATCGTATCGTTAGGCTATTTATAGTTTTAATGCTAATTAAATTCGTTAGTGATGAACTATTTAAAGAAAATACGAGGATATATTATGCGCTTTTTAAATGTCGACTTGAATGATGAAAATCATATCGTTACGCCAGATCATTTTGATATCGAGTTCCCAATACCATATCATATTTTGAAACACGTATCGGAGAGTAGAGCTCGAATATCTGAAATTATAGAAGGTAAAAGCCAACGTCTTTTGGTAATAGTAGGACCTTGCTCGATTCATGATGAGCAGTCAGCTATAGAATATGCTGGAAAGTTAGCTGAACTAAATGAATTATATAAAGGTCACTTGGAAATAGTAATGCGAGCTTATTTTGAGAAGCCAAGGACTCGCACTGGTTGGAAAGGGTTACTTTATGACCCGTATCTAAATGGTTCTCCAGCTTTTAATGAAGGACTAAAGCTAACACGAAGAATACTCATATCTATAAATAAGCTGGGATTAAGCGCGGCAACGGAATTTCTAGAGCCAATACATGCAACTTATTTGCAAGAGTTAATCTCCTGGGGGGCGATAGGAGCAAGAACCACTGAGTGTCAACTTCACCGCCAAATGGCATCTGAATTACCATTCCCTATTGGTTTCAAAAATGGAACAAACGGAAACCTTGACATCGCTGTCGACGCTATCGTCAGTGCGGCAGCACAACACACGTATCTCTCCTTAGATAAAGCGGGCATTCTTTCTGAAACAACTTCAATGGGGAATGAACGATGTCACCTTATTCTTCGAGGTGGCATCAAACCTAACTACGACGAACTGTCATTACATAAAGCTAAGATCGCACTACATGAAGCAAAAGTTATCCCCAACCTCATTGTTGACTGCAGTCACGGTAATAGTCAAAAAAATGCGGCTAATCAACTTGTTGTACTTAAAGATTTATGTTGTCAAATATCCAATGATGGATATTATATAGCAGGAGTGATGCTGGAGAGCTTTCTAGAAGAAGGCTCACAGCCCATAAAAAGTATTAAAGAATTGAAGTATGGTCAGTCTATCACGGACCCCTGTCTTAATTGGAAAGACACTGCTAGCGCGTTGGAAAAGCTCGCTGATGCTGTTGCCGTCCGATTCCAAACAAGCAGATTATAGCTGCTTAAAATATTTAGTGTCGTGGACTAGATAGTTTGACTTGGCGTTGTTAATCGCTTTGACATTAGCATAGGCTTCATCAACTTGAGCATTACAACTTAAACGATCCTTTTTCGCTGTCAGACTAGGTAAAATGATGAACTAAGAGCCTTAACAATGACCAAACTTCCTGATGATGTTGACACTTAAGCTTCAGGATGAAAATCAGTCTAAAGATAAGGCTATCGTGACATTAGAGAAAACCGTTAAAACTCAAGCAAAGGAAATCTTTGAACTAGAAAACAAAATGCAGTTGCTCATTACAGAGCAACTTAATCTCAGCGCTTCTTAGCAAAAAGTGAAAAGAGTCCGAAAACCTCTACCGAAAGAGTTAGAGCGTGAAGTACAGCAACACACCCTGAATGAGCCTTACTGTGAATGTTGTAATGAGCCATTACATGAGTGTGGCACTGGTAAGCCCCTGAAACATTACTGCCCCTTTCCTTCTTAGGGCTGATACTCTTCTCATATCTGAGTTTAATTAATTGACCTAGTTTCTCTAATAAAGCCATAGTAGCTTTACTGCATAGGATATAGGAATTAAGAAGTGTTTGGTTTTTTTTAAAATTTTTCCGTTCGGCCAGTGAAGATAATGGTAGCTCAAAGAGTCAGTCTTCGAAGCCAGAACACTTTGATGTCACCTCTAAAACTCATCACAATAATATCTCGAATACTGAAGAAAACGTCAATAATGCAGATCACTTAGGTAAGATTGCTGACTTGTGGGATGAGTTCAGGATCGTTGAGGGCACAGATAATGATAGAGCTTGGGAAATAACTAGTGAAATATTAATGCATTACCTAGAGCATGCGCAGAAGTCGGAATTTACAGCAACTCAAACACTAATGCTTACAGCTCTTGTTTATGCACATCAGTGTACGATTCTAGAACAAGAAGGAAAAACGGTAGATGCACTGGGGATGTTTTTCTATAACGGGATACTTAATGGTGATTTCAACGAAGGTTCAAGGCTAAACGTTAGTGGCTTTGTAAAGAGAAACAAACTAAAGCCTGTAAAAAATGAAATATTTGAATATGCCCAAAATAACTTCTCACATAAGAACATTTTGTCAGCAGACCTTAGACAATGCCAACTTGATGCGAAAGCCATTTTTATCAGACAATAAGGTTGAAATGCTTCGACATTATGCACATGACACCACTAAGTTATCTCTTGTTGATGGTGTGACAAGTCGAGTTGAGCAAAGCCTCATTGAAAGCGGCATTGAGACAATTGAACAGTTAAAGGACAAGTCACTATCTGAATTGATACTAATTAAAGGTATTGGAAAGAAGACTGCCGAAAAAATGATAAACAGCATTTCTGATATTTAATCAGTTCAGTATAGTAGCACGTGTACTTTAACTCTTAGATGGTGAAATAATGAAGTATAGAAATGTCGATATATCTGTCTCTTTGACAGATGAAATGAAAGACTTAATTGATCTATTTCAATATAGGGCAAATGAACTCATTAATAATTTTGAAGATATTAAGAACAAAGGGCTTGATGTCGATGGTTTGCGCACTTTTTCATTCGAGGGTGGAAAGATATCAGGTGCAGGGATTAATGTTTGCCGACATCGTTTGAAGGGGTTGTTTGTTGATTTCCGTTTCTTTGTAGGCAACGATGAGCCGACTAGTTTTTTACGTTTTCATGGTTTAATTGGTAAGTTAAGTGATGATAAAGGATTTAGGAGTACGCTCAGGGAATTAAAGGTGGGGTGGAAGGAAAAGGGTATGTTTGATGGTTGGTGTGACATACCAGCTCTTGAAATGATTAGGATTTACTTTAATGCTCAAGCATTTCACGGTGAGCATATCAGAGAGAAGAATTTTCTTAACCTAATTCAGTCATATGATATGAAGACTCTGGAGTTTGTACTTGCTATGCACATAAGTGATAGGGTGCAGTCTGTTCGGCATTTGCGTTGGGTGTTGGAACGAGTCAATGATCAAGGATACTTACAAATCCCAGAGTATCGTTATGAGTAAACACAACTTAACTGTCAAATATCGCTATTCTTTCCATACTTGTAGTTATTCGTCAGTTGCTAATTTAGCAAAGTCGCTGAAACGCTTCTGTCCAGAAGTGAGTTGAAATGTGGTATGAACGGGTAAGTACCACATATAAATAGTTCTAATAGACTTACGATTAGATTATGTAAGTAACTTTCTTACAACCAAAGTGTCTCATATTTCTCATGTTCACGAAAATATCAACTTATGGTTGTTTTGGCCAAAATCAACATATGGTTGTTTTTAGGTATCCTATTGATTTTAAGTAACTCCCGCATATCAACTTATGGTTGTTTCAACAATAACGAACAGTTAAGGGCCGCTTTTAGCGGTCCTTTTTTTGTCCAAAAAACAGCGAATGACTACAAAATGACTACACAGCTTGAACTTTTATTTTGGTTACAAGCAGAGAAGTGACTAAACATGCACAATAAATGAATACTACAAACAAACAAGCGGGTTTTTGGTCATTGCATCAGAGAGGTGATCAGGAGAAAAATGAGCATAACGCATCGTCATTTGAATATCGGCATGACCAAGAATGTCACGCAGCACTAAAATGTTGCCACCGTTCATCATAAAGTGGCTAGCAAAAGAGTGGCGCAAAACATGCGATGCTTGTCCGGCAGGTAAATCGAGGCCCAATTTGTTCTTTAAGATGTAACAGAACGGGGTGTAGCACTCTTCAAACAGCTTACCTGATATTGGTTTGTGGAAAACGTTCGCGATCTCACCCGGAACCAAATACTTACCTGTGGTGGAATGTGTTGAAGCTTTATCAATGAAGTATTTATGAGAATCTTCTTTAACTAGAATCAGTTCGTCTGTTTCCAACTCATCAGCAATGCTTTTATCTACCACAAATGCACATGATTCCTCTAATTTTCCTGATCGTAATCTAAAATTCTCAATCGATGTTGCATTTGCAACTTTCGACTCTTCACTTTCCGGAAACATTTCACCCACACTAAGAGCTAACCACTTCGCTATTACGCCTGGCACACAAAAGTGTGAATAACCTGATGGTGATGAATGATCTTAAAAACAAAACCTCTGATATCGCACCGTTTCTATCTGAACTTGAATTAAGAAACAAAGCAAAAAGTTAGTTAATTCTGTATGCGCCATTTTGACTCCCATAATTGATATTTCATCTATTTAGATGAGAATAATATTCATTTAATATTGTTTAAGTAAACATAAATGAAGTAACTATGGAATTAATCTTATGAAAAAGAGCGTTATAGTAGGATTTGTAGCAGTAGGGATGATGGGGAGCGTTGCTCCTGTTTCTGCTCAAGAGGTAGACGAAACAATGATAGTGCATGCTGCACGAGTTGAGCGTGATATTAAGGATATCCCGCAAAGTATGGATTCATTATCTTCGGAAGATATTAAGATTCAGCGCTATAAAACGGTTGCTGATGCGATAAAATCGATTCCAAATATTGCATTGCCAGATATTGCTGGTGATTACAATTATATACAAGTACGCGGGTTACCAAGAAACCTAGAGCAAGCGAATGTACCTATTTATATAGATGGCGTGCCACAGACGAGTTTATATGGATTAAATCTGTCCTTACTTTCAGTCGAATCTATCGAGTTTCTTCGAGGGCCTCAAGGCAATATCTACGGAAGTAATGCACGTGATGGGATCATCGTTATCACGACTAAAAAGATAAGTAATGAACCCGAAGCGTCGGTAACAGTAGGTGTTGCTAACTATAATGAGCAAACGGCACAAATCATTGCAAGCACTCCAATTATTGAAGACAAATTATTAGCTAAGATTTCAGTTAATCATTTAGAACGCGATGGTTTTGTTGAAAATACTTATCTAAACAAATCCGTTGATGGTAAAGAAAAGAATGATTTTACGCTAAGTTTGTATTGGACTCCCAATCAAAACTGGGAAGCGACCCTATATTTGGACTATAGCAAAATAGAAGGAGGCGCCTATCCGTATGTTCCTGAAAGTGGAAGCCATGATCGCGGGGATGACTTAAAAACGGCATTTGATGTTGAAGGGCTATTTGATCAAAGTTCAAGAGGTGCAGCACTTAGTGTTAATTGGAAAACAAATGATACTTGGACGTTAAGCTCTGTTACTGGTTATCGAGGAATTGAGACTTACGGTCGGTTTGATGCTGATTTAAAAGTGACCCCTGATATCTCATCAGCCTTAGTTGATAATTGGATTCGAGAGGAAGACTACTTTCAGGAATTGCGATTAGTATCCACTCCTAATGAAACACCCGTGGATTGGATATTTGGTCTCGCGTACTACAAAATAACCGAAGATAATAATAATAAAGTAGCCATGAAAACGGGAAGTATGGATCTGGCAAAAAATGCTGGAGAGTTTAACCGTGATACTTATACCGCGTATTTGGATGCAAACTGGAGATTTGCGTCGACTTGGTTATTAAACCTAGGTGCTCGCTACACCAAAGAAAATTATGAGATTGATTCTTCATTTTATAATGCATTTTTAGCTCCGGCTCAGACGCAAGGCTCATACGATACAGATTATTCAGATTTCTTACCTAAGATTGCATTGAGCAAAGATTTTGGAAAGAATCAGACGGTCTATGCAAGTTATGGTGAAGGCTTACTGAGTGGTGGTGGCACATGGATGGCAGAAGAAACAACCTTGGCTGGTGAACGACTAGGGCATGGTAAAACGTATGAGCCAGAAACCAGTAAAGTAACTGAAATTGGCTACAAGAGTTATTGGCTTGACCGCACTATCATGGTGAATGTGAATCTGTTTGATGCAGTAGTCAATAACCTACAATTTGCCTATGCAGATGTTAGCAATAATACACGCATAGCACCAATTAAAGAAGTGCGTTCGCAAGGCATTGAAGGATCAATTTCAGCAATGCTTACTGATGCGTGGGATGCCGCATTCCGGTTTGGATTTAATGATGCAAAAATCACTAAAGTCGATGGATATACAGGTGCGAGCATGGCTGAAGGAGAAAGAGTTCCTTTTGCGCCAGAGCATAACCTGCATCTTGAAACAAGCTATTATGGTGAGATTAATGACGACTGGAGATTCACTCCAAGCATGAGCCTTGGCTACTTTGGCGACATTGCTCAAGATGGTCGTGGAGAGAAGCATCAGTCACCGTACTATTTGTTAAACGCCAACTTAGAGTTTGCTTATCGTGATGATTATGCGATTCGATTATGGGGCGCCAACCTAACTGATGAGCGATACCAAACCTATTCTGTGAATTGGGGAGGGTCGAATTACAGTACTTATGGTGAGCCTCTCCGAATAGGTATCGACTTAACCGCTAACTTCTAATCACTTCTAGGCAGCATATTTATGCTGCCTCATTTTTATGTCGGAATACATCATGTCTACAAAAATGACACACCCTTTTATTTGGTTACTCAGTCAATGTCGTTCATACCGCTGGATACTATTGCTTGCGGTTATCCTCTCTTCAATGGCCGCTATATTGGCGTTAGGCCCATATTATGTGGTTTATTTAATTGCAGAACAGCTAATCTCGCGCGTTGCGTTTGAGGAAATATGGCCTTTGGCTATGCTTGCACTAGGGTTAATGATTAGCCGGTATGGATGTTTAGTGATGTCGGTTTACTTTTCGCATCACAGTGCTTTCCATATCCAGTATTACATAAGAATGGCAGCCTTAAAGCAATTATCTAAAACCACATTAGGCTACTTTAATAACAAGAGTTCTGGGGGAATTAAAAAAAACCTAACAGAAGACATCGATCGTATTGAGGTTTTTATAGCACACCAGTTACCTGATTTGATCTCATCTTTTGTTACCCCCTTAGCCACCTTTAGTTTATTAGCAGTGGTTGATTACCGAATGGCACTTGTCGCCTTAATACCGGTACCACTTGCGGCACTTTTTCAGGTTGTTTTATTTCGTGATTACAAAGATAAAGCACTGCAATATCACCAATCGATTGAAACATTGAATAGCTCGGTTACCGAGTTTGCCAGAGCAATGCCAGTCATACGCCTGTTTAGTTCAAGTGAACGTTCTTTTAACCGGTTAAATAGTGATATAAAGCAACATAAAAACTATCTTGCAGAGTGGACGAGGCAGTCAGGGTGGCCATTTGCTATTTTTAAAGTGATCCTTAACAGCGGCTTGGCCATATTAGTGCCTGTCGGCTTGTATTTATGGTCATTAGGCAGTCTATCTGCGCCTAGCTTTTTACTGTGCATATTGTTAGGGGTAGGCATGCTTGAGCCGTTGTTTAACTTAACACTATTGAGTACCTATCTTGGTCAGATTTTTGAAGGTGTAGCAAGGGTTATGGGGATTATGTCTTTGCCCAACGGTGAGCAGGGAACCAAGAAAGTGAATTTTGAATATTACTCAATAGAGTTTAAACATGTCTCTTTCTGTTATGGAGATAAAACACAAAAGGCAGTAGATAATGTGAGTTTTACGCTAACCCCTAACAGTGTTAATGCCATCGTTGGGCCATCAGGAGCAGGAAAGTCGACTCTCGCTATGTTGGTCGCTGGGTTTTGGTCTGCGGATTCAGGCCAGATAAAAATTGGAGGAATCTCCGTAGCTGATATTCCGGAATATCAATTGATGGCGTCTATATCATTTGTTTTTCAAGACTCTTTTCTCTTTAATCAAACCATTGTCGAGAACATTACTATGGGGAGTGATTATTCAGAACAACAAGTCATTGATGCCGCGAAAGCAGCTTGTGCTGATAACTTTATTCAAGCTTTACCTGATGGATATCAAACGGTAATAGGAAAAGGTACGCTGTTGAGTGGAGGAGAGAAGCAACGTATCGCTATAGCACGTGCCATATTAAAAGATTCGCCAATTATTATTCTTGACGAACCGACTTCCCACGCAGATGCCACCAATCAGAGATACATTCAAGAAGCATTAAGTCGATTAGTTAAAGGCAAAATAGTATTAATTGTTGCACATCGACTTTCAACGATTCAAGCAGTAGACCAGATTTTGGTGTTAAAAAATGGTCAATTAGTGGAACAAGGTAAGCATGAAGAGTTAAGGGCTTTAAATGGGGTTTATGCATCGATGTGGGACGCAAGTCATTCGACAACAAAATGGAAGATAACGAATCAAAATAGACAGGCAGAGGTGAATTGTGTTTAATCAAATTAAACGTTTTACAGGCTGTTCAACAGCGGTGATCTGGAAGAATGTGATGATAGTGGTGCTTGATGCGATCGTGGCACTTACACCTTATCTGATGGTCTATTTAATGTTAGTTGAAATGCTGAAAAAGCAACCCTCACATGATAATTTATTCATCCTAGCAGCAACGTTAATAGTCTGTGTCTTGTTTAGAATTGTCGTGATCAGGTTCATTTTTATTTACCACAGTGAATTTAGTAGCGAAGCGGGTTACAAAATGCGTATAGATATGACCAGAAAGTTGACTCGAATTCCAATGGGAAAATTACTTTCTATGGATCTGGGTACGTTAAACAACACACTTCTTAAAGATGTCGAGTTTACAGAGCATACACTTTCACATGTGATCAGCTACGCGCTAGGAATTGTGTGTCTTTCCGTTTTACTAATAAGTGGTTTGGCTTTTTTTGATTGGCGTTTAGCATTAAGTATGGTTGTAGGCTTGCCCATTGCGATTTTTTTATTTAATCGACTATCTATACTCACTAAAAAGAGCAAGTATCGTCTATATAAAGCGGGGGATGATCTGACGAGTGCTATTTTTGAATACGTGATGGGTATTCGTGTTTTGCGAGCATTTGGACGAGCAGAGGGTCAAACCTTACAGCTAGAAAAAAAAGTAGCAGAAGCAAGAGATGCTCATTTGAAATACGAAATTGGGGCAAGTCTTGCTCCTGCTGCTTTTATTGTATTCACGGAGGCAGGGTTCGCCGCTATGCTCATGTCTGGCGTTTATTTTGTATCCGTAAATACACTGTCTATATCTGTGTTCCTATTATTTTTGTTAGTGTCGACACAGTTTTACCGTCCGCTCACGCAGTTGGCTATTTTATTAGCCCAATTTAAGTTTTTCCTCTTATCAATGGATCGCATCCAAAATGTTCTAGAGTTAGAAGAGTTAGAAGAGTTAGAAACTCAGGCTCACCAAACAAGAGAGCCTAGCCCTAATGCCATAGAATTTAAAGACGTTTCATTTCAATATCAAAGCACCCAAGTAGTCGATCATCTCAATGTGGCTTTTCCTACTCATTCAGTCACGGCTTTAGTTGGTGCTTCAGGTTCTGGGAAGTCTACTGTTATGAACTTGATCGCCCGTTTTTGGGATGCTGGATCAGGCCAAGTCATGATTGAAGGAAGAGATGTAAAAAGTATGAGTCAAGAAGAAATAGCGACTCAGATTAGCATGGTCTTTCAGGATGTGTATTTGTTTGATGAGACGATTTATAACAACCTAACAATGGGACGCTCTGTTACTTTAAAAAAGGTTGAGGAAGCCTGTCGTATGGCGCAGTGCTGGGAGTTTATTCAGCAGTTACCAGATGGAATGAATAGCTCGGTCGGCGAAGGGGGAGTACGCTTGTCTGGGGGAGAAAAACAGCGAATTTCAATAGCTCGAGCGTTAATTAAAGACGCGCCGATCATATTATTAGATGAAGCGACAGCCGCTCTTGATCCTGAAAATGAAGCACATATACAGCAAGCAATTACTCATTTGGTAAAAAATAAAACGGTCATTGTTATTGCTCACAACTTATTTACCGTAGCTCAAGCAGATCAAATATTAGTACTAGATAAAGGAAAATTAGAAGCGATAGGAAAACATGAAGAGTTGCTTTTAAACTCAACAATATACAAAACTTTGTGGAATGACCAGCTGTCATCACGTCAATGGAGGTTGTAGCTATCTGATTTTGTTTAGATAAACTTAGTTTAAGTGACGGAAGGTGTTTCCACTTACCCCTTCTTTTGTTGATAATGATTATCATTTCATGTATTTTGTTGGAATAAATTTTAGTCAGTATTAAAAGCTAATAGGGATAATATGAGATATGTAGATCGTTGTGCTCAATCTTTCTTCAAAATGTGTGATGTTCTTGAAAATATTGATGAACATAGGCTTGCTGAATATGCGACTACAAAAGTAGAGCTAGATGAAAGCATGTGTCTTGGAAGCGGTTACATTTTGGAGCTGGCTCCAGATATGACCATTACTTTTAGTGATGTTACGTTCAAGACCCCAACACGATTTAAAGAGAAAGCACTCGACTATTTTGGTGCGTGTTTGGTGTTAGAGGGAGAGGTAAATATACAGATACCAGGACAAAATGCAGCGTTAATACTTAACAAAGAAAAAGCGCTGTTTTTTGTTTGCCATGAGGGAGAATTAGAGTTTCGTTATCAAGATAAGAGAACTAAATTCATTAATTTTTGTGTACCGAAAGAGATGATGAAGAACTTGATTTGCGATAATCAGGATCTTGATTTCAGTGTTAATCAGTTCGAACAAGTTCAAGTGACATCGGACATAGTTAAAGCGGTAGAAGAAATCTTCCGTTCAAAATTAAGTAAAGCGGCGAATAATTTGTATCTACAAGGTAAAGTTCTTGAATTATTAGCGTTGCTTTATCACAACATGAAACATGAAGTGACCATATGCTGTGGAATGACTCACCGTGATATGGATTGCATTCAACATGCGGCCAGAATTATAGAAGAGCAGATGGAATCTCCACCTTCATTATTGGAATTGTCGCGTCAAATAGGGATAAACGACAATAAATTGAAAAAGAACTTCAAATTAGTTTTTGGCGAAACCGTGTACGGGTTTTTATCAAACAAGCGTATGATTAGAGCGGGTGACTTATTGGCAGATGGCGAGTTGTCAGTACAAGAAGTTGCTAATTTGGTTGGATTTAAACATGTAGGTCATTTTTCAAAAAAATTCAAAGAACAATACCTGTGCAGTCCTAGATATTATCGAAGGAAATCCGCACAAGCGAATTATTTACAGGGTCATTAAAAGGCTCAAGTTATGCTAGAGCCTTTTAATATATACACTCGAGATTTATGTGACAAATTGCTTACTGATAGACATCTTGAGTTATTATTTTTTCTTTTGATTTGTTCAGCATTCTATAGCTTTGTAACCCCAAAAACACGGCCGCAAATGTAAGTCCTAACGTTAACATCATCCAAATCGTTTCTATTCTCGGTTCTGACACAAGCCATCCTTTGACACCAATAAGATAGCTGGCAGGAATAATAACTACCCAATAAATGAATAATACGGTTAATAACGGCTTCACAAATTCCTCTAAACCTCGCAAGATTCCTGCCGCCACCATTTGCAGCGCATCAACTAACTGAAACATAGCAATAAAAATGATCAGTCCCGAAATTAGATTGTTGACTTCTTGATCTTGAGTAAATAATCCAGTCAGATGGTGACCAAAGAGTAATAAAATTAACGTCATTACACTACCATATCCTGCGGCGATCAGCATCGCTGCTAGTGCTGTTTTTCTACTGTTGTTTGACTCTTGCTTTCCATGAAAGTGAGCCACTTGAATGGTAGCTGCACTGCTGATCGCTACTGGAATCATAAAAATAACCATGGCGATATTAATCGCAACCTGATGAGCGGCTACTACTTTGGTTCCAAGCGTAGAAGCCATGAAAGCCAGAGCTGTAAGAGCGAGAACTTCCAGTACTAATGCGATTCCTATTGGAAGACCTTCTAACATTAATTTTTGTGCTGATTTTGCATCGATAGGATCGTTCATTAATGGCTTAAGCGGGTGCAAGGTCTTAGCGGAAAGCGTTTTTAGGCACAATAGTGCTAGGTAGGTACTAATAACAGTGGCAACACCACAACCAAGGCCACCTAAAGGAGGAAAACCGGCAAAACCACCGACCAAAATATAATTCAAACCACAGTTAGTAATCAGCAGTAAACCACCCGTAATTGCAATAGGTTTCATGTTGCTATGACCTTCATTTAAGAATCGATACAGCACTATATAAGTCAGACCTGGAATAGCAAAAGCAACGGCGTGCAAGTAATTTTTAGCGATCCCTGCGACTTCTGGATCTACGATAAATATCGGCATCAGAAAGGCGAGTGTTTGTAAGAGCATAAAGCCAATTACAGAGAGAATTAACGCATTTCTTTTACCTAAACGGAATAATTCACTCACTTTTTCCCATTGATTGTTGCCTACCGCAGAAGAAAACTTAGGTACAAGCGCATACATAATACCAGTAAGCAGTATAGCAACTGGGCTCCAAAGATTACTTGCCAGCCCTACTGCCGCAAGATCTTTATAATGGTATTGCCCAGCGATTAAAGTATCTACAAGTCCTAGAGAAGCCTGACAAATCTGTATAAACATTAAAGGAAGGGTGAGAGCGATAATTCTCCGGTATATCGGTATTGAAGTAGTCATTGTTGCATCCATGATTTATAAAATAACGTGGTGTACTAATACCAATTTAACTAAGGCTCAGATCAACGACTTATTTAGATAGGTATAACAGGTTGTTGTTTTTCGAAAACCTAATACTGCCAAGTTGTGTGTATGAAGAAGGTATTGTGTCATGGCATGTTATTTTTTTTTGTCATTAGCGGGAGCAAAAATCTCACTACCCGGATTGATAATGGTTCTCATTAGTATTTAATTTAATTTTGTTTATTCTGTTACGTATCCCAACAATTACCTGGATAAACGCCGTGTCAGTTGAACAAAAATTACATATTAATCATAAGCAGGATGCCTGCCATTATTTGTTACCAGCTTCGCTAATCACCACTCAGTTGGACTCCTTGACAACACTGTCATTGGATATGAATCATGTTGATTCACCGGAAAAGTTGGTTGAGAAAATATTGGCAACAGGCGCTTACGCCTCAGGTCAAGGTTATGTTGTTTGTAGTGTATTGATTAATGGTCATTGGTGTGAAGGACATCTAGATTGGAATTTAAATGAAGGCATCATTTCGCATTTTGAGTTAACTCCTGTTGCCGTTCCTTCCAAAAATGTGCGTACCGTGGTCATTTGTGATGAGTCATCAATTGAATGTTGCCTTGAGTTGGTGGGATGCCATAACGATCTTTTGATCATTGAATCATCATCTAAAAGTAACATCCATTTTACGTCTGGTTACCAACCAGAAGAAATTGAGTTGTGGCATCGTTTATTTCTGTCATCTGTACCCATTGAACCTTCTTTTTTACAGGGAAATATAGTCGTACAGCATGGCTATGATTCTCTTTATGAGACTTTTGATTATTGGGCTAAACAGCAGCCGACTAAAACAGCAATTATCTCGGCTGAGGGTGCAATTTCTTATCGCTGTTTAAGCAACAGAGTAAAGGCGATGGCACTTTTTCTCTCTTCAAAAGTTATTTCAGGACAAGCAATTGCAGTGTATTTGGAACGTGATATTAACCAAATTATCGTCACTCTTGCTTGTCATGCCGTGGGTTGTGCGGTGGTTCCTATTTACTATGACTCTCCGTTAAGTCGGGTTGAGAAAATGATCGAACAAGCTCAATGTCAAGCTGTCATTGTTACCGCAGAAAAGTCCGACAGTCTAACTATATCAGGGCAGAAAGTCGTTTTAGAATCCTTGCTTTATGGTGTTGAAGGCGTTCCATTATCCACGTTAGAGCAGTTTATCCCTACGCCAGTTTCATTGGATGAAATCAATTATGTTTACTTTACCTCCGGATCAGAAGGTGTACCAAAAGGAGTCGCTTTGCGAGGAGATTCAATTTCTCGGATCGTTAATCAGCCCGGCTTCATAGGAAATATAGCTGAACAAGTGGTGAGTTATTTGGCTAATCCCGCGTTTGACGCCTCTGCTTTAGAGTTATGGGCCGCTTTTTGTAATGGCGCGACACTAGCACTCTTTAATAAGAACGATGTCTTAGACATTGATGTATTAGCCACCTTAATGAAGACATTTGAGGTCACTACTTCATTTTTCACATCGGGTTTATTCAACCGTATTGCAGACATTAACCCGGCATTATTCGCCCAATTATCTTTTGTCATGTTTGGTGGTGAAAAAGTATCGATTCGACATGTTAAAAATGCGGTGAATAGAACAACAGATACCGTGTTTATACACTGTTATGGACCGACAGAAAACGGCATTTTCACCACAACCCACACGGTTGATAGAGAAACTTTACATCAATATCGAGATCTTTCTATTGGACGCCCAATCGCAGGCACTGACTTAGCGGTGTTAGATAATAATCTAAACATTGTCCCTCAAGGGCAAGTTGGGCAGCTGGCATGTTTTGGTACTGGGTTAGCTGAAGGATACATTGGAATGGAAGCATTGACTCAGGAACGATTCGTCAATCTGAATGGCCGAAAAGTGTACTTGACTGGTGATTATGTCAGATTATCTGCTTCACAACAGATTGATTTTATTGGCCGTATTGATTCACAAATAAAACTTAACGGTTTTCGTATTGAACTTGGTGAGATTGAATTAATACTCAAACAGCATCCAGATTTGAATGAAGCTTACGTAAGAATGTGTCCGACACTCAGACAGATTCAGGCGTTTGTCGTCGGAGCTGCGGTTAAAGACATAAAAAGTCTATGGGAGAAGATGAGTGATTTACCATCGTACATGCAACCATCTCATATCCAATTGATTGATTCCATCCCGCTTAATCCTAATGGAAAAGTGGATCAGAAAGCTCTGGATACTTTATACATAGAGCACATTGAACAGCAAGAAGAAAGTCAAAACAATTCGGCCTTGATGGCTGAGATCCTATCTATCTATCAGCGAGTCTTATATTCAGATGTGAGACAAATAGATAAATCGCTCTTCGAGTTAGGAGGTAACTCTCTGCACTTAATGCAACTATTATCAGAGTTGCGAAAATCCTTTTCGCCAACGCTTAAATTACCATTTTTGATTGAAAATTCCTCTCCACAGTTAGTTTTTAACTGGGCAGAGAAGCATCAATTAAAGAATAAAAATGAAGAATTACAGCAAGAATGGGTATTTTAAAAATGAATCAAGTCGATGTTCATACACTACTCACGCAATTAAAAGAGCAAGATATTAAAATACAAATATCAGGCGAACAATTGCGTGTGAACAGCACCAATAATAGCTTAACCCCTACGTTAGCAGACCTCATCAGAAGTAACAAAGAGGCAATAATGTATTATTTGTCGGAGGGGGGGGCTGACGAAACTATTCAGCACGACACGGAGAACCGTTATCAACCGTTTCCACTTAATGAAAATCAACAAGCGTATTGGTTCGGCAGAAGTGATGCCTTGGATGGCGGAGGCGTAGCGATCCATTTGTACTTCGAGATTGACGCTTCGAATATTGATATCGATAGGTTGGAATCGGCGTGGGGGAAACTGGTTGAGCGGCATGATATGTTGAGAGCCGTTGTTACCGCTAATGGTCAACAGCGTGTATTAGAACACGTTAAGGCAAGCCCGTTTACACGCCACTCTTTACCATTGGATAACGAAGACTTTTTCATGTCAGTCCGTGGGTCTTTGTCGCACAAAAACTATGATCTTACTCAATGGCCACAACATGAATTTCATGTTGTGTCATCACCGTCGACAAAAACATTATGTTTAAGTATTGATTGTTGGTCAATTGATGGATGGAGTTATCAAATTCTGTTTCAGGAATGGTGGCATCTTTATCAAAATAACGATCAACTTACCCCTCTTAATCTGACGTTCAGAGACTATCAAGTTCATCAGTCAGAGGCTGACTTGAGTAAAGAACAACAAGATTACATTCATACCGTAGCGGCTAATTTACCTCCGGCCCCTTCTATTCCGGTTAACTCATCATCTGATGGTCATCCTGTATTTAAGCGTCATCAACATTGGGTTACTCATAAACAAACCGCAGGTTTAAAAAGTTGGTGCTCCAATAATGGTGTTACCGTCGCTTCAACATTAATGACGTTGTATGCTGAAGTACTGCATCTTTGGTCAAATGATGAGCGGTTTACTATTAATGTCCCTCGCTTTAATCGGAACTCGGATGATTCTCGAATTAAAAATATTGTGGGTGAGTTTGCCACTTTTTCTTTAGTACCCTTTGATTTTACGCCGTCGGTCAGTCGATTGTCTCGTGTGCGTCAAGCACAAAAAGAGGTGCTTGAAAGTATGGACATCGGCGTTTCCGGTGTCACGATCCTCCGTGAGCGTAACCGGATCATGAACTCAGTACAGCTTATGCCTTATGTATTTACTAATGCGCCTGAGTGGGTAAAAGATAATGGTGAAAAGCAATCATTTATCGATACATTACAACTTTTCGGTTCTCTTAAGTATGCTATATCACAGACGCCACAGGTCAGTATTGATTGCCAATATCATGAGAATTCACAAGGCCTGTATGTATTCTGGGACGTCCGCCAGGATCAGTTTTACCCACAACAGGCAGAACAAATGTTCAACGCATATATTGCTGCTATTGAAGCATTAATTGACGATGAATTAACAGAAACATTAACCGTTCCATGTGGCGAGATGGTTGAAACAGAAAAGTTTGTTACCCGTTCCGTATGGGAAGATTACCTATCTACTGTGGACAATTATCCACAGCAAAAGGCGATAACTTGCTCTAATGGTGAATTGAGTTGGCATACCTTATCTCTTCGAGTCAATGCACTGGCAGCTCGATTATCTCAACAAATAGATAGCCCACAGCAGTCAATTCTTTTATTGGCAGAAAAAGGTTGGTCACAGGTCGCGGGCTTCTTAGCTATATTTAGCCAAGGGCATACGATTGTGCCTGTCGACCCGAGTAACCCTATAGAACGTCTACGCTTTATTGCCAGTGATACTGAATCACCGTTAGTGCTTTGTTCGTGTGACCAGCGAAAGAAAGCAGAGAGTCTTGGCATTGAATATGTAGTGATTGATGAAAAAGAACTGAATGAGCCAGCAGAAGTAAAATTATCTCATGATACGGCGATGATTATCATTTATACCTCGGGGTCAACAGGCCAGCCTAAAGGGGTGCAAATTAGCCAAAGTGCGATTAGTAATTCAGTGAATGTAACGATTGAACGTTTTACATTGAACGACTCTGACACGTTGCTTGGCTTGACTCAATTACATCATGACATGTCTTGGTTTGATATCTTGGCAAGTATAAAAACCGGAGCAAAACTCGTATATCCACCTGCGAATGATTACCGAAATCCGGCTGTATGGGCTGATCTTATTTGTCAATACAAGATCACATTTTGGAATAGTGTACCTCAATTAATGCAAATGTTGTTGACATATCTAACGAGTGCAAAACAGGTTTTACCTAGCCTTCGTGTTGCGTTTTTGGGCGGTGACTGGATCCCGCTTTCGGTATACTCCTCAATGCAAGATTATTTACCCAATGCAACGCTGGTTTCTGTCGGGGGACCTACGGAAACCACCTTGTGGAACATTATGTTCGAAGTGAATCAGTTTGATAATGCTTGGAAGAGCATTCCTTATGGTTGGCCAATTGATAATAACCATTATCGCATTTTTGATACCTCTGGGCGTGACTGTCCTCCGTGGGTAGAAGGCGAGATGTGCTGCACTGGTATTGGTGTTACCCAAGGCTACATTAAGCGTAATGAACTTGAACAAGAAAAATTTTTTATTGCAAAAGATGGTCAACGCTATTATAGAACGGGGGACATCGGTCGTTTTAAACCTGATGGATGTATTGAGTTTATCGGTCGTAAAGATGATCAAATCATGGTTGGTGGTTATCGAATTGAGTCACAAGAGATACACCAAGCATTAGAAAAAATACAAAGTATATATCAAGCCCAAGTTATTATTCACGATGGCGTGTTACAAGCGTATATCGTTACTCAAGGAGATCACGAACTTGCGGTTGACAAACTTCAAAAATCGCTTGAGAAAGTGTTACCAAGTCAGGTAATTCCTTCTTTATTCTTCATTGTTGAACATATCCCTCTTACCGGTAACGGAAAAGTGGATGCAAAAGCATTACTGCAAAGTGGTGTGATTCCAATGGATAAGTCACAGGTACTGGCCCAGCCAATTGTAGAGCAAGAGCATCAACGTATTGCCGAATTATGGCACTGTGTTCTAGAAAGAAAACCGACTTCTTTAAATGATGACTTTTTCCTATATGGCGGGAATTCATTGTCAGCGGTAAGATTGTTTGCACTTATGTTTCCCCACGGACATGATGAATTTTCGGTGGTCAACCTATTTGAGTGTCGTACAGTGCAAGCGCAAGCTGAGATCCTGTGCTGTCAATCGGACACTCAATTTAATTTACTTTGTTTACATAAACACTGGGCACCGTTATCACAAGCACAGCAGCGCATTTGTTTTGTTGAACAGCTGACTACAGAAAAAGCTCTGTTTAATTTACCTTTTAGAATCCGCATTTCTGCCACCAGTGATCCTGACAGATTACTCGCGTCTTTAAATCAAGTTCTACATTATCATGATGTGTTTCAGTCGGTATTGAAAGAGGGGTGTTGGCTTCGTAATTTAGCGATTCAAAGTGCCTATTTTCACAATGAAACAATGTCGGAAGAACAGATTGGCATGTTCAGTAAAAAACAAGCGGGTAAGACGTTTGTATTGGGAGATACTCCCGGATGGGAGGCGATATTGGTGAAGCATACACAAGGCCACTATGAGCTATTATTCACTATTCACCATGCTCTATTTGATGGTTGGTCTTTACAGCTATTATTGAATGAGTGGCAGGGTTTTTACACAAGTACAGACGAAAACAAGCTAAGCAACAATGCACCCGGCTATTTTGATTATTGCCATTGGGAGAATCAACAGCCACCTTCTGAGCAGAGCATTCAATATTGGCGCGAAAATTTATCTGGTTATGAAACTTCATTTTTGATGCCAACTCAACCTAATCCTGACTTTTTGACTCACCGAGCAGGAACGGTCTCATTAACATTAAATGCTGAACTGACAGATGCGGTACATCAATTAGCTGAATCTCTTACAACGACAGATTTTGCGGTCATGATGGCGGCCTATCAGCTGTTGATCAGTCGCTATCTTAGCCAAAATGATGTGGTTATTGGCACGCATGTCGCTAATAGAAAGACGGCAGTAACACAAGTGATCCCAGGGTTGTTTTTGAATAATTTGGTTATTCGCCAGACATGTCAGAAAAATTGGACTGTAGATACGTTTATTCAAGCTCAAACTGAGGTGATTTTGTCAGCAATGAAACATGCTGATCTGCCTTTTGAAAAAGTGGTTTCAGAGTTAGATCATCGAGAAAACAACCATCGTCATCCTGTTTATCAGGCCAGTTTTGTTCTAGATAATTCTCAAGTAATTGATGGTGAATTAGAGTTTGCTATCGAACGCACCGAGCAAGTTGCTATCTCAACGGATTTAGAAATGAATGTTCAACTGTGTGAATCAGGGGCTCATTTAAATTTGGTTTATAGAGAAGGCTTGTTTACGTCAACCAGTATGCAACGTTTATTACAGCAGTATCAAACACTTCTTCTTCAATTTGTTTCTAGTCCTAATTCTATTCTTGGAAATTTAAACTATAACTGCGCAGAAGACGAAGTAGTCCAACGAGGCGAAACTGTAGACTTATCGGATCTCAACTTACTTACCCTGTGGCGAAAAGTAGTGGAACACTCTCCACAAGCACTGGCGTATATTGATGAAGAGAATTCACTCACATTTTCTCAGTTAGATCAACGTGCACAAAATTTTGCTTTGCATCTTCAAGATGCAGGTATTGAATCTAGCAGTCGAGTTGGTCTTCACTTAGGGCTAGGTAAAGATCTATTGGTTGCATTGATTGCATTGCAAAAATTGTCAGCGTGCTATGTCCCACTCGATCTTAATTTACCTCAAAATCGTTTGAAAAAGATGATTGAGATTGCAGCTTGTGACCTAGTGATTGGTCAAACGCCATTACATGACATTATTTGCACCTATCAAGAGGTAAACGAATGGCTAAACGTGCCTGCTCCATTAGGTACCACGATCTCAATACCTGAAATGGATAGCAGCAGATTGCTGTATATCACCTTTACTTCAGGCTCAACGGGAACACCTAAAGCCGTGGCTTCGACCGAACACGCCTCACTGAACCGATTTATGTGGACTTGGACAGAGTGTCCATATCAGAACGAGGAAGTGTGTGGTTGGAAAACATCCATTAGTTTCGTTGACTCTATTGCTGAAATGTTCATGCCTTTACTTAAAGGAAAAGCGTTGGCGTTAATACCTACGCTTGCGCAATATGCTCCAGATACTATGTCGTCATTGATAGAAAAACATCGGATCACTAGATTAGTAATGGTCCCTTCATTGATGGAAACCCTCGTTGAGTATTGCGAAAACAACCCTGAAAGCACATTGCAACTGAAACAGCTTAAACACTTAACACTGAGTGGAGAAACCTTACCCCCAATACTAGCTGATAAAATCTTCACTTTGTGGCCAGCAATAACGCTTTGGAATATTTATGGAAGTGCTGAAGTAGCGGCAGATGTATTGGCAAGCCGTATCACACCCGACCATACCCTTATCACGGTTGGCAGACCTTTCTTAAACACCATCGTTAAAGTTCAAGATAACTGGGGTGGAGTAACGCCTTGGGGAGGAAAAGGAGAGTTAATGGTCTCGGGTTCTCAGGTTATTTCAGGCTACTTAAATGAGACTGCTTTTCCTAAGGATGAAGAAGGGATGCCTTGTTTTAAAACAGGAGACTTTGTTAGGTTCAACGACCAAGGAGAGGTGGTATTCATTGGCCGAGAGCAACAACAGGTCAAGATCCGAGGTCAAAAAGTATCGTTGGTTGAAATTAAAGAAACCTTAGCTCAAGTAGAAGGTGTCTGTCATATCGCGGTGGTTCTTCTTGATGAGCAGCGTATTGGCGTAATGTATTGTCCAAACAACGTCGAAATTTCTGAATTAGAACGTGTTGCCAGTCAATTCTTACCTCGATACATGCGACCACAGGTTTATGCACCAGTTGAGAAATTACCGCTTCTAGCAACAGGCAAAGTAGATCTTAACGCGGTTAGAACTCAATTAATTGAGTTACCACTTATGATGCCATCTGCAAGAAACTTGACAATAAAAGAGTCTGATATAGCCGATATATGGGAGCAACTGACTGGGATAAGCCCCTCAGTACCTGAACAGCATTTCTTTGAGGTTGGCGGACACTCTTTGTTAGTCAACTCGTTAACGAATCAGTTAAACAGAGCGTACCAACTCTCACTGAATATTAGCCTTGTTTATGAGTCATTAATACTCAGTGAAATGGCCTTGTTAGTTGAAACATTAACCGCATCAATAGGCGAAAAAGTCGCCATTAAAGAAAAAGGTATTATTTAATGGGCAACGCACTGAAGATTTTACAATCTATGCAAAAAGATGGGGTGTATCTCTACCTAACAGAAGAGGGCGAACTTGGTTATGAATCTAGCCGCTCTCTAACAGAAGTAGAACTAAAGACATTACGCCATCATAAATCAAAATTGAGTCATTTACTAAAGGCAACGTTAGCTCAGAATTCAGGTGTAGAGAAAATAGAGCCACGAGCTTCTATCTTACAAGAGGACCTTTTTTTACTGTGTCAAACACCAGAAATTAATCAAAGTTATAATCTAGCTTTTACTTTAGATTTTATCCAAAAACCTGAAATAGAAAAATTAAGAAGAGCACTTCAACATATTCAGGATACTCAGCCGTCAATGACGACTGGTTTTTTAGGGCAGCCAGACGGTGTAAACATTTGTAGACCGCACAATATTCAAGTGCCTTTAGAGCAAATTACATTATCAAAAATGGAATATGAGCAATGGTTGCCATCAGTAACGGCTAAGGCTTTCGATCTTAGTTCCCCACCATTGTGGTGCTTCTATTATGTGGAATTTGAAACAAAAAGCACACTGGTTGTGGTTGTACATCACATTGTTTGGGATGGATGGAGCTCATCATTATTTCGTTCACTGCTTGACCAGGAATATGCCAAACATGAAAAGAGTGAGAGTAATCCCAATTCAGGAACAGATTATTTTGCTTTAACCCAAGATGAAAACAAGACCAATGGACAATGGGATAGTAGTCGCCAGTATTGGTACGACTTACTAGAAAATGCACCTAAACAAAATGCTTGGTTAGTTCATCGTGAGTTAGGTCAGCATCAAGCGGGTTATGCCAAACAAGACATAGGTCTAAAAGCATTTACAGTCGTACCTGAATCAAAACGTTTTAATTTGGTTCTAGCTTCATGGTTCTTGGCTCTTGGGCGTCACTATAAATGTAATAAAATGGTAGTGGGTGTGGCCGTGGCTAACCGTAGCTGCTGTGCTGATCTGGAAG
This sequence comes from Aliivibrio sp., assembly GCA_016764915.1. Lineage (GTDB taxonomy): Bacteria > Pseudomonadota > Gammaproteobacteria > Enterobacterales > Vibrionaceae > Aliivibrio_A. The sequence continues at coordinate 75,504 of JAESQY010000069.1, read as the reverse complement.
AGTGTTTAGGCTATTTTAATAACGTGGTTCCAGTGGTTCAAGACCAAATATTAACGATTTCTGGGCATGAATTAGCTCAACGTGTAGGGCAGCAATGGCAAAAAGGGCTGCCTCATCATGATCTGCCTTTCAGTCATATAGTAAATACGACGCCACACGCAAGAAGCCTAGAGGTTAATCCATTAACTCAAGTGGTCATTGGGTATCAAAGTTTTAATTGGGAAAAGCAATACACACACTTACCACATCACCTTTCTGTGGTACGAAATACGGTGGCAAAGCTCCCTTTGTCAGTGCAAGTGTCAGCAGCCAACAATAAATTACGCTTAGAAGTAGAGTATGACAAAGCGTGGTATGGAGAAAATGAAATACACAAGCTTATTCAAGAATTTACTGATTCTCTAGAGGAATTGGTCAACGAAGAAGATAAGCAACCTGTACAAGCTCAAATTGAAGGGAAGTCTTTAGTCATCCCTGCGACGCTACCTCATGATTTATCGTCGATGTTAAAGCAGACCGCCAAGAATTACCCAGATAAATGTATAACTTTTATTGATGACAAAGGAGAGAAGATCACTACGTCATTTACTTCTCTTTTTTCACAGGCAAAATCAGCAGCCGGTTGTTTGCAGCAAGGTCAACTATGGGAATATGCCAACCGCCCCGTCATTATTGTTGCAGATAGTTTGTTAACGTATTTGGAGAATTTCTGGGCGGTAGTACTTGCAGGGGGATACCCAGTAACGATTAATGTTCCTCAATTAGAAGTAGTTGGCTCTCTGAGTAAGTTGACTGATGCTTATAAGCAGCTTAATGACACGCTAGTAGTATGTTGTCCAAAAGGGCGCAACACCATTATTTCATTGTTGGATGAAAACGGTGAGATGGCTTTAACTACGCCACAAGAATTGCCCAACCATTCATATTTACCTTTTCAACATGATCCAAATGCACCGGGGATAATTCAACTTTCTTCTGGCTCTACAGGAAAAAGTAAGTGCATACAGCAAAGTCACCGTGCCATTCTTCATTACTGCGAACTTATTACGCAAAGTCGAGCGCAAATAGCGAGTGATATATCCCTTAATTGGATGGGGTTTGATCATGTAGGGGGATTGCTTTTTACCCATTTAAGAGACACTTACCTTGGGTGTTCACAAGTACACGTTGCGACTCAATGGATTCTAAAATCACCGCTACGTTGGCTCTCTTTGATTGCTGAATACGGTGTTACTCATAGTTGGTGCCCGAATTTTGGCTACAAGCTCATGATTAGCGAAGCCAAACAGGCATCCCAAACGTATGATCTTTCGTCAGTGAAAGAATTGATTAATGGGGGAGAAATGGTTGTTGCTGATACAGTACGTGAGTTTATCAAGGAATTTTCATCTTGGGGACTTAAGCTCGGAGTGATGACCCCTGCTTTTGGAATGGCGGAGTCATGTACTGTGATATCGACTCACCCAGTGTATGACATAGAGGCGATCGCTCTGCATAGCTATGCAATAGATACGACCGATGGTTATACCCAAATAGGGCATAGTGAATTTGTATCGTTGGGAAAACCGATCGCAAATACGAGTGTTCGTATTGTAAATGATGCGAATAAAGTCGTTACTGAGTATCAAGTCGGGAAAATGCAGCTATCGGGTCCATCGATCACCAAAGGATACCTTAGGGCTGCAACGCTCAATCAAAAAGCATTTACTGATGATGGCTGGTTTGATACTGGTGACTGTGGCGTAATTGCAGACGGTGAGCTGTATTTAACAGGAAGAATACAAGAAAGTATTGTGCTTAATGGGGTTAATTTCTTCAGTCATGATATTGAATCTCAAGTTGGTCAGGTTAATGGTGTACTGGAAACAAGTGTTGCCGCCGCGGGTTATCAGGACAATGGTGATGCTGCCGTTATTTTTTACGTGCTTGATGGTTTGCCTAATAAAACTGAAGTTGAAAATGACATAAGACAAACGTTGGCGCGAACATTGCAATTTTATCCAAACGAAGTCATATCATTGAGGACTCAGCAGTTTTTAAAAACGACATCAGGAAAAATTCAGCGAAGAAAAATGGTGATGACTTGGTTGGACGATAAGGACAAAGCGAACAACCCAGTGCGTTTAAGTCGTTTGACCCAAAATGCAATAGACGTCGATGAACTGTCTACTGTGTCGTTAATTAGTGTTGAGCAGTTTATCACGGCAACAACCCAAGCAGAGCAGGTTGCCATTGTTTTGGGTGATGACCACATCTTATCGTTAATAACGCAGGTGGAGCTACTCACTCAGGCAATAGCACGGTGTGAGGTGTCTCACTTGATATTAGTAACAACACCAAATTTAGGCGCTGAAATATCACTTTGGTGTCAAGCATTTCAACACACACTTTCATCGGTATCGATTAGGGTAATCACTTGTTCGAATCCTCAGGCACTTTCTGTTATTCCAAGTGTAGCGGATCAAAGAGCCAGTTATTTTGATGGGGCTACTTGGTATCAAGAACAAGAATGCTCAGTTGATTGGTCACGTATTGGAACAGATAGTACGTTGAAAACGAATGGATACTCTGTCATTACAGGAGCTTCTGGAGGAATTGCGCACCATCTTATTGATCACTTGAATCAACAAGGTGAATTTCTTGTATTAATTTCACGCAGTCGACCTGCGATCCTTAATCAATTATCGCCAACCCACTATCTTTGGTTATCCGCTGATATTTCTGATGATGCGGTGTTACAAGATAGGTGGTCGCAAGCGAAATCTATAGATGATTGTATGAGCACAGCACCGAAGCGTGTCTATCATCTCGCCTCTAGTTTCCACGAAGACAGCGTTTTAAATATAGATAGCGTGAAACTCTCATCAGAAAAATCCGTTAATGAAGGAGGCCTTAACAACCTACTTCAGGTGCTCCAACCTCTAATAAATGGTGTCAATATACAATGGTTGGTATTTGGTTCTATTAATGGGGTTAGAGGGGGGGAACAAAGTTTGTCTTACAGTCTATCCAACGCTGCTACTCGTTTTTTTTCTCAACAAATACGAGAAAAAGGAGTGCAAATCACGTGGTTAGGCTGGAGTGCATGGCGTGATGTTGGTCTGTCTGTTGGTCGAGTGAATGATGAACTACTTCAACTCAGCGGTTTGCAATACTTACAGGCTGAACATTGCTTACAAATGCTGCCTTTTATTGTTGGTGCGCCAGCAGGTGATTACTTAGTAGGCTCGTTATCAACGCCATCAATACGTCAAATTAAATCCAAATCAGAACCGCTACAGCAAGATGAATTCAACCCATTTATTGAACCGTTGAAAAGCATCTGGCAAACCTTATTGAACAAAGATGTTATTCCATTGAATCAGAGTTTTTTTGAACTCGGAGGCAGTTCGGTGCAGCTCTACAAATTGCAACATCAGATAGAAGAACAACTGGGCTGTAATTCAATGACGATGGCTGATTTATTCGGTGCCCCTACGGTAGACATGATGGCTCGATTGGTTTGGCAAAAATTGCCGGAGCCGTTGAGTGATGGTGGGACTATTAGAGAGTCGATGAAGACAAAAAAAAACACACCTCATGAGGGACGTATGTCTTCTGTGAAACAACGATTTAAACGTCGAATGGCTAAATAATGGAAATAAAGATGAATACCAAATACGACAACCAAACGGTATCCGAGTTATTAGAATTGGGCGCGATTGCTGTGATAGGCATGGCAGGTGAGTTCTCTGGTGCGAAAAATATTGACGAGTATTGGAGCCTACTTTGTTCTGGTCTAACAGCATCACAATTTACCTCAGTAGAAGAGGCTGCACGTCAGGGAGTGAAATCTCATCAAACCTCTGATGAAAACTATGTCCCATGGGCAATGCCAATGGAGGATATTGATCAGTTTGATTGCGATGTCTTTGATATGACCCCTGCTCAAGCAGAAGTTATGGATCCGCAATGCCGACGGTTTTTGCAAGTCTGTTGGAATAGTCTTGAAAATGCAGGGATAGTTTTAGAGTCACTGGATGAAATAGAAGCGGGCATTGTTGCTTGCTCTAACTCTAATGGCTACCTTGCCTACACAGTTGGAGAGCATATCGCTGCTAACCATCACGCAAAAGCACTACAAGTAATGACAGGCAATAGCAATGATTTTTTAGCAACTTGGGCGGCCTATAAACTCAATCTAACCGGGCCTGCAATGACAGTACAAACGGCTTGTTCAAGTTCACTTGTTGCAATTGCGAACGCTTGTTTACAGTTACAGACCTATCAAGCAGATCTGATGATTGCTGGTGGTTCAGGATTATCGCTTCCTCAAGATCTTGGTTATGTTCGTCAGCAAGGCAGTATTTTGTCTGCTGATGGACAGTGCCAGCCTTTTACAGCTAAGGCGAGTGGTACTTTAAATGGTCATGCCGTTGCCGCCGTAGTACTTAAGCGTATTGAAGATGCAGTAGAAAATGGCGACCATATTTGGGGTGTGATCCGTGGTTCAGCGATCAACAATGATGGTCAGGCTAAGATGGATTTCATGGCTCCAGGCGTGAAAGGCCAAACAAAAGTCATGAATAAAGCGCTGCAACTGTCAGGCTTATCTGCGAATGATATTCAGTATATTGAAACGCATGGAACAGGAACATTATTGGGGGATGAAATAGAACTGGGTGCTCTGTCTGAGGTTTATGGCGGCCAAGCAGTATCCAAAAAAGCACTGGGAGCCGTGAAAAGTAATATCGGTCATGCTAATGCAGCAGCAGGTATTGCAGGTTTTATTAAAACTGTTTTATCCATTTATCATGGGAAGATCGTTCCTAATGCGGGAGTCACTGAGCCTCGCCCAGAATTAATGTTAGATCATAATAACTTTTATCTTCCTTCTAAGTTGATGTCATGGCCAACTGATATCACAAGGCGCGCAAGTATTAGCTCGTTAGGTTTTGGGGGAACGAATGCGCATCTTGTCATCGAGCAAGCGCCATATCAAATACAGAGCAATATAACAGGCTCTGAAGTAAATAGTGGAAGACAGTCTTCACTTTTCGTGTTGTCGGCTACGGATCAAACGGCATTAGAAAAGCAATGTACTTTTTGGGCTACGTGGCTTCAAGAGCATCAACCAACGACGCAACAATTAGATAATATTTGCCAAACGTTAAGGCTTGGTCGTCACCATTTTGCACATCGTATCGCAGAGGTTGCTGATGATTGGCAGAGCTTGGTTCAGAAGCTAAAGAATACAAAGGTTCAGATAGAGTCTATTGCAGTTGGGTCTACAGTTTTGGCGTTCACAGGTCAAGGTGCTCAGTGGCAGGGTATGGGAAACGATCTTTATACCAGTCAAAGTGTGTTTAAAAATGCTACTGATGAGTGTGATGCTTATTTAGATCGCGCTTTAAATTTGGCTCATGCTGCTGATGTGTTTGGAGGGGGAATAGAGTTTACACACGCATTCTCAAGTGCGGTAGGAGCGCATTATTATCAATTTTGCTACCAATATGCGTTAGCAAAAACTTATCTTTCTTATGGAATTTCAGCGGATATTTTTGTTGGGCACAGTTTAGGTGAGTTTGCGGTTGCCGTGTTATGCCAAGTAATAACGCTAAAAGAAGCAATTTATTTAGTCTCTCAACGCGGTTTAGCCATTGAACAGCATTGCCAAGGGCGTACACAAATGATGGCGGTTGATATTAGCAAAGATACAGTACTTTCTTTGCTTCCGGATACGATCGATCTAGCCGTTGTTAACAGTCAGCAGCAGTGCGTACTCGCAGGATCATCAGAAGAGTTGGTTCAATTTGAACATCAATTGATTGCTCAAGGTTATAGCGTTCGAATGCTAAAAACCACGCATGGCTTTCATTCTCGTCAAATGGATACCGCATTAGAGGCCTTCTCTAGAGCCTGCAACAACGTTGATTTTAAGCCCGTGATTGGTCGATGGATTAGCTCCGTTACAGGAGAAGAATTGCGTCAGGTAGACACTAATTATTGGCTTAATCACCTACGAAACACGGTTCGATTTGACCGTGTGCTAAGCCATTTCCATCATGATTCATTGTGCGTTATTGAGTGTGGTGCTAAGCCAGTGCTCAGCGGGTTATTTCGTTTAAATTACCCGGGAAATGTTTATGCCTCCACAGGAACATCAGGTGATGAAATAGGCCTTTTAAATAGAGTGTTAGGTACGGTTTTTTGCTGTCATGGCATAACCTTCCCTAAGGCTGTATATGACAAGGTGGCATTACCTGGTTACCAATTTAGTGAGTCGCGTTATTGGAGTGCTGATGTACCTCATTCGCTTCGTTGGCGCTCAACTGCGTTAACGTTAAGTGAGATTCAAATAGAAAAAACAGAAGATGACGAGTTTACGGCGTGGCTTAAATCCTTGTGGCGCAGCGAGCTTGGCCAATCGGTAACAATTGTAGATAAGAGTGATTTTTATACACTCGGAGGGAACTCTCTTTCTGCTATCCAAATTTGTGATCAATTAGAAAAACAACTTGGTTTGTCATTCCCAGTTAGTGATTTTTTAAACCAACGAACATTTAGTCAATTTATGGCGCATTTATTAACGCTTGCAGAACAACAATCTGAAGAAGAGGTAACTCAATAATGACTATGGTTTCGATTGACATGAAAGCGAAATTACTTGGGCGATTGAAGCAAGCTAAATCAGTGGATATTTGCATTAACCAGGATCTCAAACATCGATATAGTCCATTTCCAATGACGGATATGCAACAAGCATATTGGTTGGGAAGAAATAGTGAAATGAGTGGTGGAGATGTGGCAATGCATCTTTATCTTGAGTTTGGCTGTGAATATTATGATGTTGACCGACTTGAAAAAGCGATCAATCAAGTGATTACTAGACACGACATGTTGCGTGCAGTTGTGATTGATTCTGAGTACCAAAAAGTACTTGAAAAAGTACCATTAATGACTGTGGAATTGAAAGATTACCGAGAGGATAACCATAAGCTTCTAGCACTTAAGCAACTTAGACAAACAATGGCTCATCGTAAATCTGATCTTACGCAATGGCCACAAAACCAAATAGTGGTCACACAGTTACATGATAAAGAGTACCGCTTGCATTTAAGTCTAGATCTTTGGTGTATTGATGGTCGCAGTTATCAAATCTTGTTAAAAGAATTTGCACATTGTTATCAGCATGGCAATTGTCATGATATGAAGCAGTCTGCTCTGACATTCCGAGACTATGTAATACATCAGCAGTCTGCTAATCAGAGTAAAGCCGCGTTTAAAGCAAAAGCGTACTGGGAAAAGCGTTTAGCAACTTTGCCTTCGGCTCCTCTTTTGCCCGTAAAACGAGAAAATACGGCTAAGGGCTCATTTAAGCGTTTTCTTATGACGCTCTCGTTAGAACAAACGCAGAAACTGACGGCACTTGCTCAACAATATGGGGTAACAACCAGCAGTGTGTTGATGACTATTTATAGCCAAGTGTTGTCCAAATGGTCTGGAGAACGTCACTTTACGCTCAATATTCCACGTTTTAATCGCTTAGCTTCACACCCGCATATTAATGATGTTATTGGTGAGTTTGCGACTTTTACTTTATTAGAAGTTGAGCTTACTCCTGGGCTTTCATTTTCTGAACAAGTCAAAGTGATACAGAATCAATTGATGTCAGACATACAACACCCTTCAGTTTCAGGGATGGAGATGCTACGAGCTTTAACTAAAAAGCATGGCAGTGTAGTCAGTATGCCGATTGTCTTTACAGCTTCGCCAGATTTAGGTCATGAGCAACAACAGTTTGAGTCTGACATTGCGATTTTTGGTGAGGTTACACACGCCATTTCTCAAACTCCGCAAGTGGATCTGGATTGCCAGTACTTCATGTTAAAAGGGCAATTAAATGTGAACTGGGACGCGGTGGAGGAAAAGTTTGAACAAGGGATAATAGAAGCGATGTTTGAGGAGTTTAAACGCCTGTTGGCGGCTATCTCCTCATCATCTGATTGGGAAAATGTGATAGAAACACAATTGCCAGTCCCACAACAAAATCTTTGGAACCAAATTAATACAACATCAGAAGATTTTGAACTCATAGATTGGCATCAAATCTTAAAGCAACACGCCACACTTCGACCAGATCAGCCAGCATTAGTGACTGATGATGAAACTCTGACTTGGCAACAGTTGTTAGACAAAGTGACTTGTATAGCAACGAACCTACAGCAACAAGTTAATAATGACGATCTTGTTGCGCTTTATATGCCAAAAGAGCCACGCCAAATAATCTTCGTCTTAGCCTGCGTGGTGGCGAATTTGACTTATTTACCAATAGATGTAGAAGCCCCACATAAGAGAGTAAATAAGATTTTAGCTGAATCTAAGGCCACTTTATTAATATCAGATCATTATGTGAGCGAAGTGAATTTTACTGGTGTTCAAATTAAGGCCTGTGAGTTAGAGAAAGAGTCTGTTAATACACTTATATGTAGTTCACCTTCGGTTTGTAAACCAGTCTACGTAATTTATACCTCAGGCTCGACGGGCACACCTAAGGGAGTTCCAATCTTGCACAAAGGATTAAGTAATTTCGTTCATTTCAATCATAAAACCTTTGCTATGTCCTGTGATGACCGAGTAATGGCACTCAGTGCAATCCATCATGATATGTCGGTATTTGATCTATTTAGTGGTGTGTATGCTGGTGCTACGTTGATACTTCCTAAAGAGGATCAGCGACGCTTACCCGAAAAATGGGTCAAGTTATCAAGACACTTTGGCGTCACCGTTTGGAACGGGGTGCCTGCCGCGGCACAAAAACTGCTCTCAGAAGCAAAAATACTAGGCCTTCAGTTACCAGCGTTGCGTCTTATGATCCTTGGGGGGGATTGGGTTCCAATGGGGATTACTAATCAGTTGACTCACATTGCACCAAACTGCACGCTTTTCACTGTCGGTGGCCCAACTGAAATTTCAGTATGGAATATATTTTCTCAAGTATGTAATGACTATGAAAATTGGTATTCATTACCTTATGGAAAACCTGCGGATAACTGTCAGTACCTGATTTTGAGCGGGGATAATGAACTTGCGCCATGTTGGGTTTCTGGTGAGATGCTGTGTAAAGGTGTTGGCGTATTTGATGGTTATCTTAATCGTCCAGATCTCAACAAAGAGGCCTTTATTATCCATCCTAATTATGGATGTTTATACCGAACTGGAGATATTGGTCGTTTAAGACCCTGTGGTAATTTTGAATTCATTGGTCGTATAGATAACAGAATTAAGTTTAACGGCCATCGTATAGAACTAAGTGAAATCGAACAATTAGCTCTTAATGTTATGGGTATTGTGCATAGCGTAGCCATGTTAGTTGAGAGTGAGCATGGTGATAAATTAGCACTGTGTTACCAGATCAACTCAGAGATGCCTGAGAGGATTGACTCTGAGTTACGCAGAACCTTATCCGAATCCTTGCCAGTGGCTCTTATGCCTCAGATCTTGCTAAACATAGATGAATGGCCATTAACGGAAAACAACAAAATAGATCGTCATAAATTACTGCTCAGGCTGCTAGAAGGTAATGTTGGTAGCTCACCCATAGAGGGGGCCATGCAAACCATGCTTGCCAGTGTTTGGTCAGATCTGCTTGAGACAGAGCCTCAGCACACTAATGATAACTTTTTTATGTTAGGGGCAGATTCAATAACAGCTACTCGTCTTGCCAGTAAATTAGAAAACACATTTGGTGTCTCAATCTCTTTGGCTGAATTATTTATGAAACCCACCATAGAGCAGCAAGCCATTTTGGTTGGTAATAAGTTGATTAACATGGCTCAAGCAAGAGGAAATACTTAATGGCAATTGTCGATATTAATCAACTAAGTCAAGATGACTTGTCTGCATTAATTGCACAAGTTAAAGAAACGCAGTCTAAGCCAGAGCGAATAGAAAAAGAGCTTGGTAAATATTACCCACTCAGCCCATCTCAGGAAAGTGTTTGGTTGGTCTCTCAAAATAAGGAAGCCAGTACTGCGTACAATATACGTATCAATCTGGAGTTTTTAGGAGAGCTTAATTTACAGCGATTGAATGAGGCATTAACAGATGTTGTCGCTCGGCATCAAATATTGAGAACAGGGTATCGTTTTGATGATGAGACAGGTCAACCCGTCCAATATATATATAGTTCGGCATTGGTAGATATGCCTCTTTATCAGCATGAGAGTAAGAGTGCTTGGTCACTTGAACAAAAAGCAGAAAAGTCGATCAATCTTGATATTGATAAAGGCGAAGTCTATCGTTGTAAACTGACCCAATTTTCAACTCAACATTATATATTAACACTGGATTTCCATCACATTGCGTTTGATGGCTGGTCGAGTGGCGTACTGATAGATGAGTTAAGGAAACACTACCTTAACTTAGAAGCCGAGCTCTCTGTTATTCAAAAAGATTATATTGATGTTTCTATCATGTCGAACTCAGAAGAATCAACACCTTCTTTGGCTTTTTGGAAAGATAAACTATCTGGGGCGCCTGTCACCCGTTTGCCCGCGGATTTGATTGCTCGCCAAGAAAAAAAATTTCATGGCGGAATGGTTACGCATAAATTGACGCAATCTTTAACTCATTCAATTCATGATCGTGCCTCTCAGTTAAATATGTCTCCATTTATGTTTTTTGCCGCAAGTTTACACTATCTTTTAGGTCGTTATAACGGCATGACAGAGTCGGTGATTGGTTCCTATGTGTCTGGGCGTAAAGGTATTGATAGTGACAAACTCATTGGTTGTTTCGTCAATAATATTGTTTTACGCCAATCGTGGAGTGAAGAACAAACCATAGACAGCTTTTTGCAACTATCAAAGCAAACAGGAATGGACGCACTCGCTCATCAGTCTACACCGTTCCCGCAGGTGGTTAAGTCGGTTAACTGGCAAGGCGATGCTCACCCCATTTATCAGATTGGTCTTGTGATGCAGCAGGATACAGGATCTCTTCAACCATGGGGGGATATTGAAGTCAGCCCAGTAAGTGTAGGGACGGTACATGCCCACATGGATTTAGAAGTCTATGTGTGGCCAACGTCAAATGGATACGAGTTAGTGTTGAATTACGATGCAAATCGTTATAGCGAGCAACGAATTGGTTGGGTTGTTTCGCATTTAGACACGATTTTAACGACCTTTGCACAAGCGCCTACTAATACTCAACTGATAGATATCGATTTGTTGTGCAAAGAGGAGATGGAGATCCTTAATCAGCAATGTAAAGGAAGTGATGTCCTTCCAAATACAATCGCTTTATTAGCTAAGCAATTGGCTGATCACCCTTCAGAAAAGTCTGCATTGATCTGCAATAATCATAGCATTAGTTATTCTCAATTAAATCAACGAGTAGCTCAATGGATACAACTATTTACCAACCATGACGTTGCACGAGGTTCTAGAGTCGGATTTTGGGGAACGAGGGGCTTAGAGCAACAATCTGTATTGATTGCTAGTGTCATATATGGCGTGTGTTATGTGCCACTTGATGCCTCATTACCAAATTCTAGGTGTCAACAAATCATTCAGGATGCTCAATTGAGCTTACTCGCCTATGACCATGAATCTGCTTTTCCTGAGGGACTAAAAGTAGTGTCATCAGGACTATTGGTCAACAGTAAAGATCAAGCCTATGACCTCAACACTATGCAGGGTGTGATGGCGAACTGGAAGCCTGATGATGAGTTAGCTCTGTTATATACTTCTGGCACTACAGGCACTCCCAAAGGTGTATCCGTAGCATTGAGAGCAGTTAATGCGAGATTGCATTTTGCCAAAAATGAACTGACAACAACAATCAGTGATCATGTACTTCAACGAACGCCTTTAGGTTTTATTGATGCATTATGGGAAGTGTTGGATACCGTCTCTTCGGGTGCAACAGGAATTATTGCCCTACCGTATCAAGTAGAATCTGGCCAGAAATTGGCAAAACTAATTAGCTTACAGCAAGTCAGCAAAATTTATGCCGTACCGAGCTTGCTGACGTTACTTTGTCAGGTTGATAAGCCACTTCCTTCTGTCAGAGAGATCTATACCACTGCAGAACCTCTACCGTGTGAGGTATTTAAATCCATTAAGCGCCTTATGCCAATGGCGCGCGTGTGTAACCTTTACGGTTCTACTGAAGTGAATGACGTAGCTTGGATTGCATTAACTGATTCGCTAGTACGTGAAACTAGCATCGGTTATGCCGTTTCTGGTGCAGATATTTGTATTGTCGATCAATTTGGTCGAGATATGCCGTTAGGTTGCCCAGGGGATTTGGTTGTTTCTGGAGCGCATAATCCGCTGAATTACACCAATCATATAACACCTAGGAGATCGCTCAAACGCTTGAACCAGCAAGGCTTTGACATGAAGGATATTGCTGTTGTTCAACCAACAGGCGGACTACGATTGATTGGTCGTGCTGATAGCATGGTAAAAATTCGAGGTAATCGAGTCGAGATCCAAGAGGTTCAACATTACCTTCGAGAAGTCAGTCATGACTCTGGTGCCGCTGTCTTCTTTGATTCCGAAGATCAAGCCTTAGTAGGCTGCTGGTCAGGATCTATTTCTATCGTTGAGGTTCGAAAGAAACTGCTTGAGTGCATACCAACTTATATGGTACCAGCACAACTGTATGCATTACCTCTAATACCTCTATTTTCTCACGGAAAAATCAATATGCCTAGCTTGAAAAGCGCCATCAAGGTGCACCGTTTACAAGCGGTAAAAGAGGCAGATATTGCAATGTCAGAGAATGAAAAGCTGCTACAAAATCTTTTTTTTCAAGTCTTGCCGACGTCAGATTGTGATATCACAAAAAACGTATTTGACCTTGGATTGTCGTCTTTAGAACTCAACCAAGTCCAGCATCTAATAAACACAACGTTCACCCTTGATATTGACGTCGTCGTGCTTCTTCAATACTCAACGATTCGAGAGTTAGCCGCACATTTATTTGAAACCGAGTCCCAAACAGTAACAAAACCCGCCAGAAGGGGACAGCGTATGGCTCGTACGCGCAGACAGAAAACTAATTTGGTCTAAGGAGACACTCATGAACACTATCTATTCAACAACATGTACGTCAAGAAACAAGGTCGATGTAGAAGGTCTCTTTACTCAAGGATTCAGTCAATTTGATGGCTGGATTGACGAAATGTGCCAGCAATTTCTTCAATCAACGGACAGTTGCGATAACTTGAACATCAGTCAGCTTAAGATGCTCTTTATGGATACTAATATTCCTGAGAAACAAATAGGAATGGCAGATTATTTGGATGATTTTCAACATAATATTCTACCGCACTGTTCGCATTTAGCCTCACCGACGTATATCGGACACATGACATCTCCACTGCCTAATTTTGTTAATCAATTATCACGCTTAGTGATGATTCTAAATCAAAACATGATGAAAATTGAATCATGTCGTGGACTGTGTTTTTTAGAACGTCAGGTGTTGGGTATGCTTCATCAAGAAGTCTTTGGATTAGATGAAAAGTGTTATCAACAGTACGTTCAACATGCTAGTTATAACTTTGGCTGCTTTACCAGTGGTGGAACGGTAGCCAATATTACCGCAATGTGGATCGCTCGTAATAAGATGCAGAATCGATCAGATAACGTCCAGAAAAAAGGCATAATTATTGGTTCAGAATTGATGCATTATTCATTTGATAAAGCGGCAGATTTATTGGGCCTGACATTAATTCGTGTGCCATTTGATGATCACTATCAAATCTCAATTCCACACCTTGCCGAGGCATTAAATAAAGCAAAACAACAGCAACAACCGATTGTTTCTTTAGTAGCTATCGCGGGAACCACCGATTTTGGTAGTGTTGACCCAATCTCTGATATGGCTAAGTTGGCTCAGCTTCATCAAGCTTATCTTCACGTTGATGGGGCTTGGGGCGGAGCGATGATCCTGTGTGAAGAGGGGAAAGTATTACTTAAGAATATTGAAATGGCAGATTCGGTAACCATAGATGGACATAAACAACTGATGACGCCGATTGGGTGTGGCATTTTGTTGACAAAAGACGTTGACACTTTAGATGAAATCCGCAAAGAAGCGCCATATGCAATTCGAAGTACTTCTCTCGATCAGGGACGATTTACGTTGGAAGGGACTAGGCCTGCAATGGCTTTATATCTTCATGCCGCCTTTCATCTTTTGGGGAAAGACGGATTTGGTGAACTTCTGTCAAAGAGCCTCAATCGTGCGAAAATGATGGCGAAGATGCTAGAGGAAACAGATGAATTTGAATTGGTGCATACGCCACGAATGAACCTAATGGTTTATCGTTATCTGCCAGTCTCCTATCGTGGCAGAACATTAACCAAAGAAGAAAATGAAAACGTCAGTGCATTTAATGTTGTATTGCAAAAGCGCCAACGAGCACTGGGAAACACCTTTGTGTCTCGAACCAAAAGGGTGACTAATCTCTATCCTGATCAACCATTAGTGTTATTTCGAGCAGTGATGCTCAACCCACTGACAACACGCAGTGATATACAAACGGTATTAGCCGATCAGTTAGTCATTGCCGAGAATCTGGAAAAAGAGGTGCAGGATAAGCGAATTATACTTGGAGATTATCAATGAAGCCTGAATCAGTAGCCATTGTAGGTATGGCGGGTCAGTTCCCTGGTGCCGCAACGGTGCAAGAGTTATGGTCATTGCTGATGACAAAAAGCGAATCAATTCAAGACATTGCCTTAGAGGAAGCCTGCGAGCGTGTGGAGTCGACATGGCTTAATAACCCTAATTATGTTCTTAGGGCATCTTGTTTAGAAGATCCTAGTTTATTCGATGCTGATTTTTTTAATATTACACCAGCAGAAGCAGAAATGATGGACCCACAACATCGTTATTTTCTTCAAGCTTGTTGGCAAGCATTAGAAAATGCTGGATACCCAGACCCGGAATCGGTTGGATTAAAAACAGGAGTATATGGTGGATGTTCAATAGGAACGTATTTTGCCAATAACATCTTAGGGAATCCTCGTTATCAACATCGCGACCCTGTCACGTTAATGATGGCGAATGACAAAGATTTCCTTTGTACACGTGTAGCTTACAAACTTAACCTTACGGGACCCGCAATGACGGTGCAGAGTGCCTGTTCAACCTCATTGGTTGCGGTACATTCGGCATGTCAGGCATTGCTAGCGGGAGAGTGTGATCTTGCTTTAGCAGGAGGAGCATCTGTCTCGGCATATGGCGCAGTCGGTTACTTGTACAGCCCGCAAGGCATTCGCTCGAAAGATGGGCATTGTCGACCGTTTGATAGCCACTCTTCAGGCACTGTGTTTGGTGATGGCATAGGTGTGGTTACGCTCAAACGACTTGATGATGCTTTACAAGATAAAGACTACATATACGCCGTTATTAACGGCTCTGCAGTTAATAACGATGGGTCAAGCAAAGCAGGTTACACGGCGCCAAGTTTATCTGGACAAACAGAGGTCATTCAAGAAGCGATGAGTATTGCAGAGGTCGATCCCGCTCAGATGAATTTTGTTGAAGCTCATGGTACGGCAACCGAGTTAGGGGATCCAATGGAGTTAGCTGCACTTCGCCGAGCCTATGGAAACTCAGGGCAAGGTTATTGCGTTATTGGTTCAATTAAGTCGAATATAGGGCATTTGGATTGTGCCAGTGGTATTGCGTCGTTAATTAAAGCGGCTAAATCATTAGAGCAAAGGTGCTATCCAGCCACTCTTCACTTTAAAGAGGCTAACTCTAAGCTAAATATTGAATCAAGCCCATTTTTTGTTAGTGCTGAACCGGTGAATTTACCCAAAGAAAAGACCATTTATGGTGGCGTAAGCTCGTTTGGGTTTGGTGGTACAAATGCCCATTTAGTGCTGGCTTCAGCGCCTCAGGTTCAGAATGACGATAAGAGGGGACGTAATGATGCCTAAAGATAATGGATTGCATATTTTTCAGTGGTCAACACCAAGTAAGGCACAGAGCATCGCTACCGTGACAGAATTTGCGCGCTCAGACGTATTATCAAATTACACATATGCTGATATCGAGTGGACATTAAGACACACGCGAAAAGCGTTTGATCACCGAATTGCTTGTGTACTGGAGCAATCTAAATCATCAGCAGAACAACTCAAAAAGGTGAGTGTTGTTGACCAGTTTTGCGATGAATTAATTTTCATTTTTACTGGCCAGGGAAGCCAATATTCTGGTATGGCTGCAGCGCTTTATGTTACTGACCCAGAGGCGAGGGCAATAATTGAGCAAGGGTGTGACTTTCTAAAAATACACTATGATATCGATCTTTTGCCGCTGCTTATGGTTTCAAGTGAAGAGAATGATCGTTGTTTGGCTGATACTGCATTGGCACAACCAGCGCTGTTTATATTGGCAATGAGCAGCCTGGAATTATGGAAAAAGACACATATTGTTCCAATATCTATGCTAGGTCACAGCTTAGGTGAATATGCCGCCGCTTGTTTTGCAGATGTATGGGACTTTAACACAGCCCTTGAATTAGTTTATCACCGCGGTCGTCTGATGAGCAGTGCGAAGCCCGGTGCAATGCTTGCTTGTAATATCGAACAATCTCAATTAACAAAGGTTCTTGGCTCAAATTGGCAAGAACGCGTTGATATTGCAGTCAGTAATGCGAAAGATCAGTTAGTGTTGAGTATTGATATTAATGATCTATCTTGGTTGTGCACCGCACTGGAAGAAGGTCAGATACGTTTTAGTCAGTTGAAAACATCTCATGCTTATCACAGCCGATCCATGGACCATATTCTTTCTGAGTTTAAAGCAATAGTTGCCAACTCTTCTCCTAAAATGCCCTCTTTTTTATGGATGAGTAACTTAACCGCTGTTGATATTACGACAGAACAAGCGATGTGTGCGGACTATTGGGGTTCTCATTTAAGACATACTGTCAGGTTTGATGACGCATTGAGCCATCTTGTTTCTCGTTTCCCGTCTGCATTATTTGTTGAAATTGGACCAAAACAGCAATTAACATCGTTGATTGCCCGTAAAACGTCCAGTGTTATTAGTTGGCCTAACAATGAAGCCATATACACAGAAAAACAGTGGTTTAGTGTTCTAGCACAATTATGGTGTTATGGGTTTAATGTGGATTGGGATAAGTGGAATCCCACGTTAGGAAGGCGTGCACCACTGCCTGGAATTGCACTTAACCGTCACTCTTTTTGGGCTGAATCCTACCGCCAAAAATTGGTCATGACGGAACGTATTGATAAAGATATAGCGGCACCGATTGAAACCCTTAAGGGAACTACAATTGATGTACGGTATGTATGGTCAAGTATTCTTGGGATAAAAGAAGAGGCACTTAAGGGTAAGGATAACTTCTTTGCTTTAGGTGGTAGCTCGATTGATTTGTTGGATTTGGTGCGTGAAATATCGAACCGTGGCGGAGAATTTACGGTATCTGAGGCGTATCAATATATTGAATTAGCCGAAATGGAGAGCAAGGTAAATAATAAACCCGATCAGAATGCGCATAAAGAAAAGAGCCCGCAAGTGCTGCCTTTTTCACTTTGCCGACTTACAACCGCAGAGCAGCAACAAATTGCAGCATCTTTAATAGCGCAAGGAGAAACCAATGAAACCGCTATTTGATATAGTCGATGATGTCTTTCCATTAACTTCCATGCAGTCTGGAATGTTGAATCAGTGTTTAGAGTCTGAAACTGGACTTTATGTTGAACAGTTTGGGGTGGAAATTCTCGGGAAATATGACGAGAAATGCGATCGTAAAGCTTGGGAGTTAGTAGTACAAGCTCACCCTGCTTTGAGAACGCAGTTTTATTTTACAGATCTTAAAGAGGCTCATCAGGTTGTTCTTCCCGCGGATCCGGTAAACATTCCTTGGATGTTTGAAGATAACAGTAAGAGGAACGATTTTTGCTTCAAGTCATTTGCTGAACAAGAAAAATTCGCAGGCTTTTCCTTAGAGGGGCAAATTCTCTTTCGTGTTCGTTTAATTCGTGTGACACCTGAAAAGCATTATATGCTATTGACGATACACCATTTAATTACGGATGGGTGGTCATTAAATGTTCTGGCCAATGATCTCAAAGATGCATATTCCACGTTAATATTAGGTCAGTCTACACATTGCTTACCAGCACCTTCATTAGCTACTCATTTGCATCGTCTTGACTCTTTAAACTTAGATGACATGGAAACATTTTGGTCACAAAAACTGGGTAAAATGAACCCCGGTAAAGGACTAGATCGTCAGTCAGGACACATAGGTGAAGGAGAGTGCAGTATTGAGATGAGCCAAAACTCACATTGGCGTCAGAAAATACAAGCGCAATGTCAGCGTCTGCATATTTCCGAAAGTAGTGTATTTCAGTCAGCATGTAGTTTGGTACTGTCGCGTTGGACACACGAAGATACTTGTGTTTTAGGTATGACGACAGTGATGCGTGATATGACACAGAGTGATGAAGCCAGAATTGTTGGTCCTTTATTAAATACCATTCCTCAAGGTTGGATATTTGACTGGCAGCAAAGTAATCATGATTATCTCAAAGCACGACACAGTGATCTAAGCGAGTGTTTCAATCACAATCGATTACCGCTTAAGAACATTATTGCACGTGCTGGTTGGGATAATCGTCAGCCCTTTGAGGTGGTGACGGTTTATCAATATGAAGAATCAAAGGAGCCTAACTCTATTGAGCCTGCTTTTACCATGACCCCTGTTATCGCGCATGAATCGGTTGGCTACCCAATAGCTATTTATGCTTGGCCTGGCGATACTTTCCGTCTTCAGATCCGTTTTGATGCCAGTAAGTGGGGTCAGAAATTGATGAACTCTTTGGCTCGTTCGATTTTTAATGTGATGTCATTATTAATACAAGATGAAAAAGTACTCCTTCAATCAATCTCAACGTCTTCTGATTTTGAGTGTGATGAAGTCGTTTTTATTGAAGATGAAAAAGAACAAATGGTTCCTGAACGTTTTCTCGAATTGGTGCAGGGCCAACCCGATAAGCCAGCGCTACATAATGTATTAACCAATACCGTACTAACCTATAAAGAGTTATGGGTAGCAAGTAATAACGTCATTCAGCTATTGAAGCATCATGGGGTGAGCCAAGGTGATTGTATTGCTTGTTACAGTGAAAACGACCACCATTCGTTAATCAATATGCTCGCTGTTATGATGATGGGAGGTTGTTATCTTGGTCTTGATACTTATTATCCAGCAGAGCGTATTGTTAATATGTTGGATGACAGTGACGCTTCATTAATCCTTATAAGCACTCAAGTGCCTGAGTTTTTAGAAGCTTATTGTCAAGAGAGAAATAAACCATGTATTAACTCAACCTTAAACACTCTTCCTCATCTGGTTGAGTATAAAAAAACAGAACTCTCTTTGAATGATGGTGCATATTTAATATATACATCAGGCTCAACCGGTAAGCCTAAAGCTTCACTAAATCTTCATAGCGGCTTGGCTAATCGTCTTGCATACTTACGTAATGAATTTAAGGGTAGGGAGCGGGATAATCAGCAGCATCGATTCTTGCAGTGTGCAGGAATGAGTTTTGATGCCTCCATATTAGAGATGATGATGGTTCTGGCTTGTGGTGGAACCATGGTATTTGATGATATCCACCGTACCAGAAATCCGGCAGCGATTACTGAGGTTATTCGTTCAAACCACATTTCGAATATTTTCTTGCCTCCTGCGTTATTAATGCATGTTGATAGTAAAAAAGTACCTGAACTCAAAATAGTGAGTGTAGGGGGGGAGCGCTGTCCTGAACATTTGGCTCAAGAATGGTCAAACAGAGGATTATTTTTTAATTTTTATGGCCCATCAGAAGCCAGCATTTTCTGTATTGTTAATCCGGCTCATGAAACAAGAGTGATGGACAGTATTGGCTTGGTCTTACCGGGTGTGCAAGTTGTGTTGTGTGACCAGTGTGGTCATGATGTACCTCAAGGCGTTTCAGGAGAGTTGTTGATTGGAGAGTCTGGTCTTGCCCGTGGTTATCATCGACGTGTTGAGTTAACTCAAGAACGATTTATTATGCGAAATAATCAAAGGTATTACCGAAGTGGTGATAAATGCCAAAGCAATGCAGATAATTATAATTATATTTATATTCTAGATCGTATTGATTCGCAAATTAAGATCCGAGGTGTCCGAGTCGAATTGACAGAAATAGAGCGTATATTGGCGAGTATTCCACGGATAAAAGAAGCGTTAGTCGTGCCTGTTTGGGAAAATCAGGCTGTAAAGGCATTGCACGCTTTTTATCTGACAGAACAGGGACAGCCAATGGCGCTTGATTATATGCGCCAACAATTGATGCAACAATTACCTAATGCCGTTATACCCGCGCATTTTACAGCACTCGCGGCATGGCCACTGACAGCAAATAATAAAGTAGATAAAAAATGTCTGCTTAACTTGTCGGGATTAGCGTATGACGAATACAGCGCATATGATGAGAAAGAAACAAGATTAGTAAAGGTTCTTGAATCTGTACTTAAGTCTAACGTCTCCTCTTTGGCGCGTAGCTTTTTTGAATTGGGTGGAAGTTCACTTAACGTTGCTCAGTGCATTAGTGAACTTCAAAAGGAATTTAATATTAACCTCGCGATGACGGAGTTTTATCAGTTGAGTTCTATGCAAGCGCTTGCTGATTGGCTCAAGCTGACAGATAAAGGGCAGACCATTCCATTCAGTCATATTATTTCTACGTATGATCTAAATAAGGAAGCCTCTTTGGATATTGACATTACGGTCGACGTTTTGAAAGTTTCATCAAAATCATCACAGCGTTGGTTGTTAACGGGAGCGACAGGTTTTGTCGGCGCTCACTTATGTGCCAATATTTTACGTTATACCGAACACGAGATAGTTTGTGTGGTAAGGGCGGAGACAACTGAAAATGGCAAACAACGTGTCATCGATAAGTTAAAGCAGCTGTGTTTATGGCAGGACAGCTACACTAACCGTTTTACTATTATTCAAGGCGATTTGGCTAAGCCTAAACTGGGTGTTTCCGAGTTCGACTGGTCAGATATGTGTGAATCTATTCACCATATCGTGCATTGTGGAGCATTGGTTAATTTTGCCTACCCTTATGGTTTACTAAAAGCGGCTAATGTAGAGTCTACAAAATGGTTAATCTCCTTAGCATCAACCTCAGTAAAAAAGTCAATGGACTTTATATCAACGATGAGTTTGATTAGTGCGGCTCAATCGTATGACCAAATAGATGAAACCATGCCAATGCCCAATTGGCAACAGCTTGTGGGAGGATACAATCAAAGTAAATGGGTTGCCGAACAACTGTGTCTGCAGGCTATGGAGAAAGGGATAGACATCAGTATCTATCGTTTAGCTAGCATGACTGGAGATTGTAAAGTTGGTTTAAATAATCAAAAAGACATCATTTGGCGGGCAGTTCAAGCTTGTGATTTATTGGGCGCATACCCTATTTCTACAGTCCTTGCAGATCTCACCGCCACCGATGAAATTTCACAAGTCATCATTAAGGCAAAAGTTCAGGGTTATCGTCGAAATATATGGCACCTTAGTAACCCTAATAAGCAAAGTTGGCAATCACTGTATGAGACAACGCCAGTTCAAGGGAGGATGCTAGAAGGAATACCCGCAACAGAGTGGCGACAGAAATTAATGGGGTGGCTGAACGAATATCCCGAATTGACTAATCTCTTGCCTTATACTGCGATGCAAAATGATCATTCGTTGGTAGTCCCACTCTCTGTAAAATGTGAGCATACACAATCCTACCTTAATGATTTGCAATTAACACTATCTGCTGTTGATAATCAATTACTGTCACATTATCTCAGCTCCTTGACTTACCTTACTTCGCCTCAGTAGCAGTCTCTTAAGACACCATCAACTTCTGCTAAAAAATAAAATCGTGTGCTTTGTGATACACAGAACACACGATTCATTACCTTAAGTGATAAAACCTCTCCCGATTGTGAATAGCAATCATTATCATTAAGTTGGATAATCATCGGAACTTAATACTGAGAGAAAAAACGCATGAACTCACCTTGGACAAAGGATGACCCACTAAATCAATCCTATTTTAATCTCCATTTTCAGAAGTGGGTACGTTTCACCATTAAATACCGATACCTAGTTATTATCGCAACATTATTAATTGTGGCGGGGCTTTTTACTCAACTTAATAAGCTTGAGTTTGATAATAGTAACGAAAGCTTTTTGCCAATAAACTCAGCCCTATTAAAGGATATAGAGCAATTTAAAGCCAGTTTTGACAATGAGGATACAGTGGTACTCGCCATGCCATTGTTGGAAGGTGATCCTAAAAGCAGTATCGCTCTATTTGCTGATCTTACACGTGACATAGAAAAGAGTGTCCCTTTTGTAAAAGCGGCTACAGGAATACATAACCTTGAAAAAATGCGTTCTGTTTCAGAGAGTACCCTTATTATTGAGCATTATTTATCAGGGAAAGAGTCTCAGCAAGAGCTCATGACTAAGATCAATGAGTTGATAGATGACCCATTATACCAAGGTTTATTTATCTCTGAGGATGGAAAATACCTCGGCATGTTAGTGGAGTTTTATGCGTATCCAAAAGATGAAGTTGATCCTCGTAAGCAAATAGCCCCAGCTTTTAAGCAATTGTTATCTGAGCCAGAGTATGAAGATAAAGGCATTGTTGCGGTTGGTGACCCTATCTTTGATGCGGAGATGGAAGAAATCAGCAATGAGGAAACCGGGAAGCTTTGGCTTATTGCCTTGGTACTTGAAATGCTGGTTATTGCGTACTTTACCCGCTCAGTTAGGTTGACTTGGGTACCTCTATTGGTGATGGCATTGGCGAACATCGCAGTATTTGGGTTAATTAGTTTTATTGGTTGGAAATTAACATTTTTCGTTAGCATCGTACCCAGTTTGATCATGTGTATTGGTATGGCTGATTGCATCCATATCGGTTGTGCTTATCAGGATGAGTTAGCTGCGGGAAAAGAGAAGTCTCAAGCATTGATATCTGGTAGTTCAAAAGTGGCGATGCCTTGTTTTTTAACAACGCTAACGACGGCTATTGGTTTTCTCGCTTTTCAAGGCACAGAAATTATCCCGATCGGTCAACTTGGAGTCTATTGTGCAATAGGGGTCTTTGTCGCTCTTTTATTCAGTTATTGCTTAGTACCCCCACTCCTTTCTTTTGGCAGCAAGCCGATTTCGTCGATGAATCGCCATAAGAAAGACTGGGTAGATATCAGCTTGGATAAAATGGCTGATACAGTGATAAAGCATCCTAAATACTGGGCGATAGGATTTCTTGCCAGTTCTGCGTTAATGTCTGCAGGGATCTTATTTGTTAGTCTTGATACTAGCCCAATTGAAAATCTATCCCCTAGAACCCAACTTCGTCAGAATGCAGACTTCATTGATCAGAAGATGGGGGGAGCGATGACGTTAGATATCGTGCTTAGAAGTCATGATAAAACGTCGATAGTGACCGTGGATAATTTAGCAAAGCTTGATCAACTTGTAGTGGCTTTAAAGCAGATGGAAAATGTCGTTACTGTACGCTCAGTGGCCGATGTTGTAAAAGAATCAAACCGTTTGCTTAAGCCGAAAGAAGGGGCTGTACTTCCCCAAGAACAAGGAACTCTGAACGACTATTTATTCCTTTATGAAATGGGTGGCGGTGAATTATTAGACCAATTTGTAAGCTTTGATTCAAGTCAGTTGCGTATTGCGGTACGTACCCGAGCAGTATCGACGGATGGAAGTCATCAAATTATTGAAAATGTGCATAAGTATGTTGCTGAAACTTTTGACAATGATATTCAGGTATCGGTAACTGGTCCAATTGTACATATCAAAGAAACGTCAGATTATTTGTCTAAAGGGCAGCTTGATAGCTTTATCTGGGCATTTTTAGCGATTGCGATAGTGCTTATTGTCGTTCTTAAATCCTTTTCTTTGGGTGTGTTATCACTGTTACCGAATGTTTTGCCTATTTCGGTTTCTGTGGGGTTAATGGGGTGGCTGGATATCCCACTGAGTCAGTCATTAATTATTTTCTCACCTCTTATCCTAGGGGTGGCAGTCGACGATACCATTCATTTCTTAAGTCGTTTTAAAGTGGCATTTGATCACTGTGCTAATTATGAAGAAGCCATTAGATATTCTATAACGAAGGCGGGCCGTCCACTTGTATTTACCACGACTATTTTAAGTACAGGATTTTCAGTTTTAACGTTATCAGTGCTGAATGAAAGCGTCGTGTTCGGCTATATGTCGGGTATGGCATTTTCTTGGGCATTACTTGCTGATTTAATTTTATTGCCAGCTTTATTACTTATTTTTAAACCAATGAAAACTGAGCAGACAAAGTCATTATTCGCAACGAATGAATAAAGGGAGAATCAAACGATGAAACACAATAAAATTGCTGCGCTTCTGCTCGGTTTATGGGCTCCGCTTATAATGGCTGCTCCAACGGGTACAGAGGTGATGATGTGGCTTGATGAAGCAGAATCGAGCAAAGACGTTACACAAGATATGGTGATGTTGATTAAACGAAATGATATCGTTTTGAAACGTTTGCTAAAGAGTGAGTCAATTCGAACAGAAGATGGAAGAAAATCCTTTATGGAGTTTTTTCTGCCGGCTGAAGTGAAAGGAACACGTTATCTCACTTGGTCTTATGATGACCCAAAACTGTCTGATGATATGTGGTTATATTTACCTAATGCAAACCTGACTCGACGTATTTCAGGGTCAGCCAGCAAGGGGACTTTTATGCGCAGTGATCTGATTAATGAAGATTTGCAAAGTCGGTCAGTTCAGGATGATGCCCATACATTCCAACGTATGGAACCATGTGGAGAAGTAAATTGCTATGTTGTTGAAAGTATTCCTTATGATACTACTGGCTCTGCATATCAAAAAAGAGTGACTTGGGTGCTTGAAGATATTCATTTAGTTCATAAAATTGAGCGTTATTCTAAGCAGGGCCATTTATTGAAGACCACTTGGTATGGCGGACACAAGAAAATTGGTGATTATTGGATGGCGCAAAAAATGGTAACCAAGAGCGCGATTAATAACAGTGAAACCCTTATTCAGTTTAAAAACATCAAAGTTAATGTTGGCTTAAACGATAATGATTTTGATCAGAGCAGATTGTAGTGAAAATATTATTCTTACTCGTATTTTGGGTTGGAACAGTGGTGGCTGAAGATCCATTTGCCAGCTTTGGTGATCTGGAGTTAGATGAATCACAATCCAACTATGGAGTAACAGGATACGTTCAATCCTCATATCAATACTTATATCGTTCAAGCCAATGGGGCAGTTTAAGGCAACGCCTTTGGTTTGAGCCTTACTATCACTCAAAGGATGATTCATTTTCTGTCATTAGCACCATTTCTATAGATTGGGATCCCTCTGTGGGGGCAAGAGAAAATGCAGACCCGTGGAACACAGAGGTGAGAGAGCTGTATCTGGAGTTTCGCAGAGATCAACGAACAATCACCTTGGGCAAGCAGATGATGGTATGGGGAACAGGCAGTGCTTTGTCACAAGGGGCATACTTTAACCCTATGGATAGCTCTGATCCATTGGCTTCAGGATTAGCGGTGAACTATTTAGCTACGCCAGCTTTAAGGTGGAAAGAGTATTTTGATGATGGCGTGTGGGAGTTAATTGCGACATCAGAACCTACGGTTAACACGCTTCCTAAACAGGGAAGTATGTGGGATATCACGTCTGGAAATATCCGAACAGCGATGGAAAATGAAGATCTTAATCATCCGGTTGAAATCGGCAGTGGATTTAAATTAGTACAAACAGGTTACGACGTATTTATTGGTGGTTTTTATGGGTACCAGGATGATCCTGTTCTTACGATACTGCCTAATAAAACCCGAGTAGATAGAAATCGAATCTCAAGTTTTTTTAGTCAACTTAATATCAATTTTTTGAATGGTATTGCGCAGATTCAAGGCCGTTATGATCGTAATGTTTTAATTACTGAGCCTTCTGGAGTTTCAGGAGACCGGGATATCATGCATATCCTATTTGGTTGGGCGGGTTATCTTAAAGGTATTAATGCCGAATTCGATTTTCTCTTAACTAAGCAAGTTGAGAGCGAGATCGTGCAACAGTTTAGTCAAAATTATCATTATGAATGGGGGCAGGGTGCTTGGGGACTCGATCTAGGATCAGTATATAATTTTGATGATAATAGTTACATTCTAGAATCAAGAATGACATACAAAGCTTCAGACACATTAGAATATACAGTGGGTTATAACGGATTTTACGGAAACAATGACTCTAATTATGGCGTTTTCAGCCAGAACTCAATGTACGTAGCAAAGGTCAATATTTATTTTTAATATCAATCTAAAAAAAAATTTGTATAACCTATTCTATTCATTATTTGTTTATTCTTACTAGCTAAATCATTTAATTGATGTCATTCGTATAAATAGAAAAGAGATGAAAATATTAAAGGATCTCATGATGCCAAATCTATGGTTGACGTGTTATAAACCGAATCCATCGGCTGATTTAAGAGTAATTTGTTATCCCTACGCAGGAGGGAGTGCATCGGTTTTTCATTCTTGGCTTAAGTGGCTACCTGATTGGGTTGAACTGTATGCTGTTCAACCACCGGGAAGAGCTGAACGGATTAGTGAGCCTACATTGGATAATATGAATCAGTATGTTGATGGACTCAAAACCGAGTTGTATCCACTTACCGATAAACCTTATGTTCTTTTTGGTCATAGTATGGGGGCGTTAGCGGCTTTTGAAAGCCTAGTGGATCTCTCTATCAATCACTGTAGATTACCAGAAAAATGTGTTTTTTCTGCTGCTCATGCACCAGATAGAAAAAACAGAATGAAGCCAATTAGTGCTTTGCCGGATACTCAATTCATTGACGAATTAAAGGCGTTGAATGGAACGCCTCAACAAGTATTTGAAACACCAGGATTGCTTGAGTTTTGTATGAAGTATATCCGTGCAGATTTTAGTTTAGTTGAACAATTTGTCACCGAATTTAAAGGTAAGATCGAAGTCGATATTACTCTTCTCTATGGGTCAGAAGATAAGATTAATGTTGAGGACATACAGGAATGGCAGACCTTTTTTACTTATCCAAACAAAAGTGAGGTAATGAGAGGTGACCACTTTTTTATTCATTCAGAAGATAATGTAAAAAAAGTGATGCGTTTACTGTTCGAAAATATTCATAGAACATCAATGACAGTATAAATAAAAGGATTTTATGCTACTACCAATCATTTCCACGCGTAAACTTGTGAGTCATTTAGTTCTTGATAAAACCCACGCGATGGGTGGGTTTATTGATTATTGCAAAATGCATTCTTTGAGTGAATTGCATCCGGATATATCAGTCATAGAATGTAAATTTAACGCGTTTCATTTTCAAGAACAATTGTATGATAGATTACTCTTTAATGAGCCTCAGAATATAAAAAAAGCGGTTAATAAACGGCGTGCCGAGTTTTTAGCTGGTCGTCTGTCTGCTATGGTGGCGCTAGAAAAAATGGGAATATTGAGTTCCTCAGTAGCGACAGGGAAGCATCGAAACCCAATTTGGCCTGAAGAATGTGTTGGTTCTATTACGCATAATTCAGAGACTGCACTTTCTATTGTTGCTCCCAGTAATACACTTGCGTATGTCGGAATTGACAGGGAAGAAAAAATGTCTATTGATGTCGCAAAAAATATAGCATTTCAGATATTATCAATTAATGAGATGGAGTTTTACTACCGCCAAGATTTAGATTTTTCTCTATTTTGTACGATCGTATTTTCTGCTAAAGAAAGTTTGTTTAAGGCTATTTATCCATATGTTGAACGATATTTAAATTTTGATATTTCTGAAATTGTGGGTCTCTGTATAAAGACTGGGAAATTTAGAATTGTTTTGAAAGAGACATTATTTGACGAGATCTTTGAAAAAAACAAAGTGGTTGATGGCTACCTCGAGTTGTCTGGAAATGTCGTGACAACCGTGATCATAGGTAACAGACCTTAACTGATTTAAGTCATTATTATCGCTTGGTGAGAGCTTCGTATAGAAAAGTTAACTGATCCCATTAGTTACAGAATCAGTTAAGCTGAGTTAAACATTCCCCCTCGCCATCGTTGTTACGCGTTTAACTACCCAACGAATCAACAGTGGCACCATTTCCACACCATGAGTTTCACAATATTCGACAACTCCCAATGCAATGTCAGGTTTTGCGTGTTTTTTCAGCGCTTTTAAGATGATCTTTTTAGGAGGAACAGGTTGATCAACAGTGATATTCACCAACTCTCTAAAGTAATTCTCAAAACCAGAGTGATAAAGAAAGAGTTCAACATCTTTGTAAGGCAGTTCAGTTAATCGATGTCGCTCTTGGTCATTGCCTAGCTGTGATTTTACAGAAGTTGCGTATTTTTTGCCTGCTGCGTCACCATCAGTAACAACATGCCACTCTATATTAAAAGCGTTTGCTATTTTGATCAGAGATTTCAGTCCCGATTGAGCAAACTCAATAATATAGACACCTTCTTCAGCTAAGTTGTAGCCGCAGATACGCGCCATTTCGGTGAAAATCCAAACTTCAGTTTCCCCTTCCACCAATAGCCAACACCTTGCAAACAAAGCACCAGGGCGATGCAGACGTATATGAAAAGTAATACGTCTAAGCTCATCGGTTGATAACTGGTTGTTATTTAAGGACAGCGCCAACGTTCGATCTGATTGCCTTACTAGACGTCTAAGAGAATAGAGCGGAAGAATAGACAACAAACCACTGCTGTTGGTTGTCAGTACTTTTTGCATTGGAATCAACTGCATCAAATTCCACGCTTGGATCAGCTGAGTAGGATGAAGGCGACCTTCCGGATCTTCAATGATCAAGATAGGACGCGCGGCTTGGCTAATCCTATTAGAACCTTTTGCTCTGAGGTAAGTATTTAATAAACCCAACAACAATAACTTAGACTGCTTGGTTCGGCTTTTTGACATAATGTTGTGTAAAGAGCTCTCTTCTTGTGCATGCCCATAAAATAGACCGTCATGAATCTTCTTAGTATCCACAAAACTGTGTGACTCAAAGCCAAAGTAGTGTTCGACCAAGCTTTGCACTGATTTTAATGAGCTACGTAACTCACCACTGTTTACTTGCCCAGGGGAATTAAGCAAACGACGGCAGGTATTGTTTATTCTTCTTTCAACCCGGTCATCAAAATAGACGTGTTCTTCTTGTTGTTTTAACCGACGTGAATCTTTTAAACGAATCACTGGATGTAATCTAACAAGCTCGTCAATCAACGCTTTTGGATCGTGCAGGGGAAGTTCATCTCCTTTAGAGTCTAAAAATGAATAATTGGTGGTGATTTTATCATCGACAAAAGTTGAGCTTACTCTTTGGTAGATATACTGTATATCTGGTTCTTCGCAAGGCTGCCAGACAACTTTAAACTTACGATAGCGGCTGGATAGATGCTCTTCCGGAAAAGAGTGTGTCCAACGAATAATAATTTGCAGATGGCGACTTGGCGCAAGTGAAACAGAGTGGTCCTGATGAAAGTCATGTTTACAAAATTCATACGTTTTAAGATCTAATGGCAGTGCGATACACAGCGCATCAAGTAATGATGATTTTCCCCATGTATTTTCACCAATTAGAGTGGTGAGTTCATCAAATGAAAGGGAAAGACGTTTAATTCCTCTGAAGCCTGAAATCTCAATACGGTCTAACTTCATACTCATTCTCCTTAACGACTCTATAAGCATATACCATAGAATGGAGTAAGGTATGCGCCAAGGTCACATTAATTCAATGAGTTAAACCAATAAGTGGGTTGTCATAAATATGAATAAAAAATGTAAGCCATAGCTGTTACTATACGATATCAACCAAATGGAATACTGATGAACAGAAGTAAAACTACGCTTAAAATCGCGCATATTAATGATACCCACTCCTATTTCGACTCCAACCCGCTCTCGTTAACATTAGCTATCGATGACAATCCAGCGGTAAAAGCCTATGTAAACTGTGGTGGTTTCTCTCGAATTTCTCAACGAGTAAAACAACTTCGTGCCCAGTCTGTGGACAGTGGTAACGAATTTCTGTTTTTGCATGCGGGCGATTGCTTTCAAGGTACCCTCTATTTCTCCCTATACAAAGGGGTCGCCAACGCTGAAATGTTGAATTTAATTGGCGTTGATATGATGACGGTCGGTAATCATGAACTGGATATGGGTAATGAACCTATTACTCAGTTCATCGCTAACATCAATTTTCCATTCCTAGCGGGGAATTGGGATATCAGTAAAGAGTCACCGTCAAAACCACTACGATTAAACGATCAAAAAAACTTATACCCCTACCAGCCAGAGACGGCAACCGCGAAGTACATCGTGAAAAAAGTAGGTAATAGCGAAGTGGCTCTATTTGGCTTATCCGTTGATCAGATGAGCTTACTGGCCAATCCCGACCCTGATACTCCCTTTGTGTTGTCGACTCAAGTCGCCATCAATACGGTTAATGCAATTCGTGAAAAAGGCATTAATAAGATCATTTTATTAAGCCACCTCGGTTACCAAGGTGATACACAGTTAGCAGAGAGCGTCGACGGCATCAGTTTGATCATTGGTGGTCATACTCATATCTTACAGGGGGACTTTTCAGACATAGGGATGGCGGTCAACGATCCGTATGGCATCAAAGTTAACCAAACACATATTGTACAGTCTGGCTTTCACTCTATGGCACTGGGTCATTGCGACATTATCTTTAATGACGATGGCACTATTGACGAGTTAGTAGGAAAAAATGAGTTGCTGCTCGGCGGGCGTCTGTGTGTTGACGCAACGTTTGAGAGTAATATTCATGAAGATATCTACCAGAAAGTCAAAGATAAATTGTTTGCACATCCTAATGTGATTCGCTGTAAACGTGATCCAGAAGTCGAAGCGCTACTTAATACTAAATACCGTCCCGATGTTCAAGCCTTACAAAAGATAGTGATTGGCCACCTTGATACAGATTTACGTCACGTTCGCATACCTGATGAACGTGGACCCAGTGAGATAGCCCCTTTGGTGACTGACTCTTTTTTATGGAAAGTAAGACAAGAGGGCCATAAAGTCGACTTTGCTATTCATAATGCGGGGGGAGTGCGGACTTCTTTGACGCGAGGAAAAATCACGATATCGGATATCACCGGACAAGTATTGCCGTTTGCAGTGCCTATCGCAGTCTATAAAGTGAAAGGTCGCCACATTCGATTAGCACTTGAAGGGGCGATTAATAACGCGACCAACAATGGCGTTGAAGGCACAGGCAGTGGCAGTTACCCTTATGTCTCTGAATTATCTTTTGTTTATGATGCAAAGCGCGAGCAAAACAAACGTATTATCAAATTGAAGATCTGGCAAGATCAACGGTGGATCCTAGTTGATGACGATGAAGTCTACACCGGAGTTTCTTCTGCTTACACCATAAAAGGGAAGGAAGGTTACCAAGCATTTAGTAATATTATTGACGACGCCAACGTTTTGACGCACTCAATGGCCGACTGTTTTATCGATTACATCAAAAATAGCGGTGCACTCAACAAACCATCATTCTATCTAAATCAAATGGTTAATAATCAATCATCATAGGATTTCACTCAAAATCGATTGTTAAAATCAAATCTCACAAACTGGCACTCTAATTGCTTATTAATGAAGTTAGTAAAAGGCAATGTTCACTGAAGAGTGATAAGGAGAAGTTATGTGGGACAAAGATTGGACTGACGTGTTTGTATTATCCGGTTGGTTAATTGCATGGTCTACATTAGTCTATTTTATACCTGTAACTGTTTAATAAGCCGTTAGAGATACAATAGATAATCAGCACTTGTTTTTGGTACTGTGCTTTGCAATGAATTTCGCTACCATTGGTAGGAAATAGGTTGGAATTTGCAATGCACCTACCAAAGGCAAGAATGCTGGTCCTAATAAGCTACCCGCAACGGTATAACTTAACAGTACGTTTCTATTTCCCGCCGTTATGGCACTGATCAAAGCATTCTCTTTACCACTACGTTTATAGATGAAATACGTAACCGCAAAAAACAAAAAACAGATGACACAGGCGATCAATAAGTATTGATACGCTTCACTCGCCGACTCCTGCCACAACACTCTAAAATCACCGATTAATCCAAATGGAAAGAAAAACACCAACACAATTGTTAATGGTGAGATTTTCTGATGGATCAATTTCAGCCTTGTTGTTGGAATATAGCGATACATTAAAAAGGAAAGTAGCATCGGACCTGCAATGAAGATCACTAAACGCAAACCATATTGATACATATCTAAACTGACAGACTGTTGTTGAAACAATAGCAGGGTGACAAACAAAGAGATCGGCAGCATTAACGTGGTAGTAATGGTCATGGCCATCGCAAACACAGTATCGAAACCAATTGCTTTAACAATTGCCGGAGTGGCAAATAGAGAGCCTGTAGCACCCACCGCAACAATAGCTAAAGTTAAATCACTGTCTAACCCTAAAAGATAGCACCCAACACAGCTCAACAGCATAAAGACAAATGAGTGCAGCAGTGCAAATAACCAACAAGCAGACTGGGTGAGCTTTTTCATTAAACGTGGCTGATCGGTACCTATCATTGATAGCGTCATTAAAAAGAAAAGAACATAGGGCAAATAGGGGAACACAGCTGCAGATGCCTTAGGCAAAATGAAGCCCAAAAAAGCGCAAATAAACATGATAATTAGAGAGTGTTTAGCCAGAAATGAAATCATATAACTTTTGTGAAAATAATTTATGTTAGCACGATGTTACCATAGAAGAGGAATGGATTAAATTCATTTTAATTATTCACTAAAGTCTTGTTTTTCCATTAGGAAACCGATCTTAATCGCATAAATATTCAGCTCAATTGTTAATCAATTATTAATTAGGAAAACTAATCCGAGAATGGTTTATTTATCATTATTCGAACCTAAAATTAAAGAATAATATCCTCTCCATCGACAACAACTACCTATTTCAAATATTAAATTAAGTGAGACAATCATGTCACAAGCAGCGATGAACCTAAATATTATTGACTCTGTAACAGCAATGGATCAAAAAGCGTATGCTGTAAATTTCAAAGGATTGATTGCCCATATACGTGATATTTTTATTGGTAAAGATGAACAGACTCGTACAAGTTATGTTACTGAGTTATCATCTCACCTACAAAAAGATATCGGTATGTATCGCTAATTGCTCAGAGTCCGAGCAAATGATTTAATTGAAAACGCTGACTTTTAGTCAGCGTTTTTTTATACCTCGTATTTATTACTCACACGTCATTTGCAAGTGTCATTAACATCTAAACTGCTTAATTAAACTCTCTTGCTCATTAATGCTCGTCAATAGATCATTACTAAGACTCACCGCTTCCAAACCATGCTGCTCACTGACCAAAGACATATCAGAAATTGAAACAATATTTTGGTTGATCTGCTCAGTGACAACCGACTGTTCTTCAATCGCCGTCGCTATTTGATCGTTAATGCTCGCAATATCATTAACTTCACCTGCAATGGCATCAAAAGCGTTGCCTGTTTTAATTGCAAGTTCAACACAACTGCTTGATTGCTCAGTTCCTCTTTCCATTGCCAGCTTTGCACGCTTTGAATCCGTTTGTAGGGTATTAAGCAGTGTATGAACCTCTTCCGTTGATTGCTGAGTACGTTTAGCAAGCGCCCTTACTTCATCTGCCACCACCGCAAAGCCTCTTCCTTGCTCTCCGGCACGTGCTGCTTCAATCGCCGCATTTAGAGCAAGCAAATTAGTCTGCTCCGCAATACTGCTTATTTCACCCAATACCGTTTCAATAGATTGACTACCACTAACTAAACACTCAATCGATTCATCAACTTCTGAAAGTAAGGTTGCCAGGTTATTAATAGCATCGGTAGTATCAACGACTATCTCTTTACCGGCATGACTCATTTCTAAACCTTGCTGAGACGAGGTTGCCGCGCTCGTCACCACAGTTGCTATTTCCTGCACAGTACAAGACATCTCATTCATCGCCGTCGCGACTAACTCTGTTTCAATTTTTTGTTGATTTAAGATGGTTGCTATTTCTGTACCAATATTTGATGAGCTTTCAGATGAGCGAGATATTGTTTGTGATACATCAGTAACTCGACCAACGATAGCGTTGATCTCGGCTTTTCGCATTTGAATACAAAGATCAATATTACCAATTTGATCGTTTGTACCAGAATAGAGGTAACTCATCAGCGGATTATCAAAAACGGCTTTACTCTCTGAGAGTAGATTGGAGTAGCGTTTACGCCATCTAATAAAAAAGGGAGTGATCAATAATGAGGTAATGGCGTAGGGTAAAATGAACATGGGCTCTACACTTGTAAAGGCCAACATAGAAAAAGAGACAACCAATGTAAAGATTAACATTAACTGTATCCAGAAGGTCATGTCAGTTTGAAACTTCAATCCTAATGGTTGTTTATTAGCATTTATTTTTTTATACACCGCATCGGTACGCTCTTTTGTTTCTTGATTTAAACGAGTACGCACTGATTGATATTCAATGACCTTTCCTTCAGCATTCTTGACTGGTGTCACGTAAGCATTAACCCAGTAAAAGTCTCCATTTTTGCATTGGTTTTTAACAGGTCCCATCCATGATTTGTCTTGTTTCAAATATTGCCATAAATCTTTAAACGCAGCTTTAGGCATCTCCTTGTGGCGCACAATATTATGATGTTTACCAACAAGTTCCTCGAGCGGATACCCTGCAATAGTACAAAATTGTTCGTTTGCGTATTTGATTTTACTTTCTAGGTCTGTGGTTGATAATAGTATTTGAGACTCATCGAAATTTTGTTCTTGACTCATATTCACTTCCTACTTCGATTCTTAATATCAATAATTTCCATAACCACAATTGATATAACTAATGGTTAGGACTATACATAGCAAGAAAATCAAAGAAATAAACGAATATGTGCAAGAAGTTTGATAGAAATACCATTGCATATCACATAAATTAGAATCTCGCATTGAATATTAAAGTTTTACGACAATATTATTACATTTTTATTACAGAAATCATCACATTACATAAAAAAATCTTTATTAAAAGGAGCCTAGGGCCATCACTACTAATATGAACTACTTACTACGACAAAGTCAGCAACAACATAGATTGATCGCAGTTTCAAATCTCTTCTTCAAGGTACATCATTTCTAATATGGTATGGGCTTAGATGGATTATTCTAAGTAACATTTGGACAAAAGCTTGTCAGTGAAATGAAAATAGCAGCAGTATGTTGTGGCATAAAGAGCCCCGATATAAGTCGAGGCTCCATTTATTATTGCTTTAGTTTAGAGCATTTATTAATATGATTTCATTCTCAATATTTTTCTTTTCAGCATCAGAAGCGTTAGCGAGCTTAGCTTTTTTACTTTCAACTGCATTTGTAGCTAGGTCTTTATTTTTAAACATCAGTTTTTTAACATTGATGGAAGCGATATTTGTGTAGCGACCATTTGAACTAGTTGGCACATCAATTTTACCAGAATTAACAAGCTGTTTAACCAGTTCTCGTTGAGTTTCAAATCCTGTTAAACCTGATAATTTCCAACGCTGCATTGGTTGACCTTCATAAACACCCTTTTTTTCTTCAGTAAGATAGCGAATAGTTAGATTGCGAATGGTTCCGGCTTCTTCTCCATACTCTACTTCAGTATCAAAAATCACTGGAAATTTCTGTCCTTCCAGAACACCCTTTTTCTTTGTAAGATGTCCCATTCGGTAACTGTTCATCCCTAGACGAATATCAGTGTCGTCGCTGATCACATTACCGTCAGCAAATCTAAGATCTGTTATCCTTTTCCCTGCGGGCTGTATTAAGTCAATGGTATAAGTTACACCAGCAAAAAAATCATTCGTTGAATATTTGGAAGCGCGACGCTTAGGGTCAAAGCTATAAGTCACATCTCCCTCTTCTACAGAGTTAAAATAACCAGCAGACCATTCCATATAGGTCTTTAGCTCTTTACCTGTCATCTCATAAACCGTGATTTCACCACCTGCATATTGATAGTTATACGCAATATCTTTTGCTTTAATGACACCAACGTCCAATTCGGCATTATCATTATCAATTTGTAATGCGATTACATTCGCTTTTGGAGCATAAAAGAAGCTGGCTTCCTGAAATAAAGCACTAACACCTGTATCTTGAATATGCACTTGAGGAATACCACGAATTTCATTTTCAGGCACCAGATCAACACCTGTCAACTGTGCAACTTCACGGTTAGCATTTTCACGCAAACGCTCATGATATGGCTTATAAAGTGACTCCATCGTCTTGTCGGAATCCATACCTTTGATTTTATATGCTAGGCTATCTTTATTAATAAGAATGTATTTGCCTTTGCGCTCTTCAAACTGAAG
Source organism: Aliivibrio sp. (assembly GCA_016764915.1). Taxonomy (GTDB): domain Bacteria; phylum Pseudomonadota; class Gammaproteobacteria; order Enterobacterales; family Vibrionaceae; genus Aliivibrio_A. The sequence continues at coordinate 38,932 of JAESQY010000069.1, read as the reverse complement.
GTCAATACGAGACAAAGCTCTACCATACTTATCTGGTTCGGTAATAATCACACCATTGACCACCGCTTTATCAATACGTGTGTGCATATGACCTGCGATAATAGCGTCAATCTCAGGATTAGCATTAGCGATATCTGTTACCCCTGTATTTTCGATATCATTTTCATTATCTAGTCCCATATGAGCGACCAAAATAATTGCATCTACATCGTTCTTGATTTTTTCAACTACTTTTTTCACTTCTAATGTTGGATTGGTAAATATCATTCCTTCCAGTCGATTTGTTCCTTCTGCAAACACTTGGGTCATTGGGGTATCCATACCAATAACCCCAATTTTAATTCCCTGACGATCGATAATCGTATATGAAGGTAAGAATGGGTTACCATCAGAACGTTCAATGTTACCCGCTAAAGATTTACCTTTAAATTGAGATAATGACCGATTTAGAACCTTCAAACCAAAATCAAACTCATGATTACCCAATACCCATACATCGTAATCCATTTGATTAAAGCCAAGCATCATTGGGTCGATCGGCTCATCTTTAAATGTTTCAACAAAATTGCCTTGAATAGTATCTCCAGCATCAACCAAAATGATATTTTCTTGTTCTTTTCGTATCGCATCTACTTTCGTTGCAATTTGACTTAGACTACCGCGCGTATTGGCTTTATCTGCAGCGTAATCCCAAGGCATAAAATGACCATGGAGATCAGAAGTTCCAAGGACCGTAATATTGGTAATGTCGCCTTCTGCACTTAAGGTCCCAAACGAGAGAGATAAAAGTATTGCACTCGTTAATAGCTTTTTATTCATATGTTTTTACACTCTATTTATTAAAATAATTACTCTTGATAAATAGAGTAATTATTTACTCCCACCCAATCCGTGATTAAATTCACATAAAAAGTGTATAAGAATAATTAACTAAACGATAAGTATGATGAATATCACGCTTTAAACGGATTTCTTTATACATTAAATAAAAAATGACTTTCCTTGTCCCAAGTGATTAATACACAACTGTAAAATTCCCTCATCAAATAATCCTATTTCAAACTCAACCATAATATTCTGAGATAGTCAGAGCGGTTAGCAATAAACAGTGGTCGGCACATGACTTACGAAAGGTGGCCAGAACGGTTTAGGCTGATCTAGGGGTTGATTACATCGTAGCTGAAACCCTCTTGAACCACGCCAAAGACAAGTTAGACCAGGCTTATATCCATACACATTTGGAAATGAAGAAGAAAGAAGCGCTAAACACCTACCATCAATGGCTAAATAATTGCTGTCGAACCTGTCTAAGTGCTGATCTTGTTGTTTGAGTGATCGTTAAAAAGATCTTAAAAATCAAAGCCAATATCCAATTCTCATTATTAATTACAGAGGGTAGTAAAATCATGCCAAAAATAGCCCAAAATCGGCAAATTCACGAAAATTTACTGAAATGCGCACGTTCAGTTCCAGAGCAAGTTGGGCTGCTTAAATTGAGTAAGACACAGTTGATTGTTCTGCAGTCGATAGAAGAGGGTGAAGAGGTCACACCGTCACAAATTGCTGAGCGATGTGAATTGTCATCAAGTTGGGCAAGTTCGTTGTTAAGGCGGTTGAGTGATAAATACTATTTAACTCGAAGTTGCATGTTGAAGCTGAGTGGTGGGGTTGAATATAAGTATATAAAGGTGGCATAAATAATATTAGAAACGGGAACTTATTTTGAGTTTATTGAAAGCTCAATTGTGATTGTTTTAATGATTAAAAATAAGGGAAATAAATAGGAAAAATTAATCCATTTAGTTGTCAGTAGGATGAAGAGTAATAACAGTTAACCTTGTCAATAGACTTAGATAATATCGCTATTTATTTAAATGGCGGAAATCATTAAGGTGGTGAGTTTTTGATCCCACATCCAATATAAAGATCAAGCAAAATATTTTTTCTCTCTCCTCAATACCGTACGCATTCATTGATGTAATGTCATAACATCAAGTAATCACTGAATTGAGTCGAGTAGCATCTACTTACTTGCTTTCTAAAAAGAAATTTATCCACAACTTTTACAACATTCTGTCACTTGTAATAAATCCGATTTACCTTTAGATTGTTGATGTGCAGCGATACTAAATAATATCTGTGCATAAAAAAACTCTTCAGCGGGAACTGAAGAGTTTATTTAGAAGCGTAGGTTTTAAGTGCTTTTTTCATTGATTGACGAATGAATACTAGCATCTTATTACTGCCATTCAAGTCTTAAATTAAGAAACGAGAGGTAATGATATTGAATTTTCCAAAAAACCCATGGGATCTTGCGATGCTGGGACTGCAAGTGCTGCTGTTAATTTTGCCGTACTTTAAAAAGTAAGCCTTATCGAGATACTTTCTGCGAAGAGAGTATCTCATTTCCTACCGAAAATATTTACCTAGAAAAACCAATATCTTATTTCTTCCTGGGCCCTGTACAAATGTCTTCAATTACTTTGCTTCGAATTTTAGCAGCGGCAGCCAAATTAGAGTATTTCCATAATGTCTCTTTGCGCAAAGAGTTTAGGCTCATTTTCGATTTACATCTCATAATCAGACGCTTGCTCATTTTTTGTAGTTTAAAGTCTTAATGGTTTGATTATCTAAGTTAGAGTAGATTGACTGTGAATGAGGGCTAGCTTATGAATAAACGTCTACCTACTTGTAAGTGCTGCAATCAATCAGATGAGTGGCTTATATTTAAAGACCTAGGTTATTAGCTCTGCGTATGTGGTGAAAAAGTAGACTTTGTAGAGGTTGAAGTATCACATCAAGAGTAAGGAAGAAGGGATACTTCCCTTACAATTAGGTACTTCTAGAACATAAATTCCTACCTACGGTGCGACATCCCAGGGAATGAACATTTTCTGGGCTCTATGGTCACCACCAACACGGTAGAAATTTTCTTGGTGATTGCTTCATTTTTAATTTAACGTGATGCGTAACGCCGTCTGAATGTACGGATTAATCGAAAATTAGCTCTTAAAATAGTCAGTACCATATGGTGATCATACTTGAAGATCTGGTAACGTAGCTCACATTTGTACTAACGTGATTAGGACTTTGTACCAAAGTCATATGATGGACTTAGGAGTATTTCTTACAATCTTGTATGGGGATGTTATTTCTTTTTAAGAGTAACAGAACTTGAGCTTTTATCCGTTATCTTGTAATCATTGCGGAGAACTTTAAGTCCTTTTATTCCACCTAATGCAAGACCTAACCCGATCATTCCAGATGCACCACTAAAGCCTACAATACTGGTTGCTGCTGCTGTCAAGCCAGCTGTCGCAGGAGCTCCAACACCACCGGTTCCAATCAAAGTATATATTCCTGCGGCAATGACAACTATAGCAATACTCCAAGCGACTTGTTTTATTGCGTGAATAGCTATAATCCATTTAGCCAATTTAGGGTCTTCAACCCTTATTTCATCTTCACCTGAGAATATCGCGCCGTTCAGTGATTGTTTTGACTTTACTGTAACCAAGTTTAATTCCTTGTCTAATATTAATGTGACCAACGCAACTTATGCACACAAAGCGATTGTACCTTTCACTATCTTGCCTTTTATTACCTGTGTTATCAATATTAATCAATAGTTTACTGGTGGTGCTAATTGATTAATTAGTGAAGTATCGCGGATTAAGTTGGACTGGCTTTGGTAGGGTTCGGGTTTATTAAAGAAATGTGAATTTTCTATATCGTATAGTTGCTTTGGCGTAGAACGATTCAACCATACTTGGATGAATAGAAGTAGGATGCTGAATCAACTGCTTCTGACAAGCTGAATTTGAGTCAATCAATACTCTAGTAAGATATTTCAACGCCAGATAGGGTAGCTCTGGCGTTTTTATGTCTAGTTAGCGGTATTTAACTCTAGAGTGAGTAACCTTAGTATTATGAAAACCATTGACTTGAAGCCGCTTACGTAAGCTTAGCTCTACCGCTCTTGGGTTTCTAACCTTGGGACCAATCATGATCTCTGAGTTTTTACCTGTGAATAAAATAGGGCCAGTGGGCTTATACAGCTTACCGATATCACTTTCATCGATACATACTTCGTGTAGAGGTAAACGCTGGAACATGCGAACCTCTTTCTCACTAGAGTATTGCTCGTCTTTAAACAGGTAGACAACCTCACCAAGCATGTAAAATATTGTCTTTTTGATTTCAGACAGTATTTCGTCAGGAAGCGTAATTGCGCTCTCATAAAGAGGTTTTAATGCAGTAAGAAGTTCTTCAAGCTTTTCCTGTTTATCATTTTCATCGTATTTAACATTGTACAATTTGTATGAATGAATCTTTTCCTGTTCTTCATCTACACCAATATCTAAATCAAATCTCCCCTGAGACCAAATGAGTTTATCAGCCTTGTTAATATTAATTTTTAAGCAAAAGCCATCGCCATCAGAGCTATAAGCACGCCAAAGATCTAGGCGGTCGGATGATTTAGTAAATGAGGCCATGTAGGTCGAAGCTTCTTGGGTCAAGTTAGATCGTTGATTTAATATATCATTCATAAACATTGCGATTTCATTAAGCTCAGAATTAAATTCACCATTCTCAATCAGCATATGTAGGCTCATTCCCTCACTAGGATCATTCATATAGTCTTCGTGATATAAGCGAATAATATTTCTATTACTTTCTGCCTGCTCTTTTGGCAAAATACTCTGAATGGCAGGCCAGCGAGTAAAATGATAAACGGCTTCATTTTCTTTATACTCGCAAGATTCCATTACATTTATTACAGCATCTTGGAACATTGCAAAAGCTCGTTTAACATCCTCTTCTTTATCTTTACTTGCATCATTTTTTTTAAGTGCTGGGTATACATACTTTCTTAAAGACGGGTGCGGTATATATCTCAAAGCATCATTGTCACCATTGTCATAGGCCTTCTGGAATAGATCTTCGGCTTTAGTTTGATTTTGTTTACAACCTTTTCCTCGTCTAACGAGAAAAGCTAGATTGAACATCGCATTGCTGTGACCTAATTCAGCGGCCTTCTGATAGTATTCAAACGCGTTCTCAAATGACAGCTCAACACCTTCACCACGCTCATAACTGACCGCCAAATTGTACATAGCACTTCTATGACCAGATTCAGCAGCTTTTTTATAGTATTTAACCATTTTCTTAAATGACTGTTCAATACCTTCCCCATGTTCATAACTGAGAGCCAAATTGTACATAGCACTTATATGACCTGATTCAGCTGCCTTTTGATAGTATTCAATCATTTTATCAAGTGATTGTTCAACACTTTCGCCACGCTCATACTTGAGAGCCAAATTGAACATAGCACCACTGTTACCTAATTCAGCGGCCTTTTGATAATATTCAATCATTAGATCAAGTGACGGTTCAACACCTTCACCATGCTCATATTTGAGAGCCAGGTTGAACATGGCACTGCTATGTCCTAATTCAGCAGCCTTATGATAGTATCCAACCGCTTTTTCAAGTGACTGCTCAACACCTTCACCATCCTCATAACTGAGAGCAAGGTTGAACATGGCGTTACTGTTACCTAACTCTGCAGCCTTTTGATAGAATTCAACCATTTTTTTGTATGACTGCTCAACAACTTCACCACGCTCATACTTGAGAGCCAGATTGAACATAGCATTACTGTTACCAAATTCTGAGGCCTTTTGATAATATTCAACCATTTTATCAAGTGACTGTTCAACACCGTCACCATACTCATAGCTGAGCGCTAGATTGAACATAGCGCCACTGTTACCTAATTCAGCGGCCTGTTGGTAGTATTCAATCGCTTTCTCAAATGACTGTTCAACACCTTCGCCATTCTCATAACTGAGAGCCAGATTGAACATAGCGTCATTACTACCTAATTCAGCAGCCTTTTGATAGTATTCAATCGCTTTCTCAAATGACTGTTCAACACCTTCACCATCTTGATAACGAAGAGCCAGATTGAACAGAGTACAAATATCATATAGCTCGGCACCTTTTTCTAATACGTCAATAGCTTTTTCCTGTGACTCTTCAATATCTCGAGTTTCTTCCACCATTACTTCAAGCCTTTATCCACTACAAGTCATATCTTTACCTACTGTCGCGCAAAATCTCATAACTGTCTAAACTTTCTACCTAAAATGAGTCACAAAGAGATAAAGCGTGCTCAGGTTTTCATAGTTTAAACACCAAACTAGAGAATCAAAAACACACTTAACTGTGCATATATACAGCCGTTCTTTTTTGGGGCAAAACACAACTCGAAAATCCATCTTTGGGGCAATTTTGGGGCAAAATAAAAGGTTAAATAACGTCGAATTCGACTATTTGGCTTTAATCTGAAAAATTAATGACATAAAAAAAGACGCCCTGTTGGCGTCTTCGTTCATCATCAATGATCAGTGCATGAGCTACTTTCTGCGACAGAACTCAGCGATTACATACATAGATTGACCGCCGTTGGCTTTACCTGAAACTAAGCGTGGATCGTCGCCAAGGCTTATACCACGGATAACCGTGCCTTGTTTGATGACCTGGTTAGTGCCTTTAACTGGCAGATCTTTAATCACTGTGACGTCGTCACCTTTTTTAAGTTCAACGCCATTTACGTCGCGTGGTTTGTCTTCGTCTGACATGCCAAGTTGCGCCCAGTTTGAAATTTCTTCTTCAAGATACATCATCTCTAACATGTCTTGTGCCCAGCTCTCAGAAGAGAGACGAGTGAGTTGACGCCATGCCGTTACTTGAACGCCGGGTACTTGACTCCACATGCTGTCACCAAGGCAGCGCCAATGGTTCAAATCGGTTGGTTCTTCGATTTCACCATGACATTTGTCGCAAACCATAATGCAATTATCAACAGTAATGTCCGTTTTTGGCGGTACCGGAAATGCAGTTAATGACGACTCAGTAGAACAAAGTTCACATTTAGATTCACAACGAGCAAGCAGTGCAGTTTGTATAGACATTAGATTACCTAGGACAATTATTTTGGCATATTATGCCAATTTAATACCGCGAGGGGAAGTATATGGGTTAGGACGTGTTTAAAAAATTAACCGCAGATCATTTACGCAATTAAAACCTTTAAAAATATCAGGGAAAAATGCGCATTTGTTGTTACTATTTTTTAGCAGAATTGACACAACTCATATTATGCATCTTAAATGCAACTTATAATTTGTGGATGATTTTTAACAATATTGAGTCAATATGAACGAAATGGATCTTTTCCCCTTGTCACGTGCCATCCATATTATTGGTGTCGTTATGTGGATTGGTGGTGTTGCATTTGTTACCACGGTTCTTATTCCTGCACTAAAAAAAATGGACAGCGAGAAAGAGAAACTGGCACTGTTTGAGCAACTTGAAGGTCGATTTGGGTTACAAGCGAAGGTTTCCATCATATTAACCGGTTTATCCGGGTTCTATATGTTGCATGCAATGGGAGCTTGGAGTCGCTATTTAGAACCACAATTTTGGTGGCTTCATTTAATGACGTTCATATGGATTATTTTCAGCTTGGTTCTTTTTGTCTTTGAACCTCGATTTTTACACCAATGGTTTCACCAACAAGCTGAAAAAGAGAGTGTGACAACATTCAAACGTCTGCACACCATGCACATCGTACTACTGAGTTTAAGTCTATTAGCTACATTGTCAGCAGTACTGGGTGCGCATGGGTTTTCACTGTTTTATTGAGCGAATACTATCGTTTTTAGCTGAACAGATATGGGAACAGTTTCCTTTTTTCTGCATCCGACAGTGATTCAACGCGGTCAATATTAGTATCAGGAATCGCTTCAGGGTTCGGGTAATGCTTCAGTACACGTTCCATGCTCTCTTCCCTAATTAAATGAATTACAGGGTAGGGTGAGCGATTGGTTAGGTTCTCGGTATCATCTTCATCAGCGCCGCCGAAACAGTAATTTGGGTGAAATGAGGCGATTTGATAAATACCTTGCCAGTCTTGTTGTTTGAGTAATGCATCAACCCAATCGAGGAACTGGTTGTAATCAAAGAAATCGTGCAGAAAATTGGGGATAGCAACTAAAGTCGTTTCCAACTCAGATGGCGGTGTCGTATCGAGAAGAGTCAGCTCGACAAGAATATCAGCCAATAAGGCTTCTTCTGTTGTGGCTTCACTTACAAATACTTTTATCTGTTTGTTGCGATTGGGTTTAGCAGCAAAAGGGCACAAGTTCAGTCCAATGACGACATCTTCAAGCCATTGTCTGACACTCTGTTCAACAGGATTCATTTAACACACTCAATATAATGGTAATAGGCATGCATTATATTGAAACTTTAAACATGACGCACTCAGATTAAGCAAATACCGAGCGGATGAACTCTTTTTCAGTTTCAGTTAGTATATGGCGAGATGTTGAGATTGGATTTATTTTGGAACTAATGGTTGATTGAATTGAAAGCAACTCATCTCTGGACAGCTTTTCAATCGCGTTTTTAATTACATTCATTTCAACATTGTGCATTTTACGTTCCTCATACAGATAAAGATATAACGGGATGCTTTAAATATTAGTATTCACCTTTTACAACTATGTCAGAGTCATGAAAATTCCAAGTTAAAACTTTCACCATCCAATTGAGAATTGCCATGTTTAAATACATTTTTTTAGTCATCTTAACTGCAGGAATCTATATTGGTTTTAATTATCAAGATCAAATAGAAGACATTTTAGATTTACGCGATATGGAGGAAGTTCAGGACAGTTTAGAGGATTTTTCAGAGGTCCTTTCCGATGGGACTGATTCATTAACAAGCAAGTTTAACGAGTTAACCGATAAATAGACTCACATTGCACATTCAACACTAAGGTATATTATGTTTCCACTAGAAAACCATCTTTCCAATACCATCGCATTCGGTGTTGCAGGTAACTTTGCAGGCCACCTTGAACAAGCGGGTGAAGCCAATGATTTTTTACAAATTGAAGTAGCCGAAGAGAGTCAACCTAAAGCCATTTTTCCAATTTATGTACCCAATAATGACACCTTCTTATCTACATACCCTTTGTCATATGATGCGATTACGCCACCAAACGACGCAGATAACTTACAGATTGAGCCAGAAGTTGCACTCGTATGTAACCTTGTTTATAAAGATGGTGAAGTGGTTGATATCGTGCCAAAAAGCTTCTCAGCATTTAACGATTGTTCTATCAGAAAACCAAGCGCAATTAAAATCAGTGAGAAGAAAAACTGGGGAGCAAAGTCTAAAGGGATCTCTAGACAACAGATCGCCATTTCAGATCTAAATGAAGGCGGCTTCATCGATCGTTTCCATATTGCTAGTTTTCACATCCGTGATAATAAAGTCAACGCCTATGGTCTTGATAGCCCAGTGACTGAATATAACTACTTCCACCAGAAGTTTCTTGATTGGGTAAAAGACAGAATCAATAACCAGAAGGATATTGGTCCAACTGAAAACATTGCAGAATTGATTAAAACGGCTGATTACCCATCTAATGTCATTATCAGTGTCGGCGCAACACGTTACACCGAGTTTGGTGAAACTACGTTCCTTAAATCTGGCGATACAAGCATTGTTATGCTCTATAATTCAGAGTTTTACAGTGCGTCAGATATTAGTGACCTCGTAACAAGTGGCAAGATTCTTTCTGATGAATTTGCTGCTGAAAACATGTCTTTACTGATTCAACACGTCGAGTAACCCCTCCTGGAGTAGGTAATCATACCCTGCTCCAATTTTTAAATTTATCTCATAAACGTATCATTTAACCTCCTATTATCAACTATGCTAAATAAAGATATTCAATCAATTTGATATGTTGATACTGGAGAAATTGGTGATTGGATTTAGTGACTTTGAACATTTCAGCTTAACGCAAACATTGGCGCAGTTTTGTCATCAACGAAACTGCAATATGCCCTGTAATGTGTCCAATATTCAATTTCGTATTGAAGAGTACTCTGTATACCTAACACAAGCTTCATTAGCAGTTGACAGCATACACCCGCAGTATTGGGCAGATTTTGCTAAGGTTACCTACGATAAAGAGAGTAAGTTGTGGTTTTTGCAATGGCTGGACGAGCATGGTGTGTGGGAAAACTATCACCCTATGCATAAATCAAAAGATTTAAAACCAATTTTAGAGGAAATTACCCGTGATCCACAACAACTGTTCTGGTGATGGATTGTACTTGTGCCTTGTAGTTGTAGTTGTAACTATGTAAGTAACATTCCATCGTAGTTTTCAGCGGGACTCAATTGACTGATAAACACATCTTCAAGTAACGGTCGGAAATAGTGGAAACCCTGAATATTAAACACGCCAAGTTTTGATAAGTAGTTATTCTGCTCGATATTTTCGACACCTTCCGCAATTATAGTGATGTCCATCTTAGTCGCGATATCAATAATGGCCTCTAAAATTGACAGTTTCTCATGATCCTTGCCGATCAAATCTACGTAACTTTTATCAATCTTGATGACATCAGGCCTAAAACTTCGTAGTAGCTCTAATCCGTTTTGCCCGGTACCAAAGTCATCAAGTGCAATATGAAAACCCATGGATTTCAGTTGATTTAATCGTTTAATGAAGCGTTTATCGTAACCAAAATCAGTGGCTCTTTCTGTAAGTTCTAACATTATTTTAGAGGCAATTTTACTGTGCTGATTTAAAATTCGAATCAAAGAGATGAACTGACTAGTATCGCGAATTTGACTGGGTGTTATGTTGATGCTGAGATAGTTTAACTTTGATTGGTTTGGCAACATCTCTGCCGCTTTATCAAAAAAATCAGAAACTAAGCCATTTAATTGTTTGTTTTTTTCCATCAACGGAATAAATTGCTCAAGTTCAACAAAACCAAGTTCTGGGTGCTTCCATCTTGCCAGAAGTTCAGCCCCAGTGATCTCACCTGTTCTCGAATCAACAATTGGTTGAAATACAGGAAACAGTTGCTCTTTGTTTATACCGCGAGATAACTCTAAATTAAAAAACTGTCGACTCTGCTTTATAGTAATAATAACAGCTAGGCTCAAAGCAATCAGAAGAAAGAGGGGAGCAATAAACAACAGAGCATGTAGGTAGTAATTCGTTAGCATAACCAATGTTGATTGGTAATAATCCAGGAAGAATAGAGAAATAATGCCACTCACAAAAAGGCTCGAAATCAGAGCAATAGCTAAATAAAAAGCTGCAATTCTTGAGAATGGTTTTAAGTGTGTTGACGCTGAAATTGATTTCATTTACTTCCTGTAATTCCTGTTCAACAACATACTTTGGTGCTTCTAAGTATTTCATTATTGATTCATTAGAACAGCGAAGTCAAAGACCAAGGTCAATAAATTGACGAGTAGGTATACTTTTGACAGTAGTTTTAACCCAGCTCACACTATTGATAATATTAATGTCACCCGAGCATATGGAAATTGTCTATTTAAACAACAGTTAAGTTAATTCCCCCAACTTCATTATGAAATGATAAAGTAGGAAGCTCAGTTTTTATTATTCAAAAAATCAGGTTCCTCTTTTATGAGCAGTCCACGTCTCAAAACTCAATTCGAACAGCTGTCTAAGCACTTTTCAGGCCAAAGCAGCAATACCCATCTGCATGTGATCTCTGAGGTTCTTTTTTGCACTCGACGTAATACTCGGATGGTTATTAATAAGATGGTCGAAGAAGGTTGGGTTGAGTGGATCCCTGCTGTGGGTAGAGGAAAAAGTTCTCGACTTAACTTTATCCGCTCTAATGACGAGGTGAATTTAGAGCTTGCGACGCGTCACGTAGAAGATGGACGGCTTGATCAGGCATTAATCACACTGAATAACGACGCGAAACTGTTAGCACAAGTAATACAAGATAAACTGGGCTTCTCGCAACAACAGGGGAAGCAAGTTGTTAGATTACCGTATTATCGCCAATTCGTTAATTTGAATCCTCAAAAACCAGTCAGACGCTCAGAGCAGCACATCATCAAGCAAATCTTTAGTGGTTTAACTAAGATCGATGAAAACAGTGAACAACTTTGCGGAGACCTAGCCCACCACTGGGAATCACTAACGCCGAAACACTGGCGTTTTTACCTTCGTCCTTCTGTTCGCTTTCATGATGGTCATTTACTCAACATCAATGACATCATCGACACCTTTGCTGGGTTACTCACCACAGATCTGTTTTGCCACATAAAACAAGTACACAAACACACTGACAACACCGTTGATTTCATTCTCAAGGTTGAAGACCACTCTTTCCCGGTATTATTAAGCCATATTGAAGCAAAAATCTTACCTTCTGGCTATCAAGATATGGTGGATTTCAATTTCAAACCAATAGGAACAGGTCCATATCGGGTGATCAGCAATGATGCGCAGCGACTTATTTTAGAAGCTCACGACTACTATTACGGTTTTAGGCCATTAGTTGATAATGTTGAAGTATGGGTTTTGGATAAGATTTCTGCCATGCAACTTGCTCCTGGTATTGATCTTCCAGCAGGCGATCACAATGGAGTCTCATCTAAGGTTGAACTTGATCAAGGTTGCAGCTACCTTCTATTTAACCGTAATAGTGGTGTTTGTACACAACCTGAATGGCTACATTACCTACAATCAAAACTTCACTCATATGCACTGTTTTCAAACATGTCGCAACATGACCTTAGCTCATTAGGTTTGATTAATGCCCATGGACTGCTACCAGGTAAAAGACATGTTCATAAAGTCATTGATGAGATAATCAGCGCCCCAACCAATAAACGAGTCATTACTCTGGCTTACCCCAAAGAACATCCAGTTTACCCCCTTATTGCTAAGGCGATGACCTGTATCCTAGCGAAAGATGGCATCAGGCTCATCATCAAAGAGCTGAATCTATTGCAACTTGCAAGTGGTGAATATGATAACAATATTGATTTTTGGATCAGCGGAATGAGTTTAGGTAACCACCGCGATGACTCCTTGCTAGGCTGGTTTTATCGCTCATCTGAGATTAAAAGAGCGACGCCTAAAGATGAATTTGAACAGATGTGTCAAATCATCGATGAGTGGCGAGGATCCGGACAAATGCCATTCCCGGTTAATGAGTTGAGCAAACAGTTAGTGACATCAGGTCAACTGCTACCACTCTTTCATGGGTGGATGGGCATATTAGATGATCAGCTCGGTGTGGTTCAAAACGCAGATTGCAATGGGCTTGGCTGGTTCGATTTTAGTACTGTGTGGATGAAACCAGCCGTCACTCCAATTGATTAAGACTTCTGTAATAGGGGAGCCCGTAACATACTGAAGTTCTTTCTTGATGTCATCCGAGGCATTATTATTCGTATGAAATCTCAGATATACTATTTCTATTCAATGTAGAATCCAGTAAGTAGAGCTAGCGTGGCAAAACCAAATAAAAAGGGACCGACGCGTACCGTTGATGTGTTTTGTGCAAAATGCAAAACACAACTGTTCAAGTATCGCAAAGGGGGAAAAGGAGCATTGGTTAAGTGTTTTAAAGAGAGGATAACAGTCAGCTATACCACAACTGACTGCCAATGCCCTCAATGTTCAACACCCTTTGCTAGAGATGTTTTGGTGAGAGGTGCCCCCGCCTTTAAAATGATCGGTGGCAAGGTCACTTTTAAATAGTTTCTAAACAGCGCTGCTTGTAGCTGGTGTAACTGAATACAATGATAAAACAGAGCGCCAACAGCAGCACAATCGTTGGTGCTGGCGCGCTATCAATATAAAAGCTGATATATAGACCGCTAAACGCTGAGCCAATCGAAATAACCACTGCGTAGTAGATCATGTAGGAAAATCTTTGAGTTAATAAGTAAGCTATCGAACCTGGAGCGATGAGCATTGCTATCACTAAAATCATACCCACCGCTTTTAAAGCGCCAACAATGGCAAGAGAAAGCAGACACAGCAGACCATAATGCAAAAACCGAACAGGCAAACCAATTGCCTGAGCATGTTGAGCGTCAAATATGTATACCAGCAGATCTTTGCCTTTGAAGATGATAAAACAAAATACAGCGACCGTGATAACAGCAGTCTCGGCTAAGTCTGAGATACTGACACCCAATACATTACCGTATAAGATATGATCAAGGTGTACACCAGAGTCTACTTTAGTCATTAGCAACAAACCAAGACCGAACATGCCCGAGAAAACAACACCCATGATCGTGTCTTCTTTTATTTTACTGTTCTCTTTTAAAAATCCGGTCGCTAGAGCACACACAATGCCCGCAAAAAACGCACCTACAACATAAGGTATCGCTAACACGTAGGCGATAACAACCCCCGGCAATACCGAGTGTGATATCGCGTCCCCCATTAAAGACCACCCCTTTAAAACTAGAAAACAAGACAATAGGGCAGTCATTGACGATACCAATATCAGGACTAAAAAAGCATACTGCATAAAAGGAAACGAAAAAGGTAATACTAACTCATTGATTAAATTGTGCATGATGCTCTCCCTCTTCAAGTTGTTCTTTCTTGTGGGGATTGACGGCGCGGCGTTGAGCCAAATACCCATACTTTGGTGCCATTAAGAATACCAATAGAAAAATCACGGTTTGTAAAACCACTATGATCCCCCCCGTTGCACCATCAACAAAAAAGCTTAAATAGGCGCCAACGGAACTTGTTAAGGTGCCAATAGCGACACTAATGGCGATCACTGTTGGAAATCGATCACTGATTAAATACGCGGTTGCCCCCGGAGTCACCACCATTGCAATGACTAAAAAGGCCCCGACAGTCTGCATTGCCGCCACAGTACAAGCACTCAGCAGAGCAAAAAACACAATCTTCATCCGCTCTGGATTGATGCCAACCGTTCTCGCATGATTCTCATCAAAAAAGACCACCATCAGATCTTCCCAAGTAAAAAACAGTACTGCAAATGAAATCCCACAAATCCATAATAACTGCTTGGTATCAGCAGGAGATATTGCCAAAATATTTCCCAAAACAATGGTTTGAATGTTTACCGAGGTGGGGGAAATCGACACCATAAATAGACCAAGACCGAAAAAAGAGGTAAAGATGAGTCCAATAATGGCATCTTCCTTGAGCTTGGTTCGCTGGCTGAGAAAAAGCATGGTTGAAGCGGCTAATCCTCCAGATAAAAATGCACCCACTGAAAAAGGAATTCCTAACATATAGGCACCGGCGACACCGGGTACGATAGAGTGCGGTAGAGCATCTCCAATCAAAGACCAACCTTTTAGCATCAAATAAGCGGATAAGAAGGCACAGACTCCGCCAACTAATCCACTGACCAATATCGCATTGGCCATGTATTCATATTCAAAAGGGGTTAATAAACTATTCATAATGGCTCCTCATCACTGCATCTTCTGAGTAAGTGGCGGGACCGATTGTTGGTTATTTTCACCATACAATACAACAGGACGCTCATGATCGGATAAAACGGTCACTTGTCGACTGTCTTCATCTTTGTGCAGATCGTTACCTGATAAAATAAAGTGACGTAGCACTCCACCAAATGCTTTTTGTAGATTTTCCTGTGTAAATACTTCAGAGGTTTTTCCAGCAGCAAGTACCGTTTTGTTAATGAGTACCGTTCTATCACAAAATTCAGGTACGCTTCCTAGATTGTGAGTCGATACCAGTATCACTTTCCCTTCAGAACGTAATTCTCGCAGCAGGTCCATTATCTGATCTTCAGTTTGCACATCAACACCGGTAAAAGGTTCATCCAATAAGATAACTTCACTTTTTTGAGCCAGCGCCCTAGCTAGGAACACCCGTTTCTTTTGGCCACCTGAAAGCTCACCAATTTGTCTATGGCTATAATCAGACATATTCACTCTGCTAAGCGCTTGTTTCACTTCCATATGGTCTTGTTTTTTTGGACGGCGCAATAGACCCATATGACCGTAGCGGCCCATCATGACGACATCTTCAACTAATACTGGAAAGTTCCAATCAATCTCTTCACTTTGCGGCACATAAGCGACTAAGTTATTCTTGAGTGCGCTTTTAACAGGAAGACCCAATATTTTAACCGATCCATGGCTGAGGCGAACAAACCCCATAATGGATTTGAACAGCGTTGATTTACCACTACCATTAATACCGACTAAAGCAGTAATCGCACCTTTGGGAAGTATGAAACTCGCATTGTGTAAAGCGGTGTGTCCATTTCTATAAGTCACTGTGATGTCATTAACTTCTAAACCAACAGAATTATTCATTGTGAAACTCCCGTCGTGATTGTGGTTAACGTGACACGCAACAGATCTAAGTAGGTAGGAACCAATCCATGTTCATTACTTAATGAATCGACATAGAGCACACCGCCGTAATTTGCATCCGTTTCCCTTGCCACCTGTTTGGCTGGGTTAGCCGAAATTGTGCTTTCACTGAATACAACGCTTATATTGTTCGATCTTACCTGGTCAATAACGTGCCGAACCTGTTGTGGCGTCCCTTGAGAGTCAGCATTGATTGGCCACAAATAGAGTTCTTTCAATCCAAAATCTCGGGCGAGATAGCTAAATGCACCTTCACTGGTCACTAGCCAACGTTTATCTGCAGGTAAGTTTTTAAGTTTGTTTCTAAATGGCTCAACAGTGGCTGTAATTTTCTTGGCGTAATCATCCGCATTAGCTCGATACGTACTTTCATGTTGAGGGTCATACTTGATCAAAGCATCACGAATATTATTGACATAGATTAATGCATCATTCGGTGACATCCAAGCGTGTGGATTGGGTTTACCACTATATGGCCCTTGAGTAATGCCAATAGGGGTGACATTTTTCGATATCACTACGCTAGGAATAGCCTTAAAGTGAATAAAAAATTTAGCAAACCACAGCTCTAGATTCATCCCATTATAGAGGACAAGATCGGCATTATGTGCGCGTAAAATATCTCGAGGAGTAGGTTGGTAATTATGAATTTCAGCGTTAGGTTTGGTAATAGACTCTACAATCGCCGCATCACCCGCAACATTGCTGGCCATATCGGCAATAATAGTAAAAGTAGTGACAACTTTAAATTTCCCATCTTGCTGTGAGCTTGCCGAAAAGCTGCAAAAAACCAGCGCGATATAAACGGCTAAGTTGCGGATTTTATGGTTCATTTTATCATCCTGAAAAGTTATTAAAGCAACTCTATCAGGAAAGATATAACAACTCAATACAAATGAGAGTTATTCTCATCTTTATTGAGGCGAATCATTAAACTGGCGTTTTCTCTAGTATCCGTTGTAATCTTGGTCGACTTATTTTTAAAATATCACAC
This sequence comes from Aliivibrio sp., assembly GCA_016764915.1. Lineage (GTDB taxonomy): Bacteria > Pseudomonadota > Gammaproteobacteria > Enterobacterales > Vibrionaceae > Aliivibrio_A. The sequence continues at coordinate 21,647 of JAESQY010000069.1, read as the reverse complement.
GCTTTTCCTTTATGACCATCTACACGATTAAGAACCTCTTTAACATAGTTAAATTCCATCAATTCCAGGCTCACGTCTGCGATAGTGACATCGTGCTTCGGCAAGGCTCTATCAGTATCAACCACCAGCTCGGTAAACAGATCTGGGGTTAAGATTGTGCCATAACATAACGCGACAGCTTTCGTTAATACGTTCTCAAGCTCCCTAACATTTCCAGGCCAATGATACTCAAACAGCAGTGACATCGCCTCTTTAGACACTTTTTTCACTTTGGTGCCTAACTCTCTATTGGTTCTTGCCAGCAAAGTGGGGATCAACGCCTTGAGATCTTCTTTTCTGTCTCTAAGTGGTGGAATGTGTATTCTAATAACTTGAAGCCGATAGAAGAGATCTTCACGAAACTCTTTCTGTTTGATTGCTTGCTCAAAATCAAGGTGAGTGGCACAGATAATACGTGTATCGGTTTTTATGGTCTGTTTACTGCCAATAGGCATAAACTCTTTTTCTTGCAAGACACGCAATAATTTTGCTTGTATTGGCATGGCCAACTCACCAACTTCATCTAAAAATAGTGTGCCAGTTCTCGCTAGCTCAAACTTACCCGTTTGATCCGCGAAGGCACCAGTGAATGAGCCTTTTTTATGCCCAAACATCTCTGACTCAAGCAACGTTTCAACCAAAGCCGCACAGTTAATCGCAACAAACGGCGCGGTTTGGCCTCTACCCGCATTATGAATCGCTTGAGCAATCATCTCTTTACCCGTTCCTGACTCACCTGTAATCATTACAGACGCATTCGTTAACGCCACTTTACCAATGGTTTTAAAGATCTCTTTCATTGCATGCGATGAGCCCACAATAGAGTGCCCAACACTGGTCGGGATAACCACTGCATCATTGTCATTAATGCTAATATTTTTCGCCGCTATAACAGCAGCGTCTAGCTCATCGAGATCGATGGGTTTATGAATGTACTCATCCGCCCCTTGTTGCATCGCTTCGATAGTACTTTCCATATCATGAAAAGCGGTGATCATAATAATTTTTGTGTTTGGACAGAGAGCTTTAAACTCGGGAATGCCTTCTAAGCCTGATTTTCCATCCATACGAATATCTAAGATAATGATATTCGGTTCAAACTGTTGGCAAATAACCAAGCCATCATCCACACAGTGTGCGGTTTTAACTTGATGATCCAGTGATTCAAAATGCAGCTGTAACGTTCTGCAAATCCCCTTGTCATCATCAACGATCAGTAATTTATCCATTAACGACATCCCTCGCTGAATCAATCAATGAGTTCAAGGGCAGTTCAATGGTGGCAATAGTACCGCTTGCCTGATCAGTAAATGATTCAATCCATGGAATGAGTCGTATACTGCCGTGATGATTTTCAATGATTCGTTTTACAATTGCCAATCCTAAGCCCGTTCCTTTTGCTCTGGTGGTAAAAAAGGGTTCAAATACTTTATCCGCCAAACAAGGATCAACAGATTGTCCGTTATTCTTTATCTCAATTGAAAATCGTGAGCCTGATTCTGTGATCAACATATTGGTAGACACATCCACTTGTGGGTTAGATTCCATTGATAGAGATGCCGCTTGTATGGCATTCACCACGACATTTTGCAAAGCTTGACGTAATTTGACCGGATCCGCATACAGGGTAGGTAGATTAGCAATAAAGGAAAAATTGAGCAGTACCTGTTTTTCAGCCGCTAAACGTTGTTGACTATTAATGACTAATTGAATCAGCTTATTAAGATCTGTCCATTCAGGTTTGAATTGATCCGGTCTAGAGTAGGCCATCAACTCTTCAAGTATATCTTCCATGTACTTAACCTGCTCTAAAGAGATATCAAACAGCTCATCTTTCTCTTTTCTAGAGAATATCTGTAGTGCCATTTTCACTGAGCTCAGAGGGTTTCTCAAATCATGAGCAATCATATTGACCACATTGCCAACAGCTGCGAGTTTTTCATGCTTAATCTTCTCATTTCGCTCGCTTTCCACTTGAGCGGCTAGCCTTTTTTCCTCAGTAATATCTTGTTTTACCGCAATAAAGTAGAGTAACTCACCTGAAACATCCTTCACCGGAGAGATGCTGGCTCGCTCCCAAAACAGCTCACCGTTCTTTTTACGATTGTGAAACTCTCCACGCCAAGCATTACCACTAGAGATCCGCTCCCATAAGACTTTATAGCTGCTCTGTTCCATCTCACCAGATTGAAGAAATTGCGGTTTTTCCCCAATCACTTCCTCTTTTGAATATTGGGTTAATTCACAAAACGCAGGGTTTACATAGACGATTTCGCCACGTAAATTGGTGATCATGACTGAATTTTGACTCTGCTCAACCGTGTGGCTTAGCTGCTGCAAATGATCTTGAGTGGCTTTTTTTTCAGTGACATTTTCACCAATAAAAGTCACCGATTTTGCTTCACCTGAATCACTCTTAGAAAACGTTGAGGTCCAAGAGACAAGTTGTACTTCTCCATTTTTGTGCTGAACAACCTCTTCGGTATGTGCACTGTCATGGCCATGTTTCAACGCATTGGCCAATGCCGTAGCAGCATCAACCTGTAAAGAAGTCGGGATGAACATCTCAACCCAGCGTTTACCAATGACTTCATGTTTGTCATAACCCGTCATTTCAAGGAAAAAGTGGTTACAAAAGCTAACGGTTCCATCTGCTTTTACCGTAATTGCCGCCAATTGTATGTTCTCTAATGTCTGTCTAAACTGCTTTTCATAACGTTGCTTTCGATTCAACAAATAATTTTGATGTTGGTGATAACTGAGTAGAGAAACGAGCAGACTCAGACATAAGGCAGCCAGTAGATAGAGAGACAGATATTGGTCACTAAAACCAGAGCGCGCTAAATTTAACCTCTGCTTAGGGAAGACTGAAATAATGGTCCAGCCTCCCGTTGCTTTGGCATCAATCATTGAAAAAGTATAAAAGTCTTGTTCGAACAGCAATTGACCACTTTTCTGTTGCTGTATTTGAGTAACCAACTGATTATCAATTCTGTTGAGAGAGTTATTGGTATTAAAAATAAAGGGGCCATCTGATTTTTCCGATGGCTGAATAATGGCATCACCTTCCGGACTGATCAGATAAAGGTGTTTCATAAAGCTGGGTGACACGGTAAGCATTTTGTTGATGATTACACTGGCTTTATAATTTAAGACAATAATACCAATTCGTTTTCCTAATGAATCAAAAACAGGGGAGGCCACTCGGATAGTAGGGTTGAAAGGTTGCTCAATCGTTCCATCTTCAACATTTAAGTCCATTGGAGAAATATAGACATCCCCCAGCGCTAAGATATTACTACGCTGAAAATAGTAGCGTTTTGATTTATTTTGTAACCGCTGCTTATCAACAACCTTAATATCGCCGTTATTGTTATTTACCCTGACTACTTCATCACCGTCGATATTAATATAACGGATTTGGTCATAACTTGGCTTATTAGCACTTAATTCAGCAAAATAATTCACCAGATGAGATTTGGTAAATTGGCTACTGCTGCTTAAAAAAATCCCCGTCATATAGGACAACGTTTTTGCATCTGAAGAGATATTACTCAGACTGTCACCTAACAACTCTTCCATGAGCTCAACGATGACTCGTTCATTATGCAAAGCGAACTCTTGCTGGCTCTCAATGCTAACAAAATAATGAACACACATGACAATGGCTAACGTTAACCACGTCGGTAATAACCAATAGAACAGCTTAGAAATGAAGGCGGATTTATTGCTGTCTTGAGGTGCATCGAGTATTGCGTCCATTCAGTGACTCCCCATAGATAGCATTTGACAATAAACTAGATAGGATAAGATACGAAAAAGTGCCACAAACAAAAAGTCAGTGGCACTAAAAGTAAGAGCTAGAGCCATGCTTAAATCAACTGGCCAACAATCGACCTGCTAGTTGAATGCATAAAGGTTGTTTCTGATCCTCTAATGAGATGACTTTTTGAGCTAACAATGGAAGTACTTGATCACGCTTATTGTATAACGACGTGGCGGCAATGGCGTTGGCCTCTTCATCAGAGATAGCCAACTCAATTAAAGCTTCTAACGCATCGTCATCCGCAATGATTGATACGATTTGCAATGACAGTCGTCTGACGCCACCAGCACTGTCATCAAAGCGGTGGATCAAACTCGCGATGGTTGAAGAGAGTGCAGATGCGGGCACTTTCTTATGCTCAATCTGATGCTTTAATGCCATTAAACTGGTGCAACGGACATGTTCATCACTGTCATTAATTCCAATCATCAACAGCGGTAACGCTTTATTCAGAGGGAGATAAGCCAACAGTTTGGTTGCCGCTTGCTTGGTGATTGGATCGCCAAGATGCATGGCGTTACCTGCCGAACCAATGGCATTTCTTATTTCAGGAATACGCTTGTTTTTTGCAATATGGCTCAGTGCAATCAGAATTTCGGCCTGCTCAGCAGCAGTTGCCCCTAGCAGAGTTTCTATTAATAACTCTACACTTGCTAATCGTGGCACCAAACCCAGAGAGCGAATCACTAGCACTCTTTGTGTCGATTGCGGTATCTTGGCAATTTTGCGTCGATTGAGTTGCAAGTTATCTGAGGTATTAAAGTGTGCTTTGACGATTTGGCTATATTCAATGTATTCAGGATCCAACTCGTCAATCATTTCAACAATCGGTTTCTCGGGTTTGGCCTGTTCTGCATGAAGCATCGAGACCACATTGCTTTTTTGAATAGCGGCTAGCGTTGACGTATTGGCATTATGAAGTGGTTGTTCGTCCTCTTCAATAGTCGGTAGTGCGCTATCATGTTGCTCCAGTAGTTGTTCTAACGTGGAATCAGATTCAGCTTTTGTCTCAACCACAGCATGACTACTTTTCTCACTAGCACTGTTGTCCTGATCAATATTAGTGGTAGAAATAATGTCAGATTGTTCATCAATACCAAACAACAAATCACGTACCCACTTTTGAGCTACGCTTGAAGTGTCCTGAACCATCACTTCTATCAACGCCTGTTGAATGGTGATGCCTGCGTGATCGTCATTGATCATTTCAATTAAAGTCAGTTGATAAGGTTCAGTATCCAACTCAAACTGATTGCAATCTATCTTGGCCAAGGTACGGATAAAAGCGGTTTGTAATTCTAATGAAAGAGTCCGGTTCTGAGCAAGTTCAAAGCAACGATTCATGGTCGATGCCAGTAGCTGCTGTTGTGACTCTTTGCTGCTGTCCAGTTTGATGATGAGCATTTCAGCAATCGCCAGCACAACCTGTTCATCATCACTTAATAACATCTCGTTAAGCCATGCGTGTTGCTCATCATTAATTGGGTCTTTATGTGATTGTATTAGTTCAAATAGAGCCGGCAGAGCCCCCTTATCGGCTTGTTGAGCGAAATTCATCACTCGATCAAGATCAAGTTGATTTAAAGCGCCCAGTTTTTCAATCTCAGTGATCACCGTTTTTTGTACTAAAGAAGAGGGAATTTTTAGACAGCGAATAATATCCCATTGGTATTGGGTTGCCTTGCTGTCACACAATGCTTTAATTGCAATACTCACCAACTCATCATCCTCTTCGCGCAGCAGTTTAAACAAAAACACCGTCGCAAGTGAGTCATTGGAATGAGTTAATGCACGAGCCAATCGACGTTTTTTCATCAGTGGGGCATTGGATAATTGATCGATAATTTGGCTAGCAGATATTATAACGATGCCATTATACAGCGCCGATTCTAGTGCAGGCTCAGGATCAAGAGTTAATAGTTCATTAAACAGCACAAGGTTAGATTCAATAGCATAGTTAGACAGTAATTTAACGGCGGCAAGTTGCAGATCCCACCAATCATCCCAGTCTGAGCTCATCCCCCATGTATCTTCATTTTGTCGACCTAACGCAATGCCTTGCAGCGTGGTTAATGCGTCAATATGGTTAGGAGAGTCACAGTGTTGGATATGCTGCTGCGCAATTGCCGTCATCGCTGAGATACGCGCATCACTTTCAGGGTGGTGCTTGGCAACGTCGCACAAAGAGGCATAATTACCACCACCAATGGCCGTTAATGCATCGGCACTATCAACCACCACATCCGGGTCTTGATGATACAAACACTCACTCAGTTGTGACTGCGCATCTGTTACTTTTCCCATTCCAATCGCTCTTGCGGCATAACAACGCTGTGCTTCGTCTCCCGTGGCGAGAAGCTCTATCAATTTGTCGGCCATTAACTGGTTCGACGCTTTACTGACTGCACTTTTAGATGGATTGTCTAACATAACTCAAATACCCCAAGACTATTACTCAATAATCCAATAGAAGCATAATACGTGCCGACTCTCAAAACAAATAACCTTGCTTAATAATCAAAGAGTTAACTCGAACTCATATCCCTGACAAATAGATGCTCCGCTATAATTTAACGAAATGATAAATTCAGACTTGGCTGTTTTAATGATTCGTTAAGTTGTTTATGAATACAAAAAACTCAATACGTCAACTTACTGATTTTAAAGGTAATAAATAATACAAAATCTTGGCTCACTTTATGCTCTATAGCAGTAGCAATGGTAATTACGCTGGAAGCAAAAGGAGCTCAATAATGAAAAAAATGATGATCCTTACCGCTGTAGTCGGTCTTTCATTTTCAGTCATGCCGCAAGATAAAACGGACACATTTGGTCCGTTGCCATCGATGAAAATAGATGCCACTAAAGCTGAGTTAGGAAAACGACTGTTCTTTGATACGCGTCTATCTGGTAACACGGCGCTGTCATGTGCATCGTGTCATGTACCTGAAAATGGCTACTCTCACCCGGATGCTCTTGCACCTGCTTATACAGGAAGCAAAGGCTTTAGGAACGTACCGACATTGATCAACACCGCTTACAAGAAAGTGTGGTTTCACGATGGAAGACTGGGGACTAACCTCAATGACGTTACCCGTGAAATGATCACTGAAGATTGGTTAATGAATATGGACATGCGATTAATGCAGGAGCGCATTAAGCAAGATCCCATCTATGTCGATATGTTCAAAAAAGCTGGCTACGGCGAGCCGTCCAATGGTTCAGTTCGTAAAGCCATTCCAGAATACCTAAAAACACTGACTTCTAATCAAACACCTTTTGATAATAACAAGTTAAGTAAAGAAGCTAAAAAAGGGTTTGAGTTATTTAAAGGGAAGGCGGGTTGTTCTTCTTGTCATAACGGACCTCTTTTTTCTGATGGTAAACCTTATAACACAGGGGTTGCTGAGAACTTCGATATCTTCACCGACCCGTACCGCCATCAAACATTCATCGCCTTTAACATGTTTATGGGTAATGAGAATTACATGAACCTAAAACGTGATGTCGGCGCTTATGTTCAGACCCATCGCGTTGATGGTAAAGACATGGGTAAATTCATGACGCCAACGCTACGTGAACTCACTCAAACAGCCCCTTACATGCACAACGGTATGATTAAAACCTTACCTGAAGTTGTGGCGTTTTATAACCAAGGCGGTGGCGTTGACAGTAATAAAGATTCACGTCTGAAAGCACTTAATTTATCCAAAGCAGAGCAATCCTCTTTAGTCGTATTCCTTGAGTCTCTTTCAAGTAAACCACTAACCACTGACGCTCATGTTTGGTCGGCCAATGATTATAACTATCAGCTTATTACTGATTGGTCTAATACACTAAATTAAGGAGAATTAAATGAAACGTTCAATATTAACCTTGTCTAGTTTAGTTGTCGCGGCCCTCTCAGTGACAATGTCATCTGCTTCAGCAAAGGATTCAATGACTGCAGAAGAGGTTGCTGCCACATTAGTGCCAGTGACATTGGCAAGCATTGATTACCCAGCGCTAGCTCCGTTAGGCAAAGTACCAACACCTGCCGATAACCCGACTACTCCTGAGAAAGTGGAATTAGGAAAAGTGCTGTTTTTCGATGGCCGTTTAGGTGGCGATACATCGACACCTTGTTCAGCTTGTCATAACCCGGCATTAGGTTGGGACTTTCCATCTGACCTCTCGTTAGGCTACCCAGGTACTGTTCACTGGAGAAACAGTCAAACGATTGTTAACTCGGGCTACTACAGCAAATTGTTTTGGGCTGGTTCAAGTAAATCACTGGAAGGGCAAGCCAAAAGTGCAGCTAAAGGTGGTGTTGCTGGTAATGGTGAAGACGACTTGATGGAAGCACGTTTAGCGCTGGTTCCTGAATACGTCACTGCCTTTAATGAAATCTTTGGTGACAACTATCCAAAAGTAAGTAACGCATGGAAAGCCATTGGCGCGTTCGAACGTACGTTAGTGCAAACCGACACCCCATTAGACAACTACTTAATGGGTGACCAATCTGCGCTATCAAAAGAGCAACTGCGTGGAAATGCGTTATTTGAAGGTAAAGCGAGTTGCATTGCTTGCCACAATGGGGCCTTAGCATCTGATGAGCAGTACTACAACGTCGGTGTCCCTTCTAATCTACGTTGGGAGACGGATCCAATGGCACAAATCACCTTTAGATATGAGCTATACGCTAAAGGCTCCACTGAAAAGATGTATCGCCATACTAAAGCAGATCCCGGTGTCTATTTCCGTGGTAAACGCAAAGAGATGAAAGGTAAGTTCCGTACTCCAAGTTTACGTTACACCAAGTATACCGCTCCATACATGCATAACGGCACTATTGCGACACTGGCCGATGTGATCGATTTCTATGACCGTGGTGGTATTGATGCGGCAGGTAGAACCTCAACCTTTGACACCAAATCCGATCTTATTAAGCCATTAGGGCTGACCAAAGAGGAGAAGGGCGATCTACTTTCATTCTTAGACGCTTTTACTGGAGACCGTCTATTAATGGACTATCCAACTATTCCTGAATACAAACCACTATTTACCGAGAAAGAGCTCAAGGAGGCAACAAAATGAACCTTGATAAATTGAAATCAAAGAAAAGCGAAAGTGCACAAGAGCACCAAAAGTGCATGATGTCTCGCCGTGAATTTTTAATGTATTCAGGTGCAACAGCAAGTACCGCTAGCATCGTCTCATTAACTATGTTTCCTGGTACCGCGCAAGCCACCAGCACTCAAGCAAGAGTCGTGGGCTACCCTCGTCTAAAGATTGCTCAACTTAGCGATCTTAAAGATAACGAACCCGTGTACTTTAACTACCCAGATAATGGCCCTAATTCGCAAGCTATTTTGAGCAAGATGGGCGTACAAGCGGGTGGCGGTATTGGTAAACAGCAAGATGTCGCTGCATTTTCATTAATGTGTACTCACCAAGGCGGTCCATTAAACGGACAATACAAAGTGGTTGGCGAGCATCGAGTTCTGGGTCAATGTCCTTTCCATCTCTCAACGTTTGATCTACGCAGACATGGAATCATTGTTTCAGGCCAAGCGTATGAGAGTTTACCTCAAGTGTTATTAGAGCTGGACGGCGATGATATTTACGCTGTCGGTATCATGGGGCTGCTATTTGGCCGAACAGATAACATTATTGCGATGCAGGAGGCATAACAATGACGACTAATTTTTATATCCCTGAAGATCATGCACCGCTGCCACCAACCAATGCAGAAGTCATCACCACGGCATGTGATTACTGCATCGTTGCTTGCGGTTACAAAGTCTATCGTTGGCCATTAGAGCAGAGAAATGGAGGGCCGAAAGCGGATCAAAATGCCTTTGGTATTAATTTCCCAAGTGCGCCTTTACAAGCTTGGGTGGCACCTGCCCAGCACAACGTCATTATGCACAATGGCAAGCCCCACAACATTATTGTGGTCCCTGATAAAGATACTAATGTGGTAAATAAATCAGGTGACTCTTCCATGCGTGGTGGTCTGCTTGCACAGAAACTCTATAACCCATCAACAGGAACACGAGATCGCCTTACACAACCTTTAGTTCGTATTGGTGGTAGCTTGCAGCCTGTCTCTTGGGATTTTGCCCTCGACATTGCATCTGAAGTTGGCAAATATGTCATTGATACTCATGGCACCAATGCCTATGGCGTAAAAACGTTCTCATATCAGTATATTGAAAATACGTATGCGATTACAAAATACGCATTGCGCCATGTCAATACAGCAAACTTCTCGTTTCATGATACGCCATCAGATGTGACCTCTACACCGGGTTTCCGTGATGCAGGCTTTGATAACTTCGGACCAAGTTATGATGATTGGGGCGCAGCAGACGTATTGATGATATGTGGTACGGATCCATACGAAACCAAAACGATTCTTTTTACTCAGTTTATTATGCCAGCCATTCAACGCGGCATGAAAACGGTCATACTGAATCCTCGTGAAACGGCTGGCATTGCTTACATGAAAAAACATGGCGGCTTGCACTTAGACATCAACCCTGGCTCGGACAACCTGGTAGTTGGCGCAATACTGCGCGTCATCATAGACAACGGCTGGGAAGATAAAGATTGGATTAAGAAATGGGTAAACAACAAGTGGGAGTCCAATTCAGGCTTTGGCCAAGGCACACGTAATACACCATGGCAGTGGCGTACTACATGGGGAAAGTTTCAAACTGATGGTTTTGATGACTACAAAAAATGGAACAAAAAACAGAAAGAGTACGATCCTAAATATGCAGCAGAAATGGCAGGCATTGATGTAGATAAGATCTACAAAGCCGCTGAAATGATGGCAAAACCGGTTGATGGGAAACGCCCTAAAACCTCGATTGGTATCGAAAAAGGCTTCTACTGGTCAAATAACACCGGTAATACCAACGCCATTTCAACATTAGCCACCGTAGTCGGTGCCGGTGGTAGAGAAGGGCAAGTTGTTGGACGATTTGGTGGACACCAACGTGGTGGTCAGTCTGGTGGTAAGTTACCTCGTAACAAGTCTCCTGAGAAAGTACCAGGCAGAAGACGCCGCGCGTTAGATACGGATAGATACACTTATTCAGGTCACACCCGTTTCGCTCATGTTATTGGTACCACGTGGATACAATCCATGTGTGGCAGCCAGGGTCTGCAGAAGAAATTCTGGGAGCTGGTGACAACCAACCCGCACCAAGTTTATACCCATGACAAACAGGAGATAATCGATACGCTCAAACGCCGAGCAGACTCTGGAGGCATGGTGGTTATCAACCAAGATATCTACTTACGCGATCCAATCGGTGCTAAATTTGCCGATATTGTTTTCCCTGCCGCCACATGGGGAGAAGTTGACTTTATGCGTGCAAATGGTGAGCGTCGTTTACGTTTGTATCAGAAATTTGGCGATGCTCCTGGACACGCTAAACCCGATTGGTGGATCATTGCTCAACTTGCTAAACGTATGGGTTTTGATGGTTTTGATTGGCAGAATTCGAATGATGTCGCTGAAGAAGCGTCTCGATTTAGCCGTGGTAGCCGTAAAGACTTCAACATGATCAAAGTCGCCGCCCACGCAGAAGGAAAAACCTTACATCAGAAACTTCGTGAATATGGTACCGACGGGATCCAAGGGCCGGTATTTTATAACTACGATACCAAGAAGCTGGTTGGCACCAAACGTCTGCATGACACAGAGATGACTCAAGAGACGCTGGCTGAAAAAGGACTAACCAATGGCCCGAAAGGCGCGAATGTTCTTAAGAAGCAGCTCACTGGCTTTAACAGCCAAACGGGTAAAATCAACTTACAAAAACACCCGTGGGATCTGTTCAGTGATTTCTATGCATGGATTCAACCAAAAGGGGACGAATTATGGTTCTCTAATGGCCGAGTCAATGAAATCTGGCAGTCTGGATTTGATGATGTTGAACGCCGCGCCTACGTTATCCAGCGTTGGCCTGAAAACTGGGTTGAAATCCACCCTGATGATGCCAAGAAACGGGGAATTGAATCGGGCGATCAGGTGATGATGTATTCAGACCGTGTTGCTAACTTCAAAGATACCATCCTTGGCGTTCACGCGGATGATTTCCAATTTAGTAAGTTAATGGAGAATGGACATATTAAATTAGACAAAGCAGCAGTAACCGCAGTGGCTATCGTGACACCCGCCACTAAAAAAGGAACTCTGTACGCTAATATGATTGATATGCGCCAGCCATCAAACTCACTAACCACTCGTGTTGTGGACCAAATAAGTGGTAACTACAACTTTAAAATGGGTGTTTCAAACATCAAAAAAATCGGAGAGTCTAAGTACAAGCATGAATTTAGATCCTTCTCGTTTGCCCCTAGAAACATAGTGTAAACATCAGCAAGTGGGAGTCTCTCCCACTTGCTCTTTTTTTAGCTTAAAACCGCAATGTACCACTCAAAAGCACAAGGAAAGGGCTGCTATACCCTTATCTATAACTCGGATTCAAATATGGATAACGCAAAAATTATAAATAACAAATAAATGCTCAATTACCCATCAAGCTTTGCTACAATACCGCTATAATTCTGATTAGGTAGGATATTATGCAGGTATTAGTAACAGGTGGTATGGGCTACATAGGAAGCCACACGTGTATCCAGATGATAGAAAAGGGCATGACACCGATTATTCTTGATAATCTAGATAACAGTAAGCAGAGTGTGCTCGACAGAATTGAGCTTGTTTCAGGGCTTCGTCCACTGTTTTATCAGGGTGATATCAGGGACAAAACGTTTTTAGACTCCGTGTTCTCTAAACACAACATCGACTCAGTGATACATTTTGCTGGTTTGAAAGCTGTTGGTGAGTCCGTTGCAAAACCCCTTGAGTACTACGATAATAATGTTACTGGTACTCTAGTCCTTGTTGATGCCATGCGAAGGGCTAACGTGAAATCTATTATCTTTAGCTCTTCTGCAACCGTATATGGCGATCCTGCATCTGTTCCTATCAATGAATCTTTTCCAACCAGTGCGACCAACCCATATGGACGCAGTAAGCTGATTGTCGAAGAGTGTTTAACCGACTTTCAACAGGCGAATCCAGATTGGAGTATCACTCTGCTACGCTACTTTAACCCAGTAGGCTCTCATCCAAGTGGCGAATTAGGTGAAGATCCTCAAGGGATCCCCAATAATTTAATGCCGTTTATCTCTCAAGTCGCCATTGGCCGACGTGAGTTTTTATCGGTATTTGGTGATGATTACGCCACCCCTGATGGTACTGGTGTGCGTGACTACATTCACGTTGTTGACCTATCTGCTGGCCATATTGCCGCATTGAATAAAGTTGGCACTAAATCCGGGCTACACACTTATAACTTGGGTACCGGAATTGGTTACAGCGTGTTAGAGATGGTAAAAGCATTCGAACAAGCGTCTGGTAAGACTGTCGCTTATAACATCGTCGATAGAAGGCCTGGTGATATTGCAGAGTGCTGGGCAGACCCTGCTAAAGCGAAAACAGAGTTAGATTGGTCAGCAAGTTACGATCTGAAACGGATGACCGTAGATACATGGAACTGGCAGCAAAAGAACCCAACTGGTTATCCTGATTAATGACAATATGAGCGAGAAGAGTATGACGCCTCTCGCTTTATTACACTTTATTTTAAAAAAAACTCACAAATAACATACATTTCCAGCCAAGGTGTTAATAAAAGTGATAACATTACAACGTAATTTACTGGTAATGAATAATTAGAGGAATAAAAAATGGAAATCGTGCTTTTAGTTGTTTTTGTAGTAGCTGCTTTTATCATGGTAAAAAAAGAGATGGCAAAGAAATAAATAGGCCGTTATTGCGCCTTAGCCATTATTTATAAATGCAATAACATATCGACAACACCATCTTCCATCTGTATGTCGATATCGAAACCTAATTTTTGTGCTAACAGAATCATGCCTCGATTATTTGGCATTGTCATTCCAGATAGGGTTTTAGTTCCATGACCTCTACAGTACTCGATGATTTTACTCATCAATATTCGTCCCAAACCCTGACCTTTAAGATCTGAACGAACCAAAATAGCAAACTCAGCGTCAATGTTTTCTGGATCAGCAACCGCTCGCGCCACAGCAATAATCTTTTCATCCCCTCCGGTTGTGATTGTCGCAACAAATGCCATTTCACGATCGTAATCAATTTGAGTTAAGTTCGCTAACGCTTCATGATTTAACTCCCCTACATCTGAAAAAAACCGTTTATAGAGATCATCAACAGAAACCTTAGAGATAAAATCAGCATGCTTAGGCTCATCCTCAGGAAGAATAGGGCGAAGCAAAACATCGGATCCATCTTTGAGGTTTACCCACTGCTCAAGCTCGTCTGGATAAGGCCTTATTGCAAGTCGTTGATGGGAGTTCCCTTCAAATGGTTCAAGTGTCAATGCTGCATCGATAATGGTTAACTCACTGCCTGATACCAGTAGGGGGTTTATATCAAGCTCGACAATTTCAGGGCAATCGATGATCATTTGCGACAACCGAACCAAAAAAGAACTCAATTCATCAATGTTCATTTTGTCAGGTCGATTCTGATTTCTGATCTTGCCACTTTTAATGGCATTCATGACTAAATATCGGGCTAATGCCATATTTAATGGAGGAATAGCAACGGCAGCATCTCGATTATCATCCCACTCTGAACCGCCTTCTCCCAGTAAGATCACCGGACCAAAAATAGGATCAGTGTTTACTTTTACCCTTAACTCTTGCGCTCCAGCACGGTTGGCCATTGATTGAATGACTAAACCATCAATTCGGGCTGCAGGATAACTTATGTTCACTCTATCTAAGATGGCTTGCGCACCACTGGCAACTTCTTGTGCACTGTTTAGGCTGAGCATAACTCCTTGAACATCCGACTTATAGGGGATATCAGGGGATCTCAATTTCACAGCAACTGGGTAACCAATATTCTCAGCGATGTGCGTCGCCTCAGAAGTATCAAGGGCAATCCAGGTTTCAAGCGCTGAAAATCCGTAAAAGCGAAATAGGGTTTGCAGCTGATGTGTATCGAGCTGATTTGTCCCCTGAACAACACGCTTTTTAATCCATTGGTGTGCTTGCTCTTTATCAACTTTAGAAATTTGTCCCGTCGATGTTGGTGTCTCCATCAACTGCTTTTGATTACGGCGATATTCGACCAGGTGAGCAAATGCGGCGACAGAGCTTTCAGGAGTTCGGTAAGTAGGAAAACCTGCTTTAGTGAACAACAAACGAGCACTTTTAGCACTCTTTTCTCCAGACCAATTAGTTAAAATATTGTAGTGTTTCCCTTTAGGGTGCTTGGTAATCACTTCAATAATACGATTTGCCGCTTCTTTTGCTGGTGAGATTGCAGAAGGGCAGTGCATGATCAACAGTGCATCAAAGTTACCGTCGCTTAATAGTATCTCTAACACTTGGCAATAGCGTTCAACACTGGCATCACCCAGTAAATTGATCGGATTTTCTTTCGACCAACTCTTCGGCAAAATAAGATTTAACGACTCGATGGTTTCTGGTAGTAACGTTGCTAACTTCCCGCCACGTTGCATCAGCGTGTCAACGGCCATCGTTGCTGGTCCATGGCCATTGGACATAATAGCCAAACGCTCTCCTCGCAGTGGAACGGAATGCGCTAATGTTTCTACCGCCGCAAACAACTCATGCGTATTGGGAACCCGAAGCATACCAGCACGACGAATGGCAGAGTCATAAACCACGTCTAAACTGAATGCGCCTTGGGAATGGCGTACTGCTGATTCTCTTCCACGAGTGGAGTTACCACTTTTCAGTACTAATATTCTACGGTTTCTTGATGCCGCGCGTGCGGCTGACATAAATTTTCGGGCATCAGTAATAGAGTCGATATAAAGCAAAATAGCGTTAGTTTTGCTGTCAGTGCATAAGGTATCAAGAAGCTCTGCAAAATCGATATCTGCCGTATCCCCGAGTGAAATTAATGAAGAGAAACCAATTTGCTTATCATTAGCCCAATCAAGGATGGTGGTGCACACCGCTGCAGATTGAGAGACAAATGCTATGTTTCCTTTCAGAGCGGTTACAGGAGAGAAAGAAGCGTTTAAATTAAGCCAAGGCAGTATGATTCCCAAACTGTTTGGGCCCAATAAGCGAATCCCATATTTCGCTGCTATCACTTTGCATTTGCTTAGCATTGTTTCTTGATGGTCGTCGATAACAATGGACATCTCTGAAGAGAGTAATATCGCTGCTTTAACTCCCTTTTGTCCCAATTCTTTGAGCAATAGTGAGTTTCGTGCGGCATTAGTGCACAGAACAGCCAAATCAGGGATAATGGGCATATCTGCGACTGAAGAGTAGGCAAGCACACCGCGAACAGAATGATATTTAGGAGTGACCGGGATAATCGGTCCATCAAAGCCTGCAGACAACAGATTACGCATGATGATGTTTCCAGCACGATATTCAGTATCGGACGCACCAATGACAGCAACAGACGTAGGTTTAAGTAACTTGTCTAACGTTTGCATTTCTCTCTCCAGATCTAACTCAAAATAGAGCTTCTTTGTTCTTATATTGTACGAAAAACTAAACCTTTGGTATTCAAACTGTTGTCTCATTGTGATCTAAGTTTACATTATCAACTTAGCTTGGTATTTTGGTACCATTCTTAAGTTAAGTTGTGACATATAGCCTATTGATCACCTCTTAATAAAATCAATCGTTGCAAGCTAGTGCGCTCAAGGGCAAAATAGCTTTAGATTTCTAACTATGTGAAAATTAAAATGAAAAAAATCGCAGTTATTACCTTATCAATGTTACTCGCCGGCTGTGCGACTGATACTTACATCACCGATATCACTACCGAATCTGAAACAGAAGTATATGCACACGCGAAAACACAGAGCGTAGCTGCAGAACCTGTAAAGCAGCAAGCACAACCTGCTGCAGAAATAATTACACCGGTACCGTCTAAGAGTAATGCTGTAGAGTCTGGTGCTGCTATTGAAAAGAGCTCGACCAGCAATACCGTAGCACTTGCTCCACCAGTCAGAAGTAACAAAGCCGCTCACACTGACTCTTCGTTCACCTTACAAATTGTGTCATTACTAAACAACGCACGTCTTGATGAATACCTGAAAAACATGCCAAACAGAGATCAGTTATGGATCAATGACAAAATGGTGAATGGTAAGAATTGGACCAGTGTGCTTTATGGTAACTTCAATAGCAAAGCAGACGCTAAAGCCGCGATTCCATATTTACCAGAAGCAATCAGAAAGCAGAAACCATTTCCTCGTAGCATTAAAAGTATCAAACAGTCACAATATCCAAGCATCATAAAAGTAAATTAATCAATAAGGAGCTTCGGCTCCTTTTTTATTGAATACTCCCCTTGAATCATAGTTATAGGCTATTCGTCATTATCCCCAATTTGTTAGACTTGGAAATCAACGCACATGAACAAAATTAATGTATTGCTCCTTTGTGGGGGTGCAGGCTCTGAACATGAAGTCTCACTTGTCTCTTCTGGCTTTATTGAGCAACAGCTTGGCATCATCGAAAACCTCAATGTCATCTCTGTAGAAATTAAAGATTCAGGCTGGTTTGAGCATCATACTTCTCTACCTTGCCAATTCACAGTCGATGGTGTGTTGACTATTGGTGACCGCAAAACATCGATTGATTATGCTATTCCGTGTATACATGGCTTCCCAGGAGAAACGGGGGATATTCAGTCTCTATTCGCTATGTCAAAAACACCATATTTAGGCTGTGATGCGCAATCAAGCACCAACAGCTTTAATAAGATCACCTCAAAGCTTTGGTATGATGCTTTAGATATTCCTAATACTCCTTACCTTTTTCTTAGTGAAAATAACACAGAGAGCATTGAGCTTGCGAAATCAGCGTTAACGCGTTGGAACAAAGTATTTGTAAAAGCGGCATGTCAGGGCTCATCAGTAGGATGCTACAGTGTCACTAATGAAGAGGAGCTATTGATAGCTATAGACAGTGCGTTCACTTACTCAGACCAAGTGTTAATTGAGCTGTCGGTGACCCCTCGTGAGCTGGAAGTATCAGCCTATGAGTATAAAGGAGAGTTGTTTGTAACTAAGCCCGGAGAGATAAGCTCACCAGAAGGCAAATTTTATACTTATGAAGAGAAATACAGCTCTGATAGCCACTCAACGACAACATTAGAAGCATCAGGTTTGAGTGAAGAACATCTTGCAACTATTCAGCATTGTGCCCACAAAGTCTTTAAGCAGATGAAGCTAAAAGATCTGGCGCGAATAGATTTCTTTTTAACAGAAGAGAACACCATTTATCTGAACGAGGTTAATACTTTTCCAGGTATGACACCGATCTCCATGTTTCCGAAACTGATGGAGCACAATGGATTACCGTTTTCTGAATTTTTAAAATCCGCTATCTACCGCGCAGTAAAATAATAGAAGACCAAACCACTAATCCCACGGTTTGGTTTTTTTAAACTTGCTCTTTTCACGTTCTGAAGTGGGCTTGTTACCCAAATATTGAGCTGGCATTGCCGGGCTTGACCAGCGACCAAATGCTTGGATCTCTTTCAATGTGACTCCTTGTTGAGCAAGCTCTTGGGTGGCACCAACACGTGTAGACTGGCCAGAGAACTTAACCTTCAATCCAAGCTCATCACTTGCCCGACGAAGTATCCGATAAATAGAAGAGTCATTTAGTAACTCAATTCCCACCGTGCCATGACGGTTAATACTTCTAAATACAATCCCATCACTGATATTTGCCACTGATAACCATCGATTCAAATAACCAGAAGTCGGTTCACTTAAACGATAGCTTTGTTTATCAACAGACAGAGTGGCGCCATCATCTAGCAATTCAATTTGATCTATACCTAATGATTTCAATTCAGATCGCTTGATCATCGTCTCAAACATGATATTCCAGACACAAACATCTCTGATATCTTTAATATCATCTGACTTGTCGAGTTTTTCATTTAACCGTTTTAGATGCTTTAACTCAAAAGAAGATGCCTGTTTTGCATCGTTTTTCTTCTCTAGGCGCAATTCTTGCAAGAGAAATTTAACCTGACGGTGGTTGGTTGGGTCTGATAAATCGTTACAGCGATGAATGATGCCAATAGAAATCAGGTAGCGTTTTAAGCTCGATAATTTACGAATTTTTCTCTGACTCTGGATATAGAGTCTAACTGCAGTAACAGACGAGGGAAAAGGGGAAACGGATTTTGTTTGGCAAAATTCAACAAAACGATTCCAGTCATTGATGATAGAAATTAGAGTATTAGATGAATATTTGTTGTCTGTTAGTTGGTTCAATAGCTGACCATCAACAATGGTCGAGCTGAAATACTCTTTGCATACTTTAAGATCTATTTCGTCGCTCATTTATCAACCTATTTGAAAATCACTAATTAACATCATAACTATAAATTAATTCGAGCCAAGAAACGACAGCAATTTTATGATATAAAAGACAGAACAGTCCAAATTACATTAAATAAACATGGGGTTACCTATGAGCCAGGTTTTTCATCGAGGATACAGTATTGAGAATAAATCTAATGATGCTAACGGTTGGAAAGTCCGTTTACAGAATAAAATACTGATAGGAAATATTACTGCAGTAAAAAAATCTATTGATTGGTGGATTGACGCTGCTGTATTAATTGACCCTTCAGAGTTTACTGAATCTGGAGAGCTCATCAATGAAGCCGAATCTAAAGAAAATACCAAAGTTCAAGTTCAAAAATTAGAATATAAAGGTTATATTTTTAGTAATGATTCTGAACAGACAAATGAGTGGTATTTTATGCATGGTGGCAGGCTATTGAAAGGAAGCCAGAAAGCACTTCAAGATTACATCGACCGCTTTAATAAAGCGGCTAGTGAGCAATAATACCTTATAATTCATATTAGTAGAGCAAAATAATGTCATTAGTATACTCCACAGAAACAGGACGAATTACACCAGAGAAAGAACAAGCACAGCGTCCAAAAGGGGACGGGATTGTACGTATTCAACGCGAAACCAAAGGTCGTAAAGGCAAGGGCGTCTGTATTGTCACAGGCCTAGACCTTGATGATAAAGCACTTAAGCTGGTTGCTGCCGCACTTAAAAAAGTGTGTGGATGTGGTGGCGCGGTAAAAAACGGCACTATTGAAATCCAAGGTGATAACCGAGATAAAATTAAAGACTATCTAGTAAAACAAGGCCACACAGTTAAGTTTTCTGGCGGTTAATCTTATATATTGGAGCCATCAATGCTGAATCTACAACTGTTTTGCAAATTATCCCCTACAGATTATGCTAACGTGCTAAACCGTGACAGCTTCATGGATTTTGGAATCAAGTCATTGTGGCCTAATACCCCAAGAATTTGTGGACCTGCTTTTACCGTTCAGTTAGCTCCCGGTGACCATTTAATGCTTCATATGGCCATCCACCAAGCCCCTGAAGGCTCCATTATTGTTGCATCAGGTTGTGGCAATGATCTTGCGGCTGCTGGCGGCAATGTTTGTGCCGTGGCTAAAAAGCGTGGCATTGTAGGATTTATTATTGATGGTGTAGTCAGAGATATCGCTGAAATCCGTGAAAACCAATTTCCGGTGTTTGCTCGTGGCGTATACCCAGTACCTGGTAACAAAACGTTTATATCGCCACTGCAAGTGCCCATCACATGTGGCGGTGCTAATGTAGAGTCTGGTGACATCATTGTGGCAGATGAAGAGGGAATCGTTGTTTTACCACTAAAGCGCTCAGAAAAGATATATCACCTTGTCAAAGCCAAATTCGATGCAGAACAGAGTATGACTCTCGAACAGTGGCAGCAACACCATATTGAACGAATCACACTCGCTTATAATAACCAATTAAAGTAAAAGGATTTACAATTGTCATTTAGTATAGAAATCGACCATACACCCAGTGAATCAGATCTAGATATCATAGAAAAAGGTCTCGATACCTTTACTGAGAACGTAGCAGGAATTGATGATCGCAAAAATTTGACATTTTTCCTACGCAACGATGTTAACGAAGTCATTGGCGGTGCTACCGGCTGTTATGGCACTTATGGCTGGCTTTGGGTCAGTACATTGTGGGTATCAGACCAAGTTCGTGGACAAGGTTATGGTATACAACTTCTTAATGCTATCGAACAAGAAGCGGCAAAAAATGGCTGCGTCAACGCATACTTAAACAGTTTTAGCTTTAGCGCCGTTGAGTTCTATAAGACACAAGGTTACACCGTTTATGCCGAATTGGAAGATTTCCCTCCAGGCCATAGTGTGTGCAGTTTACGCAAAAAACTAGAGCTAGAAAAAGACTCTTAAACAACAAACAAATCGCAATACATCAAAAAGGGCTCAGACACAGAGCCCAATTAATCCCCACAAATCCTATTTAACATAATGCACATAATGCGCACTACGTATGTAGGCCCAATTTAGTAATGTCCGGTTTGAGCAATTTTAGAATGTCCTCTTATGCTTATTTTCGGGAGGGTGCTTTTCCGCGGCGTTAAACCACGCCTCGCGGTGATCAAGGGCTTTGTGAAAAGCGGCCTCTATGAGTGCGTCCTTGTCAGTAAAGTGTGCATAGAAGGCTCCGTGGGTGAGGTCAGCAGCTGCCATCACGTCGGCGACTTTCAGTCCTGCGATCCCTGTCTCGCGGATGAGGGTGGAAGCGGCTTGAATGATCCGCTCTTTGGTTCTGATTTTTTCGTCGGCGCGTTTTCCCATGGGGTCAGGAT
>JAESQY010000068.1 GCA_016764915.1 Aliivibrio sp. | reverse complement strand
CGTCCAACAGAACTAAAAAATCTAAGTTGGGGTGATATTGGAGAACGCCCAATTGAGCTAACCAATGGTCAAACTTGGAACGCAACGATTATCCAAACACATGGCAAAGCGAAAGATAGAGAACTTGCACCACAGCCTGAATGCCTAACTTATCTAAACCAGTTGAAAAACATCTTCCTGCTTCAGGTGAAACGTGAGCCAGTTGATGATGACCCTGTGTTCATCAACAATGATGGCAAGCGCATGGGGAGTTTTAAAAAGAGCCTTGCTGAACTTCTTATTGCGGCTGGCTTACGCGAGCAAAACGGTAAGCTGAGAGACAGTGGATCTTTTCGACCCTTCTACATCTCTCAGCAAATTCGAGAAGGCGTTCATACCCAATTGATTATTCGCAATGTCGGCACATCCGAAGCTATGGTCAACAAGCACTACAACAAGATTCGGCCCACAGAGGAAATTGCCAAACTCACACCCGATTGGCATAAGCGTCGGATTAAATCAATAAGACCAAAATAACATCATCGGCTTTTGAAACGTGAAGTTTGGCGTTCCTCTATGGTATTTGATTGTCGCCTTTTGTTATTCTGCGTACCTGATAATGGCACCATTCTCATTGTCTTCCATCACACGAATTTCCCACTCGCGTTTGGGATATTTTTGTAAAAGAGCTTCCAGCAAACGTTCAGCCAATTGCTCCATGCTGGCATTACCAACATCATGTGTGTCGCCGGGAAATACACTTTGGCAAAACCGCTTTAGTTGGAAGAATTCAATTTCACGATCTGCGTGATGAACGTTTACGCGGACTGTGAAAAACACGGTATGTCGATGTTGATTGGCCAGAAACGAAACATCATCGCCTTCACCGGTGGCGAATAGTTTATTGGTGTCAGCACCTTCAAATTGATGGATGATCTCCCTCTGAAATGTAACTTCCACCCAGCGTTTGATTTTGGTTTGATCTAGCATTTGGTTGCTCCTTTGTTGTTGAATAAAGGGACCATTCCCAATGCGAGAGTGATTGAAAAGAAATACTTCTTGTGGGGTAGCTAGAGAACTTCGACGGCCTTCCGTTTAAGTTCGTCGTTTACCTCAATGTACCGTTGTGTGGTGGTCAACTGTTTATGGCCAGCTAGCTCCATGATAACTTTCGGTGAAATGCCAGAGTGAGCAAGTTTGGTAATAAACCACCGTCTACCACTATGAGAGGATGCACCAACAATGCCAGCATCGTCATAAATGCGACCAATTGTCTGCCCCAAACTATCAGCCGAAAACCCAGTACGAGAAACCTGAGATTTAATCAGGGGCTGATCCAATGAATGCAATTCACCTATCGATGAATGATATTGTTTGAGCTCCTTCATCAGCTTTGCATTTACATGTACAGCACGTGCTTCATTGGATTTGGTGTTTTGGGCTTGCAGATAAAACAACGCACGAAATTCCCTATTTGGGGCCAGCACATCATTCCATTTTAAACTGGCAATCTCAGATACCCGCAATCCGGCATAGTGAGACAACAGTATTAGTAGCCTGTTTCTTTTCGCATGTCTCTGTTGTGTACATACAGCCAACACGCGTTTGAGTTCTGCATCCGTCAGTACTTTTGCTTGTTTCATTTTGTTGTTCTCCACTTGTTATGAGAACAACACGATGCTTTCATTTTGCTCCAAGAGCGACTGAAGATTGGGTTTCTTGTATTCTGCAAAAAGCAGATGCTAACAGCAATTTTTCTTGATTGTTATTGGAAGATGGGCAGACACCTTACATTTGATGTTTCGGCCCAACGCAGACCTTGAGTCTGATACGGTCTTGCAATGCGGCATTCCCTGAAGCGGACATCTGTAAATTGCGTAGTTGTCGTTGTTCTTCAGTAACACAGCGTCCAAGTAAATGGGGAGTCATCACCGGCTCCCCAAATTGGATAGATCACTCTTCCTAAACGGACGTATGATCAGCCTTAACGGCTAAGCCGATCACGTGATGAACCAGGAAAGCTTCAATCAGTGAAAGCGCATATTCGCTATCTATAGGCAACATATCGTCACTCAAATGATGATTGTCTACATAGTCAGCAGCATCCCAGAACACTCTTGTCATTCGTGGGTTGTCAGGTTCAACCCGCCTAATAACTTCTTCAAATGTCGAGTTTGCGAGTTTGATTGCTTCAGTTCGATAATCAACACCGAAAGGTAGTCTTTTGATGAGATAACCGCTTTTTGGCTTTTGCGCTGGTTTGATTTTCTGATCTTCTAATTTGCGGATCAGAATACTCCAGCTAGTGTAACCTTCATCTTTAGCAACGCGGTCCAAAGCTTGGGTATGAGACAAGCTAGTTTCACGACGAAGGAGTTTAGCCTTGCGTTTCAATTCATTGATAGGGGCAGATAACTTCATATGAGTTCTCCTATTGCGAGCTATGGACACAATCCCTCCTTATGTGAATGCTCGAACAGAAAAATCTCTAGCTCATACCCTGCATGCTGAATACTTCCCCATCGGAGGGGGGAGGCTCGGGCTCAAGCCTTAGAGCACAGATAGGCGATAATACCTCCGATTTCAAGTGTATCCAGCCCAAAGCCGTCTTTCGACGACATCAGAACAATAGCGGACAACTATATTCAATACCGCTTTTTGCCTCTATTGTTACTGAGCACACGATCTCTGTTTACGTCGGACAACAGGAAAATACTGGATATGGTACTGTTTGAAACTAATCCCAGAATTGATTGGAGACATAATGGTCAAAGCGCTAGACATGCAAAGAGTTACTCGACTGGACAAGGATTTAGTTTACGAGTTTTTGGTTGTTTTCTTGAGATTGGAATACGCTGCCAAAATGAACGAATTTGTTGTACCGTTAGCTGAGGGAGAACAGGAAAGAAAGCTAACCGTTCTCTGGGAAGATGTATCTGATCAGATAGAGGAAAATTGGACAGTCGCGCTTAGGGAAGATGATGAATTGAAAAATGCTGCTGACTATTATGATACGTATCCTCCAGAAAAACAAATACTCACGACTGACGGAATCGAATTCAAAAATACTGAAATTCAAAATGTTGCGTCTTCTTTGAAGTTGCTTCTCGCAGTAAGACGAGTACGGAACAATCTATTCCACGGTGGGAAAGCCTCTAAATCAGAAAACGTCGAACGGAGCAGCGCATTACTTCGGAACGGTATAACAATAATTTTAGGTGCTGTTCAATGTAACGTTGATTTGTCTATGCACTTCCATGAAGACTATTAGCGTAAATAATACCCATACCTGTATCCACGCATACCGAGTAAGCATGGAGAACACGAACAAGGCGGAAGCCTCCGCTCCTTGGCTCGATAGGAATCGTGAACTTCCGTTTTTGGACTTAACGGATTTGAGGAGTTTCATTGATGCTGCCTCATAGCTATCCGCAAAACGGCCGCAGCAGGCAACTTGCCACACTCATCGATGAACTCATGCCATGTAATTTCCGAAAAAATCAATGTTGCTGCGCTGTCAGATTACTCCTACACTTAAAGGGCGGTATTGGGTATTATACATGAGGAATACTATGAAGTCTTTACGTGGTGCGCCACATAACTTACCAGAACTTCTAAAAGAAGTAGTTGATTATCGAAAATCGGGACTCAGTCTCAATCATGTGGTCGGCTGTCCGTTAGATTGTGGCTACTGTGTCCGACATCTCTTTGACAACTACGATATGAAGCGGCCCCACCTTGTCATGAGTGACGAAGATGCGGTTAACGCTTTGTTTGATCATTGGGCATTTCAGAAAGATGTCACACCTATCCAAATATTCAATCGTGCAACCGATCCTTTTCTAACTGGAGTTAAAAAGCATTTATTTTCAACTCTCGAACAGATCGACGAAAGAGCTGTTTCAAACCCGGTTTTAGTGATTACGCGATGGAAAATTAGTAAACCCGACATCGAAAGACTGGAAGCACTTAAAAATATTAGACTGACCATTCTGGTAACTTGGTCGGGCATTAATGATGACAGGATTGAACCGGTCGACAGTAACATTGCAGCCAGATCACTCATAAACTTAGGACGGTACGCTGTG
>JAESQY010000067.1 GCA_016764915.1 Aliivibrio sp. | reverse complement strand
CAATAACCGCACCTTTGATGACTCTACTTATGAGCTGCAAACCGCGCCTAAACTGAGTGTTGTGCATACCGGTCTTTCAGATACGTTGTGGGATAAAATTGCTGACTACACATTCAAGCCTAAAACCCTTGAAGAGAGAAAAGCCTCTAACCGCAATTGGCGCAAACCTGTATTCAATGCGCTTCGTCATCACCGTGATTACAGTGCATCGATGTTCAAAGCGTTTACGTCTATCTGTGAAAAGAGATCTTACGTTGAAGCACTTCAAGCCGTCGAACAGGCAAACCAACGTTTAACCATTTGCGGCCAACGCTCAACCATGTCAGACGATGAAATCAAAGAACTCGCTGCAGCAAAATCAAAGGCATTCTCTCAAAAGCTCATTCGTGTTGAGGGTGATGCTGAACGCTTTGAAAAGGCGTGTGACTTAATCGCTACATTGGGTTTGTCGTTCAGTGATGCGGCCATTAAAGCCAAAGAAGCATCAGGTGAATTGTTTAGCCTGGTTAACCGCTCATGTGATGAGATTTGGTTGCGTCGTCAACTTCGTCGCCAGTTCGCCCAGCGTGTTGAGAATGTTTCGCGTGATTTGGCCTTGGTGCACAGTCATAAGCAATCGTACTGCTCGGATTTCTCCGTTAATCGCTACAGAGCACGTAAAAAAGACAATGAGATCGCATTAGAGAACACCATTGCTTTTGATGTTGATGATAAAGACAACTGGTTCACACTCAATGAGCTTTCACAAAAGTCGATTTCAAACCCTGCGATTCGACGCGCTGAAATGTTTGTTCGTCTGCGCGGCTTCGAAGAGATAGCCATCGAAATGGGTCATGAGGCCATTTTCACAACCACAACTACCCCATCGCGCTTTCATGCCGTATCAAAAGGCGTGGTCAATAAAAATTGGTTAGCCGCTGGCAAACCAACGGCCAAAGACGCGCAAGCGCATTTAATTGGCGTGTGGACAGCCTTTAGAAAAGTGATCGATAAAGCTGAAATCAAAATCTACGGGATGCGCATTGCAGAACCACATCATGACGGCACTCCGCACCATCACATGTTGCTGTTCGTGCTGCCTCAAGACAGAGCCTTTGTGACTTCTGAGCTAAAACGTTTAGCCCTTGCCGATATGCCATTCGAGACAGGCGCTAAGAAGTACCGCTTCAAGTCTGAATTGATTGATTTTAAACGCGGCTCTGCGGTCGGTTACATCGCTAAGTACCTAAGTAAGAACATCGACGGCCAACACATCACTGATGACCGCTCAACCTCACTAAGTGGCATAGACGCGGCTGAACGCGTGGTGACGTGGTCACGAATTAACAACCTTAGACAGTTTCAATTCATTGGCGGCCCTAGTGTCACTGTCTGGCGTGAAATGCGCCGATTACGCGACGAAATCAAAGAGGACGATGCCGTGTTTAAAGACTTGAGCGAAACAGAGCATTACCTATTAGAGAAGATACGCAAGTCAGCAGATTCGGGCGATTGGGCGGCTTTCTGTTTTTCTATGGGCGGCATTTTCGTCAAACGTAAAGACCAAGAAATCAAACTCGAATACTCCGCGCCCCACATCATGGAAAAGCTCATTGAATCGGGCGTTCTCTCCACCACTCGCTTTGGTGATAAAGCTCAAGCGCGTATTCAAGGGATCATGTTCAAAGAGATTTTCAAGTGCACCCGCTTTAGAAACTGGCAGATAGCGAACAAAGCGCAATTCATTCGCGGTCAGAAACAAGTCATGGGCGGTGTGGTTGATATCTTCGATGCCTTAGAGCGCGAAGAGGAATATTACCGAATGTCAGAAGAATTATTTCAACAATACGAGGACAAGATGCAAGAGCACGAAGAGCTTCAAGCTTTGTACTTTGAGGCTCTGTCTAGCCAGTCGTGGCATGGGTGCGCAGCACCCCATGGTATGACTTGCTAGAACTTGGACTTGTGTCAATAACTGTCGCTTTAAAAAAAAAGGAAAAAATGTCATGAAATTGGAAGGCCTTATTTTAGATGTCACGGACATCCAGCAACAAACCAAAACCAACCGCGCCAGTGGCGAACAAACCACCGTGGGCATCATTAACATGATCACAACCGTACCCACTGGCACGATTCAAGTGCGTATCCCTGCAGGTATGTGGGAAAACGGTGCCGCTGCAGAGCCATTGAAAAAGTGTGTCGGTAAACGCATGCAATACGCAGTCGAGTACAAAGAATTCAGTTTTGGTGATGACAATGGAAAACACGTTTCAATGAACGGTTTCCATCTGTTCGAACTGCCTGAAATTAAGGGTTAAAAATGGCCCTCTCGGTTTGCGCTCAAATTACTAATGATGGTGTTATTACCATACTGCCGTCTGAGCCATTAACAAACTGTAGTTTTACAGTACTTAGTCATTCTGATTATTTGTTAATGATGAACAATGCAA
Source organism: Aliivibrio sp. (assembly GCA_016764915.1). Lineage (GTDB taxonomy): Bacteria > Pseudomonadota > Gammaproteobacteria > Enterobacterales > Vibrionaceae > Aliivibrio_A. The sequence goes on along the minus strand of JAESQY010000067.1, from coordinate 7,622 downwards.
ACCTCTATTTTGATATTGATGCAGCTTTTTATACTCAAATTATTGGGTATTTGCTGCTTTCATTTTTGTCTGGTCACATTCTTGGCCGGATCCTTAAAGGTCTCGGAAGAGGCTAAATATAAACTGGAGTTATCTATGAAAATTAAAAGTTTTGCTACAAAAGTTACTGGTACTGTTTTATTAGCTGTTGCTTCTGTTTCTGCTCATGCTGGGACTACTGGCGAAGCAATTGACGCGGCTGTAACTGGCGGTCAAAGTAACTATGCACTTGTTGTTACTGGTCTGATTGGCTTGGGTGCTATTGGTTTTGGTATTCGTGCAATCATGGGAATTATGAAGTCATAAATGCAAGAGCTACTAACGTCTACTTTAACCCTCGCATTCGCGCTTGCACATTTCAGTGCCTTTTTAGGGGGTTTTAAATCAGGTGTAAACGCTTCTTAGGAGGCGTTTTTTTCAGGTGTTAATTATGAAATCCATTCGTTTCACACTCACTTTTTTTCTGCTTATCATTTCGTTTAATTCTAATGCATTGTACAAATTGAAAGATTCATATCTTGGTGGTGTTTATGAGTCACCTGCTGCTTTTGTTGCTAAATATCAGGGTAAATGTACATACGTTAATTATCGTCAAGGTCATTGGTCTAAAACTTTTGAGGCCAATGAGTATCGCGCATATGTTTTAGAGCCTACTTATTCTGATGCTTCTTGTACGAAAGTTTATGATAGCGGTGGTTATGCGTCACGCTATAAAAATTGGGTGTCCACAACTTTCAACTGTCCAGATGGACAGGAATTAAACCCTGCAACAAACGCATGTGAAACCCCTCAACAGCAATGTGAAGAGATACCTCTAGGCTCTAGGTCATGGACATATAGCATTTATGGTGACTCGCCATCAATCTGCATGAATGGTTGCTCTGTTGGCCTTAAAGGCATGGCTGTGTGCACAACATCGGGAAATAGCTGTTCTGGCGATTTGGCGCAAGATGGTTCAACGTGCAGCAGTGGGGACGGTATGAAACCCGGCGGAGATATGCCCGAAGTCCCTCCAGGCGAATGTCAGTGGCAAGGCGAATCAGGTAATCAGACATTAGTATGTAAGGGTGACTCTGATGGTGATGGAAAACCCGATGATGGCGCGCCTCCTGACGAAGATGGTTCGTGCGAATGGGACGGTAACACTCTTACCTGTACGGGTGGCACGTTTGACCCTAGCAACCCTGATAACCCTAGCAATCCAAACAATCCTGATAATGGCGGTGATACTGGCCCTGTCGTTGTTAATCCTCCCACTGGCGGCGGTGATGGTGTCGATTTACCCGTTGAAAATACGGCTGATATTTTAACCGCGATTAAAAATTTCAATTCTGATAACAACAAAAATGCAAAAGATATAAACGGAAATTTATCCGATATTGAAAAGATATTGATGCTTGATGCCGATTCAAATAAAGACTTATTGCATGAAATAAATACGGATAATAACAAAGGCTTTGAGAATGTTGTCGGAGCCATAAAAAACATTGAGGGTTATGATCCAACAACAACGGATGGCATTTTAAATGAGATTTAAGCTAATAATATTGCTGGATTTGATGGTGTTATTTCTGCAATTGGGGACAGCCAAGGTAATGACAACACTGATATTGTTAATGCAATAGAGGGTTTGCACCACATCAAAGTAAATGGCTCGTCTGGCGACCCTCCTATTAGATTATATATGCCCGAAGATTTGCGAAAATTAAATGATGAGATAAAAGAATTAGAAAAGGAATATAAAGATTCGGTTGATGCATTTAAAAACTTCTTTTCTCCAGATAGTAATTATCAAGGTGGTAAATTTAACTCACATAATATTGCATTGAATTGGCAAGGAACGAGAATAGAAAAAGATAACGTGGGCTTTATGGCGTTAAGAGATAACGCTTATATATTCTCATCCATTGTGATGTTGCTTTCTGGATTTCTTGGTATACGCGCTATCGTAGGGGGCTTCTAATGGTTGAGTTTTATGATTCTATTTATGATATCGCTGCCACTGTTTTAAATTACTTTGAAAATCTGGGTGGGTTTTTTACTGATTTTGTTGTTTATATGCACGTATGGTATGTAAAGGTGCAGCTTAGATTGAAAGTGATGTTTTTTCACTCTTCATATTTAGTCGCTGTCACTTTACTTAAAGAGATTGGTTTCAATACTCTTTTTACAGAGTTATATAATATGCTGCCCTCTGAGCTTAGATATTGGGCTGGTTTGTTTAAGTTAAAAGAGGGTTTTACTTTATACATTAACTGCGCTGCTACTGCGTTAGTTCTTCGTCTGTCGAGGTAGTTATGATAACGATAAGAACGGGCGGTAATGGTTCGTATAAATCTGCTTACACGGCATGGTTTACAATTTTGCCAGCGTTAAAAGCAGGTAGAGTTGTTGTAACTAATATTGAGGGAATGGAAACATTAGAGGTCATTCAAGAGCGCTTACAGATTGAGTTTCCTCCTACTGCAAAGATTATTAGAATATTTTCTCGTGACGGTGATGGTGTCTTTTTATGGCAGCATTTTTTCTGTTGGTGTCCGCTTGATGCACTGATTGTTATTGATGAATGCCAAGATCTATATTCAAAAAATATCGGCTTCGATTTCAGAAAAATCAAAGCAAAACCTCTTTCTGATTTCCTTGAATTCTTACCATCAGACTATGAGGATTTTTTTCATTCTCGTCATCTTCCTGTCGATATGGATAATTTAAAATCCTCTGAAACGGATGACAGAGGCAGAGCAGAATATGACGAAAACGGGCGCATTGTTTACCCCAATACTTTTAATGAGGGGTTCATGCGCCATCGTAAATACAATTGGGATATTGAATTGCTTTCACCTGATTGGCAGCAAATAGACAGCTCTATCAAAGCATGTGCTGAACAAGCGTTCTATCAAAAAAGCCGTGATAAGTTCTTTCTGTTTAGACGTAAACCGTTCATTTTTCAACATCCTGTAACGTGTACAAAACCCGTCTTGCCTATTAAGAAAAGCTCTAACTTGTTTACGCAAAAAGTCCCCGTTGAGGCTCATCTTTTATACAGCTCAACAGGAACAGGAAAAAGCACTAAATCAGGCGGTTTGAACATTGTTTTCAAGTCGCCGAAGATTCTAATCATAATTTTAATTGGCTTGTTCTCAATGGGGTATTTTATTTATGGATTTATTAATTTGTTTATTGAAGATGAAAGTCAGAATTCAGAATTGGCGGTGGCTCCAGTGGTTGTGGAAGATGCCACTAAAGATACTGTTAGCACTGAAACTATTAGTGCTAGCGTTGATGATGTACGTTCTAGTGGGGATAGCGGTCAGGTTATTAAGCAAGTTAGTTCTCGTTTTCTTCCTGTAACTCAAGTTCTCTATTTTGAGGGATTAGAGCGGGCATATATAACGGGTTTTCATGGTGCATCTATAAAAACAGAGGCTTATGGTTTAACCAAAACAGAGTCTAACTTTGATATTGTTATCAAGGTTTACACTAAGGATGGTCAGTACTCAATTAACAAAAAATACCTTGAAATTGTTGATGTTGATTTTGAATTGATTGATGAATGTTTACTGATTTTAACTCATGGCAATAGCAAAAGTATGATCACATGTGAGCCAGTGATTTATGAAGATGAAACAGATAACAGCATTGGTGACTCGTTCATAACTGCTGACAATGAAGCGGCTATTACTGAAAATTCGTATTTACTATAATTTTAAAATGATAGCAAAACACGAACCGGCATTAGCACTCGATGCATTATTTTGCTATCAATATTTCATTTCTTCCTGGTTTATCGAGTGAATTTTGCTATCATTATTTCCCCTGGTAACGTCTGCAACAAGGAAAAATGATGGCAATTACTATTAGAGAAACAGATAAACATAAAAAAATGCTCTCAGAGCTTAAATCTTTGACAGTTAAAGCAACGGCATCAGGCTCTTTAATTGAGGGTGGGTATATTGCGATTAAGTACCATGATTTATACAAAAAAGAACTTATCAAATCAAAGCAGCTTGCAAATCAACTTAACGTTCTTGAGCGTAAAATTGATAATTACCTTAACTCTCTAGAGAGTTTACGATCATAAAAAGCTCGATGAATGAGCGACGATGACGAAAACTGAGGAAGAGAAGCGAAGATTGAGAGCTAAAGTATTCAAGGTTTACTCCACACTTAGAACACCTTGAAGTGCACATTATTATGAGAACGCTTACTATCAACACCTCTATGTTAACGCTGCTGCACATATGACTTTCTATCATAGTGCGCTGTGGGACATCCGCCCCTAAAAGCAATAAAGTGGCTCAATTGGCCGCTTATATTTAAAGTTCAAAGAAATAGACCCTTTCCCTGCTAGACCTCTTTTTGTTCCGTTTAAGTGTCTTGTTAGCTTTTAGTTTCGGTTAATCGCTGCAACAATGAACAACAATGCTTTGAATATGTCATCTTTACCTATTCTTGTTTATTATGTTTTCGTGTGCCTCAAACTATAATAACTTTCATCAAATGAAGATATGTTTTGGTAGACCCATTCAGCTAACCTATATGATCCAAGCAAGTCAGACACCCAGCTTGAACAATCATCATCGGTCCAACTAGCTTGACTAGAAACGTCTAGTTTTTTCATTAAACCTGATATCTTTCTATTAGGAGCTTCATCTTTTCCGTGAAAAGCGGCTTTATAATGAACTAACTCGTTTCTGAGCGATGAAATTATTTCAAAAGACTGGAATGGTTCTACTGAATTATCCCATGGAATGCCATTTGTTCTTAATGCAACTAAATCCCATTTTTCTTGGATATTAAGCTTTTTTTGCAACCTTTGAATTGCGCGCCACGCTTTACCTTCTGGTTCGTCCTGATCATATTCAAAGCATATAACTGCCATGGAAATTTCTTCGTTTATTTTTGCTTCTAAGAAACATGCTGCATTGATAATGCATGAACTGTTGAAAATAGATATATTCTGTTCATTCTCTGGTAGCTTTGCTAACTCAGAAAACTTTTTACAGCTTGATAAAAAACACTGCGAAAAAGAATGCATTGCTGATTTTATTGGCTTTCCTGCACATGTATTTTCAAGTTCAGAGTTCATCGATATCCTATAGAAAACATAACGCCCTGCTAAGGGGTGAGCAAGCAATATCGAAGCCGCTGCACACCACCTTAATCACTAAAATCAACGCATTGTAAAATGCCACGCGTTGCGAATCCCTCTTATAGCAGTTTGTTATGTTTTTGACACCACTGAAGCCTAATTATATGAAATTTTATCGACTTTACTGATGGGGATTTCAATGACCCGATTAGTTTTCGATTCTTCTAAAATTAACGCCTGTGAAGTCCTCAGTAATAATTTTGAGTCGATGTATTCGACCTTATTGGAAGTAACATCGACACTGATACCACCACCATATTGAAGGCTATTCAGTGCGTAAGTGTATGTAGTTTGGTTAAACATTGATATAGGAGCTCCTACAGCGCATACCGCAGCTATAAGTGCGGCTACAACCTTTAGCGCCCCCTTGTTCCACAAAACCACAAATGTGACAAAGGACATAACAAACGATACGGGTACTAAAATCCAACGACTCATCTCAATATTGGAGTCAACGTAAGGCGCTACAAATGCACCTACAGCAACCAGCGAGGAAGCTCCTATTCCGGCAGCTATAACTTCAATCGAGTTGCTATTTCGAATGCCCAACCTAAAAATCGATGTAGTAAAGCGTAATATTACATTTTTGTCAGTATAACTAAGCATTACGCGACCAAACAGGTAAGTAGCAATGAAGACTAAAAAAGCAGAAATTAGCACAACGAAACTCATACCAAAAACTGTTAAAGCCAAGTAAGGAACACCTTCAGCGGGTACTCTAAAGCCAGAGCTCCAAGCGTAATAATATGTTGCTACCTCACTCATCTTCCCTAAATATGTTGCACCACCCAAGGAGCCAAAGAAAACAATTATCATATTCCGAATAACAAAATTTTGTCTCAATACAAAATTAGCTACTTTCTTTAAACTTTCGATCATATACCCTCAAAAAAACATAACGCCCCCATAAGCCGTGAGCTATGCTGGCACAATTTGTTGCGCCTTTTGTCTTTGCAACCAATGTGATAGCGTTGCGAATCTGACTTTATGGGCTTGTTAGTTCGCTTTTACATGCATTGGGAACAATTCTGAAAATTCCGTAGACACAGAATCTAAAATAAGCCGAGTAGCAGCAAAAAAATCTTCGTTATGTACTCCAAAACTATAAATTTTTGAGTCAAAGTGAGCCTTATTTCTTCGATCTTTTAGGTCATTCAGCCCTTTCACCTCACTTTCATTTGATGTTAGCAATGAGATATAATCGGACATCAACAAGACGCTACCATTAAAAGTGCTATCCTTAAAATGTTCCACTTGAGCCGTAGTTTTCAATGAATCCAGTGGCAGTTTTTGTGTTCTAGAATCAATATCTGTGACTAATCTTCTTTTTTTGAAGTCATGTATCACGTAACCATTTGTTAATAGCTTAAAGCACATCAAATGCTCAAAAGCAGCGAGTAAAAGTAGGTCATCTGCGATCCCGTTGTAACAAGATTTCATTTTTTCCATAGTGTTACCCAACTGCATGTGATGCTCCGTAACACTATCTAGCGATGAGCAACTGTTTCTTTCCTGTGTTTTGAAAGTTTCGTTGTAAACTCTCAACTCATCCAACTTTCCAAAAACTGTTGTTTTTTCGATAAATTTAAATGCGTTCCATACCGACATATATGCAGCTGCATTTAAAATTTCTTGTTTTTTGTCTAAATATGCATGATGTATATCATTATGACTTGGCAAGATCACCTCCGGAGTTAAGTAGCGAACTAACAGCTTATTAAGATGCAGAATGCATTGTTTAAACAATGCATTCTGCATCTTATCACTCAATGATTTTTAAAACATAACATAATAATCTTGTAATATTAGGGCCTTACATCAAACATAGGAAAAATAAATGTAGAAAGTATGCATTATGTTTCTTCTTTGAATTGAATGCAGAAAAGAGAATATTATGAATACTTACTAGTAACTGCATTTTTTACTCGTGCAATTGCCCTTGCATACCTAAGGAGCTTAGTCATTGTTTTTCGGTCGTCACTACAGCAAATTTCGACTAATGCCATGCCTGTTAGTATCTGCTGAGGCTCGGCCATTACTCCAGTAGGTAGCAATAGCTTTCCTCTAACAAATGAAAAACCATACCATTCGTCGGCATCACTAAACTCAAAACCCTTATGCATTTTCATTAAACGCCTACACTCAGGAGGAATTTCTACTTTTCCAGAGTCCCATCTAGTGACCGTCCTCACACTCTTAAAACATAGTTCTGCGGTCTCTTCAACGGTTAATCTGCATGTGAAATATCTGAATATATAGTTTTTACTCATTTGGCTGTACTTCATGCCTAACGACCTTAAAAGAGCATAATACATTCACGCCCCTCATAAGTCGTTGATTTACCATAAGGACACATAATGCGCACTTAGTGTAAAAGCAAAGTTGAAATGTCCTATGTATGAATTTAACCAGGAACAAATTGGATGAGATT
>JAESQY010000066.1 GCA_016764915.1 Aliivibrio sp. | reverse complement strand
GTTTTGCATCTTATCACTCAATATTTAGGCTAACCATACCATTCAACATCTTAGTAATTAGTGAGTTACTGCAAGCTTATGCATTACTCTTGTAGAAAGTAGACTTCGGTTTGTAGAAAGAATGCATCACGTTTTATAGTGCAGGAAACTAGAAACATGAAGCACACACGCTATAAAAACAAACCGATATTGAAACGGGTTTTAATCATACAAGGACATACACTTTAGGTAGCCGAACTCAAGCCACTAAAACACGCACACTGCCAACCCTGAAGTTTTTGTGGCTCATCTTGCAGCATGTTTTGCCCAAAGGGCTACAACGGGTTCGAAATTATGGATTTTTACGCGGAAATGCCAAAGCCTTACGGCTTCGCATTCAACTGCTGTTGATGGCACTGTTTTACATGCCAGTAGCGGCTCCACCTGCTGTAAAACATCGTGCTACACGGCGATGCCCATGTTGTCAGCATGAGATGGCGTGCGTTGGGATCAGTCGAACGATGTAGCCGAAAGGCGAATAGAATAAGGATAATGGCGCAGACTCAAAACTCAGGAAGGCTCAAATAATTATGGTGAAAACGGTCTAAACTATTGATTCAAACCAGCCTCGATTTACATCTTAATGCCGCTCGGCTTGAATTTGGCTTTAAATAACAACCCCACCGACACAAACTTCACAATTTACTATATAGAGAAGGGCTTCGGGCTTGTTCAACACCGCCTTATTCTATAAACAAAAGCAGGTGTCGGCTGCGCGACACCTATTCTAGTTTGTTATAAATCAAGCTGCTGACTGCCCAATTGACCACTGTAATAAGTAATACTCAAGCTCTGAATCAGTCACAATTTCAAAGTCAGTGAATAACGCCACTGGCCTCATAGATTTGCCACTACCCTGCTCTAAACGCACAAACCCTTTTTCACTTAAAGATTTCAGTGTATTTGATAAGTTAGATTTAGCTCGTCCAGTTAATTCAGATAACTGAGTTAAACTTTCAGGCCTTTCCGAATCCATCAAACGTAGCAATTCAATATTTTCTGGTCGAAGAATTTGAGATATTGCATTTATGGAGGTGTACCACACTTTAGGTTCATTCTGTTGAGGCTTGTATTTTCCTTGAGCAATAGCTAATAACCTCATACGAATGAGCTTTTCAGACATGATTCCGATTCTTGCTTTCATATTATTTACCTTCTATTGCAGCAATGGTTTTGTCTATTCCTTCAAAGAAATCCTGAAGTAATGTGTAACAATCAGAAAACTCATAAGGAGTCCCCTGATCAACTGCTGATTTATGCAGGTGATCATATTCATAACGTTTTCCACTGAATTTCTTAGCTTTCGGTGGCTTCACCGCATGAGCATTGTCATGACCAAACACCCTTTTATTGTACTTATTATGTAGAGTGAGATTATAGCGAATGCCGTGAGGTCGCTCTTTCGTTGGTGGTACAGTCCACGTTTCAATTTTCCACCAGTAACCATCGTCGCGATGAACTTGCTCACCATGCATACTTAATAAGACGTCAATCTCATCCACGGACATCGCTCCAATTTAATGTTATGACCAGAGTATAACATCAAATATCAATGTGCGAAACTTGAGTGATTTATAACGCCGCGCTTTGCGGAGAGCGAGCGCAGCGAGTGATTCCGACAACAGCGCTTTGTTATATTAATAGAGTTCAAACTGTTTCGCATGGTTTGATAAATGATGAAAATAGAGAATGCATTGACTCTACTTTGGGGTTTAGAACTACACAACCATTACTATTATCAAACCCAGCTTGAATTTCCTGTACAATTTTATCTAAAAGAATTGTTCTATCTTTATCTTCATAAACCTCAAATTGAAGTGTGTATATATGGTTAGGCTTCACACCTATGACAGGCCCATGAACTTAAGCGCCTCGAATGTCCGGCTCACGATAGTTCTGAGCTTCTCAAGCCAACAGATTTTTCTGCCTTTTTTACGACTCTCCTACCTCGCTCACAAAAAAATTACAACATCCCCTACATCCATTCACCTCAGTGATAGTATTCAGTAAATTTACTAACAAAAGCAGTTATGTCTATTAAATTTAGTCACCTTGCCCCTGTCACTTTAATTGTCGCGACTCTGATCGTTGGTTTTTATCTGCCTGACCTAATTAAGCAATTTAAGGGGAGTGAAGAGAATCATGATTACTGCCAGTTGAGCCAAACTTCCTGCCAACAAGGCCCTGCTTCTATTACTTTAGAAGATGACCAACTTCACCCGCTAAAACCGAGTCAAATCACGGTTGAATGGCCTTCATCGTCTCCTACTCTGTTATTAGAGTTAAAAAGCAATAAAATGGAGATGGGTTCTTATAAGTTATTGTTAAAAAAGAGTGGTCAAGGCAGTTATGTCGGTGATATCACTCTGCCTATCTGCATTGAAGATACATTAGAATGGATAGGATCTATCAAAAACAGTGATGAAAAAGTTTATATTTCTGTAAGGATGAACTAATGAAAAAAACATGGCTTATTGTCGCAATCATCGCTCTATTGCTGGGGGTTGGTACTCGCTACTTAATCGACCAACCGGAGCCTGAGATGGCCAAGCTACCACAAGCCGCATTGGGTCAGCTTTCAACTAACGGTCAGCCGATTAATTTGTATAACCAACAAGACTCTCGGATACGCATTGCCTACTTTGGTTATACCCACTGTCCGGATGTTTGCCCAACCTCCCTTGCTATTCTCTCCGCAGCGCTCAGAGAATTTTCACCGCAGACTCTGGACAAAATATGGCCAATATTTATTACGCTAGATCCTGAAAGAGATACCTCTGAAAAAGCTCAAGAGTATGCCAACTACTTTCACCCTAATATTACAGGCATGACAGGTACGATGCAGCAGACCAAACAGCTGGCTGATACTTATGGTGTACTTTACGCAAAAGCGAAACTGGAAGGCTCAGCAATGGAGTATTCAGTGGATCACAATTCCTATTTCTATTTTTTAAAACCTGATGGCACTTTAATTGAAAAAGTACCTCACACTCTTGATCCGGCCCCAATTATTGAGGTCGTAAATAACCTTTTAAGTTCTCAAGGAGAGCCATAATGAAACTTAAAGCCCTCACCCTAGCTGCTTTATTTGCTAGTTCATTCGCATTTGCTAATAACGATATTAATATTGTCGAGCCGTATGCTCGTGCGACACCACCGAGTGTGCCAAACAGCGCCATCTTTTTAACCCTTGAAAATCATAAGATGGAAGAGAGAACATTAGTCTCCGCCTCTTCAGATGCCGCGGATAAAGTCGAACTGCACAACCACACAATGGTTGATGGCATGATGAAAATGCGCCAAGTAGAGAACATTAAAATTGCGGCTCATAAAAGTGCGGTGCTACAACCTGGAGGTCTGCACATCATGCTGTTTGGATTGAAAAATCAATTAGTGGAAGGTGAAGAGATCTCGTTAACTCTGACATTTGCTAATGGCGCGACCCAATCATTAAGCATTCCAGTTAAGAAAGTGATGATGGGCATGAAAAAAATGGACATGTCTGATCACGGTGCATCCCACACCAACTAATAACAAATTAGCGAGCCGTTCTATCGGTTCGCTACCTTATCTCTATTCTCGACGCCCTCTTTACCTCTGTTTCGCCTTATAATTTGGCATGATTGTTTCCCTGATTGCTTTTCAAGCTTTTGCGCTTTATTTTCAAGCTTTCAATATTCCTTTCATTAAAAACAAACGTTAAACGCATGATATTAAACTGTTTTTAAAGTGGCACATTAATCGCATTACCGTTCTCATATGATTGCATCCGAATAAATCAAAGGAGATGATATGACGAACATCAAGCAGCGGATTTCAATTCAAATAACGTCCTCTTAACGCTTTCATTTTTCAGTTACAGAGGCAGCGCATAATTAGCCTTAAGGGATAATTCCCCTTATTTCGCGTTGCTTTTTTTTATTGCAGACAGGGTGACATCTATGGCACAGCCAGCCAACCAAACACAGTTCGATATTGAAGTTGCATCCATCGATATACCGCTTAAGGTTCTTGCTTTTGAGGGCGTTGAAAAGATCGGCCACCCCTTTCACTTTCATGTCACTATTGTGTGCGATGAGCCCGAATTAGAGCTTGAAAATTGGCTGCAACTTCCTGTCACTCTGACCCTAAAAACGAACAACCCAAATAACGACAAAGAAGATACCAACCGTTACATCAATGGCATGGTTTACAGCATGGAGCAATTAACCCATACCGACAGACACTGCCAATATCAGCTGGTTATTACCCCAAGAATTGAGTTACTCAAACATCGATGTGGCCATCGGATATTTCAAGATAAAACCGTTTCAGAAATCATTACTCTCATCTTTAACGATGCAGGGATTTTATCCAGCGAGTATCAACTAAAATGTTCGAACCTGCAGCAGCCAAAGGATTATTGCGTTCAATATGCGGAGTCTGAACTTGATTTTATTCAACGGTTGATGAGTGAGCAGGGGCTGCACTACCACTTTGAACATCAGCGCGAGGGCCATAAAATGATCATTGCCGATGGTCAAGATGGATTCTTGCAACTGCCTGCGTTGCCATACAATCAAAGTGCTGGATTACAACCTGACGGCGATACCATTTCTGCTTTTCAACTAAAACAGCAGACCAAGACAGGGAAAATATCTCTGCGCGACTACCACTTTCAAAAGCCAGAGTTTACCCCTCAAGGACAAGCAGTCACCAACATCACCAATCAACAACCTTTAGAGCACTATCAGTATCCTGGTGGCTTTAACACCGACAACCAAGGGGTTCAATTAGCGACGCTCGCACTAGAGCAGCATCGTAGCCAATGCGTTGTGGTTCAGGCACAGAGTAATTGCAGCCAAATCACCAGTGGTTACTACCAACCTCTAACTGGCTACAACAAAAAAGAGGATTGGAATTGTGATTGGCTTGTCACTGAAGTGCAGCACTGCGGTAAGCAACCACAAGTGCTTGAAGAGCTGGCTGATGGTGCGGCGACTTACCAAGCCCACTTTTACTGTACTCCTTGGGATACCCCTTTTCGCACAACAACCGTTCCTAAACCGTTCATTGAGAACATCGATACCGCGATGGTAACAGGACCCGAAGGCGAAGAGATTTACTGTGATGAATTTGGCCGAGTTAAAGTTCAATTTCACTGGGATCGCGAAGGACTAGCCAATGAAAAGACCTCTTGTTGGCTACGCACTTCTCAAGCTTGGGCTGGTAACGGTTATGGTCAATTAACACTGCCTCGTATTGGTCATGAGGTGATTGTGAGCTTTATTAACGGCGATCCAGATCATCCCATCATCACAGGCTCACTCTATAATGGGCAAAACAAAGTCCCCTACGAACTGCCCGCAAACAAAACCCGAAGTACCTTTAAAACCTCGTCCTCAATGGGCGGAGACAACTTTAACGAACTGCGTTTTGAAGATAAAAAAGAGAGCGAACAGATCTACCTTCACGCCGCTAAAGATATGGATGTGTTGGTCAACAACGACCGCACACAACAGGTCTTTAACGATGACCACTTAACCGTCCACGACTCTCGTTATCAAGAGATAAAAGCAGACAACCACAATACGGTTCAAAACAGCCAATTCGAAAAAGTGAAAGGCGATGCTCACCAGCAGGTCGAGGGAGCCCAACACATTAAAGTCGGCGGAAAACTGCTCACCGACATAGGCAATGAGCTGCACTTAAGTTCGGGTCAAAAAATTGTTCTTGAAGCTGGCGCAGAAGTCACCCTTAAAGCCGGTGGTAGCTTTGTGAAGGTTGACCCCTCTGGTGTTACCTTGTCAGGTCCTGGAGTTAAAATGAACTCAGGAGGCAGTCCGGGCAGTGGTAGTTCCTACCTTGGAAAAATCCCAATTGTACCCAGAACATTATTGAGTGATACGTTCAGTACCCATTCAGGCTCCTTAGCAAGCACCTCTTCTTTAGAACAATTAGTTGCCGCTAAGGGGGCAACGTCCAGCGCAACTAAAGAAATAAATTACAATAAACTTAGCGACAGATTTGAAAAACTGAATCACAAACTCACCTCGACTTTTGCTTTTGATCAGCTAACAGGGCTAGCCAAAAAATTTGACCAACAAGGGTTTAGTATGTGGCTCAGCAGCGTCTATGGACACGATATCCCAGCTAAAGCCTATAAAGAGCTGTTTAATACCCTCAATTCTGGCTCGCTACTCAATCCTGAGATCGAAGTGGTATCGGGAAAAACGGCCTTCTATGATAATAGCACTCAGAAAATTCATATTGGTGATGGCTATATCAAAGAGTCTTTAGAGACCGATGGACAAGAAGCTAAAGCAAAGCTGTTGATGATTCTGACTCATGAATTTGGCCATCACATCGATCATCTACTTCGTAATACATTTAGCCACATCGGAGGCGATGCCAAGCTAGATGAAGGGGCTGCATTTGCTGCATCACTCCCCGATCTTGGTCTGGAAAAGAGCCCAAAAACTCTCGTGGCTCAGTATGAAGGCAGTTGGGGAAGCTCAGCAATAGACGTTGAATACAGTAATATTCACACCGAGCTAAAAAAACAGGCAGAATTGCTCGCCCTTGATAAGAAAAGTCATCATGGTGACCGAGAGTATTTTTCAGCAGGAGGCACTCTGGAGCAAGCACGCAAAGGAAAATATGGACACCGTTCAATTGAATCGATTTTAGGAACTATTTTCCAAGATTCAGATCTTGATAAAATCTATTATGGTAATTGGCTACGTGACTACTCACAAATTGTAGATTTGAAAGTACTCGAATTTAATGGCGATCTTTTGGTTAACCGCGCTAAAGAGCTCAACAGTCATTCAAATAAACAGACACTGCAAACAGCAGTGAATAAGCAAGCCAATACCATCGATACGCTAAACAACCAAATAAAGCAGTTACGTGTAAATAGCCAAGCTAACGCACAATCAATTAAACGAGCAGTAACTGAACTTCAGCAACATAACAGCACTGAACTTGCTGAATATCTAAATTTTTTCCAAATGAAAGAGCGCGCGTTGGTTACTCAACAAAGTGACATTGCCGCTCAGCAATCACATATTAATACGCTACTCTCAAGTTCTGAATTGAGTAATGCACAGATAGAGAGCTTGGAAAGCAACCAACAAACACTAAAAGAGTCATCCAATTATCTACAATCTCAAACACAACTTATTAAGCAATTTCAAGGTAATATCAATTCGGCCAACCGCTATCAAACCAATGGTGCCAACAATATAAACAGTGCGATTCAAACCGGTGCTGATGGCATGCCTAGTCAGACTCAGTTGAACCAAATCGCTACGGCAATAGAGTCACAGAAACAATATCTCCCTACTATCAATAACCAGCTTGATACCCTGCAAACCGAGATAAGCAAAGGAATAGATTCCGCTGAAGCACTGGCCAATACGCAAGTAACAGACAGTAGTGGCATTACCAGTGGTGGAGCAACGGCTGGCAGCCGATTTATTTCAAGATCAACCTTAACAACGGTGGTTGAAATTCTTGCTCGTCAAGAATTTTCGACCTTATTCGCAGAGGCAGACAATAGCCCTTACCGATTAACAGCAGAAAAACTGGGGGTTTATCGCCCTGAAGAGCACCTAGATAACCCATATGGCATTGTTTCGCCTAGTAATCCACACTCTGATTTTTCTGACTTTAGATCTGATTACGAAGCGACAGAGGGTGAGATCAACCCAGAAACAGGCTATAAAAACTATTTCTCAGCCTCCATTACCTACGCAAAACAGCAGTTAACAATAGCCTACAACGCAGGACGAACGGCAGAAGGTTTTATTCACTTTGGTCAAGCGCTGCACGTACTAGAAGATATTTACGCCCACTCGAATTTTATCGAGTTGGCCATTAATAGACTATGGCGTGAAGGAAAAATCAATCACTCTGTCATGTCAGAAGAGATCAATACATGGGTTGCTTTAACCAAGGTTAACAATCAAGAAATACGCCCATTGGTCACAGGCACATTTGGCAGTACTGATACTATCGCCAGCTTACTTTCTGTTTTAGAGAAAAAGTGGGACCACACAAAAGAGACAGAGAAAGATCTCTATTATACGCAAGTGAGCATTTTACTGGCGCTGATGAGCGATTATCAGCCGAATTTTGTTAATCAGATATACCATATTTTAGGATTAGAGCACTCCACTAAACAAGCAAACTTAGATGCAGAGCACGCGTTAGAGTTAGCGAAAAAGTTAGATGACGCTTCCTATTTAATACGAAAGACACTTGATGGAATATTAGGCCTGTTATTCTCATTTGCCAATGATCTGAAAGCGATATTAGCTCGACAGCTATTGGAGTCGATCAAACACAATCAACACAAAGTGTTACCTACGGATCCTTCCCATACTCAGCTTGCTAAAGATCCTGATGATCACCCTTTGCACACCATTGCCGCTGAAACGGCCAGAGTGATGGTTGGAGTAATGGGTGAAACAATGGATTTCGCATGGCGTGGACTTAAAAATGAAAAAGAATTGATGTCTTTAGTAGATGATTATTTTGTTCACCCAAACTATATCAATCAGAGTAGTCACTCTTCATTGCATGACATGCTAAAAGGAATCACAGCATATGCGAATAGTAACTCTTCAAATATACGTAAAGCCACTGAATATAAAGGACATTTTGAACATGAGAAAGAGAAACTTGAAGCGATGTCAAAAACTAACGATAGTGTTATTATCAAATGGCTAAGTGATTATTTTGGTTGGAAAATGTAAAGAGCTAGGGATAAACAAATGAAAACCAGATCTAAAATAATGAGAGCTCTAAACTCTCGATGGCAAATACTGATTATTTGTTCGCTGTTCGTGTTATCTGCATGTGCGGAAGAGAATGACAGTGATAAACCTGTGCGAATGGTCATTACCGCTGATGCTATTACTTGGGACAACCAATCACTCAGATTTGATCAACCATTTAGTGATTGGATTAAAGTCTTAGGTGATGATTATATCGTCGGGAAAATGTGGCAAAAAGAGGTACGGTATCTGCACTCAGATCGATATATTTACCCTAAATTAGGCATTGATCTTCAAATTAGATATAACACAAAAAATCCAAAATCAGACTGGATAAATGAAGAGCCCGATACACTAAAAGACCCCTTCAATCGCTATGTATCCGTTGTTCGGATTAACTTAAACCCTGCATACATTGTTCGTAATATTGGCATGAATGATGAAACAGTAAAACACCCATACAACACCATGTTTGCTGATTACGCGATTGATTTTTACGGGGCGATTGTTGATAGTGCCACTTCAAAAGAGCAAATATTAACTTACGGGAGCGGAATCCAACAAAGTACTATCTTTAACCGAATCGATCCTACATTAGAAAATAAAAACTCACCGATACAAGGCTATATCTCTTTTAACGCCTTTTATGAACAAAAGGCTGAGCTATCAACATCAATGCAGCTAACACCCTCTTCAGAGTTAAAAAGAAGCAACGACATTAAATACTTTGGTTATGCGATGGAGTAGTGACTTCTCAACATTCGACTCATTAAATATAAAAAATAAGGACATCCCATGCCAAAAGCAGCACTATTAGGTGACATTGGAACCGAGCACGGTGGTTTTCCGCCAACGCCGATTATTTCCGCCAGCCCAGATGTCATGATTGATGGCAAGCCAGTAGCACGCCTTGGGGATGCACTCGTTCCTCATGACAAACCTAAAAACCCAACCCACCCTCGTAAAATCGCATCGGGTGCTACCAACGTATTGGTAAACGGTAAACCCATCGCCATCGATGGCAGTGCCGTCAGTTGCGGCGGCGAAATCAAAGCAAGCAGTAGCGTGAATATTAAGTAATCACAAAGGGATACCCGTTTTGATTAAACTCCTATT
>JAESQY010000065.1 GCA_016764915.1 Aliivibrio sp. | reverse complement strand
CCTTCCGTGCGGCTGAGGGTTGCCTCATAGTCCTGGTCTAAGTCCCAAGCCCGTTAGTTTCAGTTCCCACTATCGTCTCAGCTATGCAAATAGCTCGTATGTTTATTTATAAAGTTTTGGGTGCATCAGCTTCTGAATTAAATCTGAAGTTCAGAACAGCCTGAACTCAAAAATGTTTGTTTCCGAAATAGATAAATACAAAGCTACGTGTTTAGGAGGGACAGCATGAAAAGAGATTTAGATCGTATTTACAACCAACTGAAATTCTATGGACTGGTCATCAACCAGTTTGATTTCTCAACCCATTGGCTTGGGCAATGCCGCAGCTATTTTAGCAGCATGAAAGCCAGAGGTGCTGAACCAAGTACTGAAGCTGCATTGGCACTGGTGGCACGTCTGCGGAGCTACAATGAGCAGCTAAGAACATCCGATAAGCCTCGCACATGCGCTCACTTTGGGCAGATGAGCCAAATGTTAGAACAAGATGCAGATTTGATTGCACAGCATTTGTTCAGAGAAAGCTTGCAGCGGGTGTTTGAACGACAGGCTATTCAAGCGAAGTTAGCAGCATGAGGTATTCAGAAATCTCACCATCAACTCAATCACGCAAGCATTGGTCTTATCCATCAAAAAGCAGACAGCAACCAAGTTGGAAAAATTACAGAAAATCCAACTTGGTTGGCACTAACCTGACAGTAAGAGATCGTTTCCTACGCATTTATGAAATCGTAAGTGTGCTTGGATTCGCTGATACGCTGGAAATATTCGCAGATCGGTTTCTCAATTTGGGATTAAAAAGCGTGGAATGGTTTTTAGCTGGCCACGCAGGAAAGTTAAGTTCACCTACAATCGACCATCTGAATTCGAAGCTCACAATGGTGCACAACACGATTGCAGACGAAATCGCAAATGCTGCTGATATACGTCAGTTCAGAGGTGCAAAGTCACGATATAATTTGCTGCAAACCGCATTCGCACATCTTGATGAATTCAAAGAAAAACTTGATTAAATAAAGTTTTGAGAACTCCATACATTTCGACATCGGAATTATCATGACCAAACAGTTTGTAGTGGATTCCAAAATTCTTGCGGTTTATTTTTGCTGGTTTCGGTGTGTTAGGCTGGCAATTAAATTCTACCTGTTTGATTTTAAGGCGTCACACATAAGTATTGATTACACCATCTCTATTTACAAGGTGCGATAATTTTGTTCTTAAATTGACAGTTCTCCTTTCACAACTATGGACTCGCAACAATTAAATGACCAATATGGCTGCGTATGAAGTAATTCCATTTTGTAGCACAGGCTACAAAAAAAGCCTTGTTGAAAATGGGGGAGTTAAAATTCAACTTTCTCAAAATAGTTGTGTATTGGATACATTTGATGACGGTATTTTTATTGGGTGAAGAATCAAGACTCATTTTTGAGTGGACTGAGAATGAAGGGAATGGGGATTTTTTTACCAAAACAAATTGTATTTCAACCGGTTGCGAATTGATTGCAGAATTTATTAATACACACCTCGACAGCGATAATTCTATTTGTGAATTGCGACCATTCATAAATACTGAGCCGAATACAACTCCGATAAACACATCCATAATCACTACACGAACTGCGGTGAAAAACAGAAATCAAAAGTCATCTGGGCCAATGCAATTGGTTAGTTCTGACAACGACAGATTTCAGATTGAAGAAAAGGAAATCAACCGAACTCAATGCTCGCCGAAGATATTGGCGACGGATCAAGATATCCTTGTATTGTTTGGTTGTGAGAGAGTTATTAATGGTAAAGCAAAAGAATTGCTGGACATCCAGAAAATATCGTCACAAGTCACACAACTGACAGATGCAGAGCATAAATTTGGTATTGTGTTGGTGTTTCTCCCTTTGGAAATTATTAGGGACAATTCAGACTTCATTCGCAAAATCTGTGAACTGGGCAAAGAAAGTCTGTTGATTACGGATATAGTCCAATTGAGAAAATCACAGAGAGTAATTAGCAAAGGTATTTCGTGGGAGCGGACTTTTTACGATCTGCAAAAAGTCTTTAAATTTGGGAAGGTTGACCCGTTTACAAAAACAAAAAAAGGTACCCGCAACACAAATGTTGCAGATTGTTTTTCCAACGTTGTTATTCGTATTGGCTACGAAGGGGCGTTGTTTTTTCGCAATGATGACGAGGAGCGCGAAAAAAGTGATAGTGTTCAATTCTTTTTTGACCCTCAATCTTATGAAGGGGAATTGGAGGCGAAGTTGGAGGGGCGGGTCCACTGCTCATCGGAGGTATTTTGCGGTTCAATTATCCTAAGTTTACTGGAAAACGGCTACGAAATCGACGAGTTAATGATAAAGCGGGCAATTGTGGCGATCAAACGAAATTATGTGAACGGTTATAAAAAAGTTGGTCAGAAAGTAAGTGGAAGCGATCCATTCGTTGTTTTTGACCGTAAGTACCTTTTAGAACGCGGCGTCAATACGATTAAAGTCAATCGACTTGGTTTGGGTTCTGACAAGGTGCAGGATAATGTGAGTGAAGCCGACCTAAAAACTCGAGCATTTCACGAACTAAACCATGTTTCCATGACGGCAGGAGTGGAGAACAACGCCAAAGATATTGCAAAAGCCATTGTACGAAAGGGTATTGATGCTACTGTTGGGAGTGGGTTGTGTAGGGCAAAGTTTGGTAATCTTCTCACCGTCGATCGAAATGAAATTGAAAACCTACGAAGTGTTTTTCGAAGAATAGTCGAATTTGTCAAAGATAGAAATTCGAATAAACCTCTTTCAATTGCTGTATTTGGTCCCCCAGGTTGTGGAAAGTCATTTTCCGTTAAACAGTTAATTAGCGAAATACGGAAAATTTTTCCAAACGTAATTTCTGAAAATTTTCATGAGATGAATGTAGCCCAGCTTGATTCTATTTCGGAATTAGCATCCTCTTTACAGGGCGTTCGGAATGATGTGATTGGAAATAAAATTCCAGTCGTGTTTCTTGATGAATTTGACTCAGATGGCCCATCTGGGAAGGGTAAATGGCTAAAATATTTTCTAGCACCTATGCAAGATGGGGAATTTCGGGACGAAAATTCCTCACACGACCTTGGAAAAGTTATTTTTGTGTTTGCAGGAGGGACAAAAGAATCGCTTGCTGATTTCAGTGACATACCTTTAGATTCGACAGAAGAAGGCGAGTATCGGAAAAACAAGGTTCCAGACTTCGCGAGTCGATTAAGCGGCTTTATTGATATAATTGGGCCCAACAAGAAAATCAATACTTCGAAAAACCCTCAACAAGATGTGGTATATTATATTAGGCGCGCCATTTTGTTACGCTCCATCCTTGAGCGGTCGAATAATCAGCTGTTTACTGGTAAGAACTTAAACATTGACAAGGGGGTATTGAGAGCTTTTTTGATGGTGGATAAATATAAGCATGGTGCACGCTCATTGGAAGCCATTGTGTCGATGTCAAACTTGTCCAATAAGAATAAATTTGAACGTTCACATTTGCCACCCGAACATTTACTTGAATTACATGTTGCCGCTGAGGGCTTTTTAAAATTGTTAGATACTGAAGATTCAGTTTTATGACATCTGAGAAATTGGAGCAAGAAGAAATGAAAACCGTTGCGTTCCACTCTTATAAGGGCGGTGTTGGAAGAACAAATGCTGCGCTAAATTTTGCTAAGGCGTTGTCAATCGCTGGCCAAAAGGTTGTGCTGTTAGAGTTGGATTTTGACGCACCAGGCATTTGGCTGAAACCAGGAACCGGTGACGATCCACGTAAATTCTCAAGTGGTGGTAATGTTGATTATCTATCGTATTTTTATGATCATGAAAACCTTGGTGAAAATACTAATGGTTTATCCAATATAAAAGACACGGAAGCATTTGTTGATCGCGTTAAGTACTTACAAAATGTCGCCTTCAATGCAGGAGGAGAAGACAATCCATTCAAAATAATTTCGGCGGGGGCCGACAATGATCGGTATTGGTGGAATCTAAATTCTTTTTGGTTTAACGATTTTTTCTCCGTCGCGCGATCTGACTATGCCCAATTTGGGAAATTCCATTTACACAAACACAAAAGTAGTTTCGCACTTGAAAAGCGTGTGCTTGCAAGGCTTTTTTCCTCAGAAGAAGACTTAAAGGATGAAAAGGGAGACATAGGTGCACCTGAAACCACTGATTTTCTGATAATTGATTGTAAATCAGCCAGAGAATATGCTTGCGTACCACTATACTATTGGTGTGATACAGCAGTGTTGATGTTTCCAAACAATTACGAAGGCGTATCAAATTTATTGAGAATGTGGGCATCTGTTAGTCAAGCCTCGAACACTGTACGTGGTGATGCAGATAATGCTGTATCTATTATTCCTATTGTTTGTCGAATTCCCCCTGAAAGCCTTGGCAAAAATGCTGTTTTGAATGATCTTGTAACTAATCTAAACATTAAAAAACTTGATCGAGAACGGTTAGAGTTGGGAGCAAAATCTGTTGAATCCAAAACTCAGAACAATCCGTTAAAAGAGACGATATTCACAATTCAAGAAGTATCACTTGCAACGATTGATGAAAGTTTGATTGGTGATTTGGGCGACGCCAATTTTGAGGACCATAGCGGTAACAAACTTTGGTATCCTGAATACATGGAGGATTTAGCGAAAATATTTAGCAAAATCACTGATGGTATCAAATATCCGGATGGTATTTTTGAAACGGATTTCGAGTCTTGGCTCGAGAGGTTGTTGCCACAAAATATAACGGAAAAAAGGAGGGATGCAAATTTTCAAAAAGACCAATATGAAAGGATTTTGAACAAAGATCAAAACCCGAATGTCCTTTTGCGGACGGAGAGCATTCGCTTAATAATGAATAGCCTATCCTCTCAAATGGGCGGCAAAAGAGAAACCACGAACAAATTAAACGATAAACTGTTTGGTGTTGTGGAGCAAATCAAACAAAGTGAAGGAAATCTTGATCAAAACCTGTTCGCCGAGTTCAATTCTATCTTGGATGATTTGCAAACGTCTGTTCGAGAAAATGAGATTAGTGTTTTTTGGGGGGCGGGTAGAAATGTCGGCATTAGCTTCGCAAATGGGTTTATTGCAGGTGACAAAATTGAAAACGAAGACAATTACAAAAAATGTGTAGAGAAATGGTGTCACTACGATAGTACAGATGCAGGCTTTGGCCAAATGCATGCGTCATTTGAGAAACCTGGAAAAAAGGGAAGATTTATCTGGAAAACGTGTTTTTTGGTTAGCGACAAAGAGGAGATTGAACCCACAGCATTAAAGTTTTTAGAAGGCTATATTCAAGAGAATATTCAGACAATGGTCCAAAGGGATATGGATGAAGGTCGCTTGAAAAGACCCTTGAGTGTAACTGTTGAGAGTATGGACAATATAGAATTTGACGTGGGGGCCATTCCTGTCAGAGATCATACTTTATCGTTTAGTCTCGTTTTGGCTGACTCAGTATCAGTAACTGAAAATTCTTAGTGTGATGGTGGTATCCCATTTTTTTAGGGCAGATAGAATATGAGTAAGATATGTTTGGTGTACACTGGTGGTACAATAGGTATGGTTGCCGACGAAAAGGGGGAGCTTCGTCCCCCGAAAAACCCGGCAGATTTTCTTGAAGTTGCACCGGAGCTCGTAGATTTGGTAGATTTCGATTTCTTCCCAATAATGAATAAAGACAGCACAAATATTGTACCATCCGATTGGACCAAAATGGCCCGATCAATAAAAGAAAAAATTGATGAACAAAAGTACTCAGGGTTTGTAATTGCTCACGGTACAGATACGATGCATTTTTCGGCATCTGCACTGGCATTTGCATTTGGGCGCAATTTAAATGTGCCTATCGTTTTTACTGGGGCCCAAACCGTGCCGACAGTAAAACATGGCGATGCACGAATAAATCTTCTTAGAGCTGCACGCATTGCTATGGAAGATATTGCTGAGGTGGTTATCTCATTTGGAGATTTTGTGTTTAGAGGGTGTAGGACACAGAAGAAAGATGAAAGAAAGTTTGATGCATTTGAATCTCCCGCGATTTATCCAATTGCCGATATCACCGAAAGCATTCTGATTCACCCCTCTGCCAGAAGAAAATCTAAAGAACGTGAGGCAGTCGACTTTAGGCCGAGTTTTAGTGAGGGAATAGTTCAAGTAGGCCTAATTCCTGGTCTACTTCCGTCTTCATTGTATCCGCTGTTAGAGGGTAATTGCACAGGAATCGTTCTGCAATCTTTTGGTGCGGGGAATGTTCCGGATTGGGAAGAATATGGGTTTGGGGACTTTATTGAACGAGCAACGAAGAACGGTACGCCCGTCATTATCACCAGTCAATTTCCTGCCAATTCAACCTTTGACACACACTATGCTCCGGGTTTGAGTGCAATTCGAGCTGGGGCTATTCCGACTGGCAATATGACCAGTTCAGCGGCGATGGTGAAATTTAGATGGGCACTAGCACAAGCGACGAGTGGAACGTCTTTGAATGATGGGATTTCGACAAAACAAATGGATATTGTGCGAAAACTGATGGATACGGTTTTTGTTGACGAAATGGATGAATTGTAGTCAGTTATTTGAAATATTTGACGGATTTGGAGCTATTATGACAGATCAAAAAGAACTAGATTCACTGTTTGCTGATGCAAAAAAAGCAATATCCAAGAAAAATATTGGAATTGAAACTGTCGAGGATGAACTTGACATACTAAAGTCCAAAATTATTGACACGTATGATGATCAGATTGACGGGAAAACAATCTTATCCAAAGTGTATGTTTTGTACACTGGCGGAACTTTTGGAATGAAAAAGGCCGAGGATATACCTGGAAACCCTCTCATTCCGATGACATTGGACGAACTGCAAAATAAGATTCCTAGATCCAGCAAATTTGTTAAAAATACATATGTAAAGATAGATTCTTTTCCGGTCTCAGATCTTTTGGATTCATCTTCAATGACACCGGATGATTGGAAGTTAATTGCAAAAAAAATTGAAGAGCACTACGATGAATTTGATGGATTTGTTGTAATTCAGGGAACAGATACATTATCTTATACGGCCTCTGCCATGAGTTTTATGTTTGAAAATTTAGCAAAGCCAGTTGTGATAACTGGATCTCAACTGCCCTTACCAGAAGAACGTACTGATGCCAAACTAAACTACGGACACGCATTGCAGGTGGCTGCTTCTAAAGCTAGTGGTTTGCCGCATATTCCCGAAGTCGTAGTGGTGTTCGCTGATCGGATACTAAGGGGGTGCAGGACTCGAAAGATGAGTGCTAGCGCTTGGACCGGTTTTGATACACCTAATTGCCCACCACTAGGCGAAATTGGTGAGCATGTTAGAATATTTGAAAATCAGATCAGGCCAGCTCCGCCTGCTGGAAGAAAATTTCGTGCAAACATGAACTTGGTTACTGATGTAATGGATATATCATTGTTTCCTGGTTTCCAGGCAAAGGATATTTCTAGAATTTTGGAACCAAAAAGCCTAAAGGGGGTTGTTTTAAGAACTTATGGCACGGGTAATGCACCCGATAATTCGGAGTTCTTGAATACGCTTGATAAAGCAATTAACGATGATGGAAAAGTGGTCCTAAATATTACTCAATGTCCACAGGGCGCTGTGGAGATGGGTTTATATGCAGCAAGTGTAGGATTGTTGGATGCTGGTGTAATATCAGGCCTAGACATGACGCCTGAAGCTGCTCTTACAAAGATGATGGTTACAATGGGAGCAAATGTTGGCGACCAGATAAAGCTTCAAATGCAGATTGACCAAAGAGGAGAACAATCTCAAAATCTATTTGATTTGAAGTATCAAATCGGCCCTTTTTTCTCAAAAGGAATGTTAAAGAATGAAATGAGCCAATATGCTCAACCTGATGGTCGGTTTAAGTCCGTTGATCTAAGTAGCGCGGTTTTACGTATTGAAGGCCTTGAATTTTCAGGTGATGGTACGGATAATGGCTATCTCGGGGTTTTTATGAATCGGCCGTCTTCAAACCGTGACGATCTAGAAAAAGATGCCCATCCTGATTTGATTTGCAAAATTCGACTAGTTGACGGGATGCAAGCCCAAATCGTTGAACAACTGAGAAAAGATCAGATACGTGATATTATTGGTGACAGCGTTGTAACGCTTACATTCGTACCGTCTAAAGGAATATCATTTGGAATGGCTAGCTTATCCCTATCCTTGTTTACTAAAGCATAGGTTCACTTAGAAACTCACATGTGTCCTTAGGTAGTGCAAAAAATATGAATTTTATAGATAAAAATAACACCCAAAATATTTTGAATCCTATAAAGAGAACAATCTTTCAACAAAGAGAGAGGCTGTTAAACAAAAAGTCATCGGCAGTTGATTCAATAACAAGTTTTTTGGATGAAATGGAGCAGAATAAGCATTTAAATATATTCATTACCGAGTTGCGAGATGAGGCTATGAAAAGTGCTAAGCGCTCAGATGAGCGAATCTCTAGAGGAAAGGCATTGCCATTGGACGGGATTCCTATTGCTGTTAAAGATAATTTCTGTACCAAGGGCATTCGCACCACTGCTGCTTCCAAGATGCTGGAAAACTTCATTCCGACCTATGAATCAACTGTTACAAAAAAACTTCGTGATGCGGGAGCTGTCATAATTGGCAAGACGAATATGGATGAGTTCGCCATGGGGTCTTCCACAGAAACAAGTTATTTTGGTGCTACAATTAACCCCGTAGGCTATAGCAAAAATACACAAAAATTGGTTCCAGGAGGTTCTTCTGGCGGTTCTGCTGCTGCAGTAGCTGCAAATTTAGCGCTTGGTGCAATAGGTACTGATACGGGAGGCTCAATACGTCAACCTGCAAGTTTTTGTGGCATTGTTGGCTTCAAACCAACATACGGTGTATGCTCACGATGGGGGATTGTGGCTTATGCGTCATCACTCGACCAAGCAGGTGTCTTGACAAAGAGTGTGCAAGACGCCGCCATTTTAATGGATGTGATATCAGGATTTGATGAAAAGGATTCAACCTCTTATCCTAAAAAACTTCAAGGGTTCGAAGCAGCGATTAACACTTCCCCTCGCCCCCTTCGCATAGGATTTGTTAAGGAGGTTATGGAAGCTGGAGTGACGAATGAAGCTAATAGAATTTGGAAATCTTGCAGAGAAATAGCAAACCATCTAAATGCCGAAATTACGGAACTTTCTATCCCAACTTTCAAGTACTCTCTTCCCGCATATTACATAATTGCTCTATCAGAAGCATCCTCAAATTTAGCCCGATATGATGGCGTTCGATATGGTTACAGGACGCCTCATTGCGATGATGTTACTGCGATGTATGAAAATACTCGTTCCGAAGGCTTTGGAGAAGAAGTTGAGCGCAGAATTATGTTAGGTACCTTCAGCTTGAGCTCTGGGTATTATGATGCTTATTATCTAAAAGCACAGAAAGTTCGAAATAAATTACGAAATGAATTTGAAAAGGTTTTTTCTGAGGTAGACGTGTTGTTTATGCCGACCACTCCCAATGCAGCATTCAGTTTGGGGGCACATTCCGCAGACCCCGTGGATATGTATTTGCAAGATATATATACTGTGGCGGTAAATCTTGTTGGCTTGCCAGCTATTAGTCTTCCTGTCGCTGCTTCTGAGTCAGGCTTACCTCTTGGACTGCAGATTATTGGTAAATCATATTCAGATGTCTCTCTCTTGAGAACTGCTGCAAGTGTCGAAGTGGCTGCGGCATTGCTTCGATGACAAAGTGATATTGAATAAATGTCATTGCTGCACTTCAATCTGTTAAAATTCAAATTGCTGTCGTGGTAAATATCAGTAATTCCGTACTATGAAAGTAACTTCGACAGGATAAGCTCCGAAAAAACGATTACTAAATTTGATGCAGAATGCATCAAATAACGAGTTTATCAAAAATTTGGTGAACTGAAGTTGTCCGATTGATATCCAAGCCGATAAAGCGGTCGCATTTCTTAAGAAACGGCTTTAAATGGTCATAGCCTCTGCAACAAAAAGAGGTCTTTTATGTCCATTCTATCAAAACTAACACTTACTGCTACTTCACCACGTGAGCCAATTACGCCATTGGCTCGCAAACGCATCAAGCTGCTTAATCGTATAGAGCAACAGATTAGCGTAGCGGAAGCTGAATTGCGTGATGAGCAGTTTATGGAGGAAATCAAACGCTGGGTTCGTAACGAAGAAACAGGCGATAAAGCTCTGATTACAACAGAGCGCCCTGTTCGCAAATGGTGGTGGAAGAACCAGCATGGTGCTTGGATGATTTCTCTACGTGATGGCAACCGTCTTATTCCTCTTGGTAATGATAACACCTCTGTTGAAGTTGGAGCTATTGAGCAGACGGTTACAACGCTGGAAACTCTGCGTGATGCGGTAATTGCTGGTGAACTTGATGTTCAGCTGGAAGCGCTAGTTGCAAGCAGAAAACCAATCACTACGCGTAAGAATAAAGTATCAGCCAAAGCTAACTGATATGGGAATAGCAATCGTATTTGTTGTCTCATGCGTGTT
>JAESQY010000064.1 GCA_016764915.1 Aliivibrio sp. | reverse complement strand
GCTTGAAGGTAAACCTAATCATTCAACCGATGTAATATTAGCTTCTCCAATATTTTGGTGGATTGTTGCTGCATGTATTGGATTGGTCGGCATATCGCTTCATATTGCCAGTTGTATTTATATTTCGGCAGCGGCGATTGCGGTAGCGTTAAGTGTTCAATCATTCGCCAAGTACACACCACCAATACAGCGAAGTAGTAAACTTAAAGTGCTCTTTTTTAGTCTCACTGGCGTCATAGCGATCATTTATGGTGCGAGTTTGTTATCAGAATTGATCTCGGCTAGCAGCATTGCATCCATCGCGACGAGTTCGGCACTATATTTCACTGTTGTTCTATTTAGCCTTGGCAGTGTATCGATGTTATCAAATCGAGAATGAACAGTAGTTTAGTACCTAATTAGAAGTATATTAAGAGTCCTTTTTGGACTCTTTTTTTGTTATGTGACAGAGGTGAAGTTTGTTAGTGGGTCATAATCAGAAAATATCTTTTATCCCTGTTTTAAATCAAAGATAAGATCACGGTCGAAACGTATTATCAACAAAATAAAATCAATAATCCCCAACTCTCCTTGCCTAAAATAATAGATAAAATGGCAAATGCAATAGTGAGTAAGCAATGAAATCAATAATAATAGATAGCATTAATATAGATGTATTTGAATCCAAATCCATACTGCAAGTAGCGAAAGATCATGATATCGATATTCCATCGCTTTGCGGTCTTAATACCAAGGGTGAAAAAGTCGCCTGTGATGTGTGTGTCGTTGAAGTTGATGGAGAAATAAAACGCTCTTGTGAATTGACCGCAGAACCTGGAATGATCATTAACACGCAATCACCAGCGCTCACCACCCATAGACAAACGGCATTAAGTAACATTCTCTCTGATCACTACGCAGACTGTTTAGCTCCTTGTCAAACTGCGTGCCCTGCTGGTGTAGATGTTCAATCATACCTTCATTTTATTGCGCAAAATGAGCACCAAAAAGCGGTCGAAGTGATTAAACGCACCCTTCCTATGCCTCTGTCGATTGGCCGTGTATGTCCCGCATTTTGTGAAACAGAGTGTCGCCGTGGTTTGGTCGATGAACCCATTGCGATTCGCCAACTAAAACGCCATGCGTCAGACATTGATTTGCATGCTCAAGAGAGTTACACGCCACCGAAAAAAGCCGCTAAAGGTAAAAAGATTGCGGTTGTGGGCAGTGGGCCTGGAGGACTGACATGTGGTTACTACCTAACAAACGAAGGGTATGAAGTAACGGTACTTGAATCGATGCCTGCAGCAGGTGGTTGGTTAAGATATGGTATTCCTGAGTATCGATTACCGAAATCTATCTTGGATAAAGAGATAGAGATCATGTGTAAAAATGGCATGACCATTGAGCTGAATACACACCTAGGTACAGATTTTAGTTTAAGTCAGTTAACTCAAGAGTTTGATGCCGTCTGTATGGCGATTGGCGCTTCTCAAGCCGTTGATATGAAATATGAAGGCAGTGACTTAGATGGTTGCTATCTAGGGGTGGATTACTTAAAAGATTTCACTACGGTACAGAGTTATACAACGGGTAAGAAAGTCGCTGTCATCGGTGGTGGTAATACCGCGATAGATTGCGCTAGAACAGCAGCGAGAACTGGGGCAGATACCACCATTATCTATCGCAGAACGCGTGCTGAAATGCCCGCAGAAGAGTATGAAATTGTAGAAGCTGAACATGAAGGGGTAAAATTCCATTACCTAACCAATCCTGTTGAGAACATTGCAGACAGTAATGGCCGTGTGACTGCCATTAAACTCGAAAAAATGGCACTTGGTGAGGCTGACTCGTCAGGACGCCGCCGTCCAGAACCGACTGGAGAGTACTTCACCGAAGCATTTGATACGGTCATTCCAGCGGTATCTCAAAAGCCAGATGTCAGTTTCTTAGAAAAAGAAGAGCTTGAGTTGCCATTAACACGTTGGTTAACAGCTGATGCTAACGATGACACCATGCACTCTGGTATTAACAATATTTTCTGTATTGGTGACTTTAGACGCGGACCTGCGACAGCTGTTGAAGCGGTTGCTGATGGGCGCATTGCGGCCGAAGCGATAGACCGTTTCTTTAACGGTGATATGGAAAACATTCCGGTTAAAGCTTTTAACTCTCAGAAAGAGAAAAAGACAGCGCAAGTTGAAACCACGCAGTATCAAAATATCGTGAAAGTGATGCGTAAAGTGATGCCTGAACTGACAACAGTTCAACGAGAACAAAGCTTTGAAGAGGTTGAAACTGGGTTTGACAATAGAGATGCCATTGCAGAAGCAGAACGCTGCTTAGAGTGTGCTTGTCAAGTCAATACTAACTGTGATCTTCGAGACCTTGGCACTGAGTATAAGGTGGAAAGTGAGGATCTGTTTGCCGAAGATCGTAAAAAGTTCGCTATAGATGATTCGTCTGAATTCATTGTATTTGATAGAAACCGCTGCATTAGTTGTGGTCAGTGCGTTGATGTATGTAATGAAACGAACGTTCATAATGTGATTAAGTTTGAACAAAATGAAGATGGTTCAAGTGCGGGTCGTCCGCAGTGTCGTCC
Source organism: Aliivibrio sp. (assembly GCA_016764915.1). GTDB lineage: Bacteria > Pseudomonadota > Gammaproteobacteria > Enterobacterales > Vibrionaceae > Aliivibrio_A. The sequence continues at coordinate 53,293 of JAESQY010000064.1, read as the reverse complement.
TGGTTTTGATAATACCTTCAACATGGGTGACTCCAACTGTGTTCAGTGTGGCGCGTGTGTTCAAGCGTGCCCAGTTGGGGCTCTGGTTGATGCAAGAGACAAATCACAAGGCCGCGTTGAGATGCTACGCCAGGTCGATACTATCTGTACCTATTGTGGTGTGGGTTGTAAGTTGACCATGTTTGTCGATGATGCCAAAAACAAAATTCGCTATATACAAGGCAGTAAAAATTCACCAGTCAATGAAGGTATGTTGTGTGTGAAAGGGCGCTTTGGTTTTGATTTCATTCAAAGCAAGCAACGTCTGGATGTACCGTTGATTCGTAAAGATGGCGTACTTCAACCAGCAAGCTGGGAAGAGGCGATCAATCTAGTTGCTGATAAGTTTAGCTCGATTAAGGCCAGCAAAGGCAGTAATGCCCTGGCGGGTTTCTCATCAGCAAAAACCACCAATGAAGACAATTATGTATTCCAAAAATTGGTTCGCAGAGAGTTCGAAACAAATAACTTAGACCACTGTGCACGACTGTGTCATTCCACGACCGTAACAGGCCTTGAAGCTTCATTAGGAAGTGGGGCAATGACTAATGATATTCCGAGCATTAAACATTCGGATGTGATTTTCATTATTGGTTCTGATACGACGTCAGCGCACCCGATCATTGGGTCACACATTAAACAGGCAATTCGTCATCATGGCGCTAGATTGATTGTAGCGGATCCGAAAAAAATCAAAATTGCAGATGATGCTTTGCTTTATGTTGCGCAGCGACCTGGCACTGATGTGATGTTATTAAACGGCATCATGCATCAAATCATCATCAATGGTTGGCAGGATGAAAGCTTCATTGCTGAAAAGTGTGAAGGATTTGAAGAACTAAGAGATGAAGTATCGGATCAGAAATATTCGGCTGAAAATGTTGAGCTGATCACCGGTGTGAAAGCAAAAGACGTTATAGAGTTGGCTCGCTTAATTGGCACGGCAGAAAAAACGGCTATATACTATTCTATGGGTATTACTCAGCACACGACAGGGCATGATAATGTGCGCTCTGTAGCTAATTTACAGCTGTTGTGTGGAAATATAGGTATTGAAGGCGGAGGGATTAATCCACTCAGAGGGCAATCAAATGTTCAAGGTGCCTGCGATATGGGGGCGCTACCTAATAATTACCCTGGTTATCAGAAGTTGAGTAAACCAGAAATACAGGAAAAATTCGCCAAAGCATGGGACTCAGACACTCTGCCAAAAGAAGAAGGGTTAACACTAACCGAAATTATAGAAGGCGCGTATCACGGCAGCGTCAATGGTTTATACATTATGGGGGAGAATCCCGTACTTAGTGATCCTAACCAAGCTCATGTGATTGAAGCATTAGAAAACATTGATTTCTTAGTGGTGCAAGATATATTTATGACTGAAACCGCGCACTACGCTGATGTGGTACTTCCCTCTTACTCATTTGCGGAAAAATCGGGACATTTCACCAATACAGAGCGTCGAGTTCAACGTTTGAATCCTGCACTGACAGCGCCAGGTGAAGCTCGTGAAGACTGGAAGATCATTCAAGACATTGCCAATGCAATGGGTGGCAAATGGAACTACCAATCGGTGGCTGAAATAACGCAAGAAATTGCGGATGTGACGCCACAATATACGGGAATAACGTGGGACAGAATTGGTGAAGAGGGTATTCAGTGGCCTTGCCGTGAAGTAGACGGAAGTGGCACTCGAATTATGCACACGGAACAAATTCTGCGTGGTAAAGGCCAGCTCGCAGCGATTGAGTTTAAGTATGCAGCAGAAAGGCCAGATGAGGAGTACCCAATGGTACTCACGACAGGCCGTCTGTTAGAGCAATACCATACGGGAACCATGACACGTAAAACCAAAGGGTTAAATAACCTAGCGGGACCAAGAGTTATGATTTCGGTTGAAGATGCTGAACGTTTAAACATCAGTAATAGTGAGATGATCAGAGTGTCATCACGAAGAGGGGTCATTGAAACGCCTGCGTTTGTAACAAAACGAATGCAAACAGGGGTTATATTTGTTCCTTTCCACTTTGCTGAAGCACCAGCCAATGCATTGACATCAAGCTCTAATCTTGATCCGTATGCCAAGATACCTGAGTTTAAAGTATCCGCAGCGCGTATTGAGAAGCTTGAACTGGTCGATGCGTAATCCGTTAATCAAACCATTAAAAAAGCTGCCAATTGGCAGCTTTTTTATTCTTTATAAAAAAATGAGGTTAAATTAAACGTCAGACTGATTTACATCTGTATGAACGTTTTCTTGATTGTTCTCATTCGTCTTAATCCACTCAGATACTTGCTGCTCTATTTTGAGTAATCTCTTTTTGGTGAGCTTGGATGCGATGAAATCACGGTATTGAGCAGCATCTGGATAGTCATTTGCAGCCGCGATAGCGAACCAGAAATAGGATTTGTCTATATCCTGTTTAATACCCGAATTGTTAAAATATAAAAAACCAAGATTTCGCTGCGCCATTGTGCTGCCGAGTTCAGAAGCTTGAATAAACAGCTGTTCCGCTTTCTTGTGATCTTGTGGCACGACAATACCTTCAAGGTACATGTCAGCCAAATTGTTGGCGGCATCCGGTGAATTAAACTCTAACGCTCGGTTATACCACTGGACAGCAGTCCGTGAGTCTTGTTCAACGCCAAGCCCCTGTTGGTACAGTTTACCTATGTTATAAAGTGCCTCAGGACTATTATTTCTCGCTGCTGCCCGATACCAAATTAATGCATGGTCATAATTAATATCCGTACCAATGCCCTTAGCATACATAGTCCCTACTTGATTTTGAGCATCGATAGAACCCGCTTTTGCAGCAGTAATAAAAACCGCAAGCGCTTCAGAAGTTTTGTTTTGGTTATATAGGCTTTTTCCAGCCAAGAAGTCATTATTTGGGGCGGCCAGTAAATTGAATGACAGGGCCGTCGCAACTAGGAATAGAGAGATATTTATTTTCATAATCTAAGCTTCTTAAAAAAAAGAGACAAAATGAGGTGATCTTATATGTATCCGTATGGAAGTAGTATAAATGAAAGCAATAGGTGTGTGTGAGCTAGGTGTCAATTTCGTTTAAATACTCAAAATTGTACCAATACTACAAAAGTTGACATGAATTTGTTCATAACACGACTATTGTTGAATATAATAGATTGTTACAACATTAATTAATTTTCTTGGCATATATATGTAGTTAGTGTCATTTGATTTGGTAATAAGACTGAATGAATCAAAAATATACTGTCTACGCTTTTCTAGCGTTAATTGCAGCAACCATGATCTCCTTGGTGGGCTACCATTATACATTTAATCAAACCTATGTTTTGAATGGCGCTTCTCCATATAAAAAAGTGGTGAATACTGACCAATTCTATGGCGGCTCATCCACAGGTTTTTTGACCACACTTGGGGATACACTCGTCCTCCAATGTGATATTAAAGCAAAGCATCCAACGCCTTATTGTGAGGTGTCATTTAAGGTTAAAAGCAATGATAATTCAATTGGTTATGATCTATCAAAGTTTGATTCGATTGAGTTTGATATTGACTATAAAGGGCCTGCTGGGCAGTTAATTCGATTGTATGCTCGAAATTACAATAATATGTACAGTACCAACGACCCTTTATCAAACAAATTTAATCAGATGGAATTTGACCCTGAGTATATGATTAAGGGTAAACGTATTCCGCTTAACTATTTTAATGTTCCGAGTTGGTGGATCAACCAATATACACATCGCTTAGAAGAGACAGGGGTCGATTTTAGTAATACCGTCGCGATTGAACTTGGTATCTCTGGTAGTGAAGGAAACACGGTGAAACCGGGAACCTATATAATCAAAATCAACAGCATCACTTTTCATGGTAAATGGTTACCAAAAGATGAGATGCTGTGGACGCTGCTGTTGATTTGGATTGGCTTTGGTATTGTGTATGTAAGTTCAACCATCTATATAATGCGGGCAAATTTAATTTTGGCGCAAAACAAAAAAGAGCAGCTAAAAGAAGCGATTGTACAATTAGAAGAAAAAGTGTCGGTGGACCCTCTGACAGGTTTACGTAATAGAAACGGTATCGAGCTTTTATACCAGTACTTTAAAGAACAATATCAACTTGGAACGAAAGTAACCGTTGCTATGGCGGATATCGATCATTTTAAAAATATCAATGATCAACATGGCCATGCTATTGGTGATCAAACGTTGGTTGATTTTAGTAAACTCTTGACTCAGTCATTGCCAGATTCAACGCTCATCATCCGTTGGGGAGGTGAAGAATTTTTGATAATTTATGAAGGAATGCCCTTCATTCAGGCGCATCAATGCACTAATCAATTACGAAAAAATGTTGAAAAACATGCGTGGCCAAAAATGATGAATGTAACGGCGTCGTTTGGGCTTATTAAGTATGAAGGTATTGCCATGGAAGAGTGCATTATCAAAGCAGACAATGCACTGTATCGAGCGAAAAGAAATGGACGTAATCGGGTCGAAATAGAGAGAAGAACGTCAGTAAGTTAACAGTGATTAAAGCAGTTGGTCGTGTTCAATAGGGTGAAACGTTGATGCTGCTTTAATCAAAGATTTAGCGGTTAACATCTCGACACCATAAACTTCGGTTGTCACACTGTATTTCTGATTCACTCTATCAAGAAGCAGATCGAAATCGCCATCACCAGATAGTAATACGATGGTATCTACTGTTTGGGCTATCTCCATGATATCAACTGCGATACCCACATCCCAGTCACCTTTAGCGGAGCCGTCACTGCGTTGGATAAAGGGTTTCAGTTTTACATTAAAGCCGATGTGCCGTAGTGCATCTTGAAACTTGATTTGACCGTCATCAGCCCTAGCAATAGCGTAAGCAGTTGCAGACACCACGTCACCTTCATAACTTAAACGGTCCCAAAACTTACGATAGTTAAACTGTCGGCCAAAAGCTTGGCGAGTGGTGTAATAAATATTTTGTACATCTACAAAAACAGCAATCTTCTTCATAATAATCTTCGTTAAGTCAGAATAGAGCCATAGTAATCAACTGGCTGACGTTTTACACCCCAAAATGATAAATAGTTGTATTTCCTCAATCCCACTCTCTACCTGGTGTGCACTGTTCGCAGCGCCAAACTTGTTTTGCAACACCCAATTTTGCTTTTATCCATACATTAGTTGCCCCGATGGACTGTTCACAAAGAGCCATCTGCTGGCAAACACTGCACTGTTTCCATCTCAACTCAGGGCTGAATGAAAAAGAGAGTGGTGAGCTGCATTTTGTCTGATATGCGTGCATATGAATATCCAATAGTAGGTACAATATTGGATATTCATACAGTATTATTTGCAACCTATGATAAATAAACTTAAAGACAGATTAGTTAAGTGCTTCACTCTTTAAACAATTAACAAATACATTAGCAGACTTTATAACTACAATAGACAATAACAAAAATCTATATTTCCAAGCGAAAGGAATAACGAATTAGTGTTTGAAAATAAAAAGATCATTGTAGTAGATGACGATCAAGAGATCCGTGTGTTGTTAGAAGAGTATCTAACCAAACAAGGGTTTGATGTAACATTAGCCGCTGGTGGTGTGGAACTAAAGCGTCATTTAGCCCAGTTTATGCCCGACTTGATTCTAATGGACATCATGATGCCAGGTGATGATGGTTTTGTTCTATGCCAACAGATCCGCAAAACGTCAAATGTACCGATCATTATGTTAACTGCTGTCTCAGACGAAACTGACCAAATCATTGGTTTAGAGATAGGTGCCGACGATTATGTTGCTAAGCCATTTAGTCCAAGGCAATTATTGGCAAGAATTAAAGCCGTACTTAGGCGATCAAATACCACTGAGTTAGAAACAACGACAGTGATCGAGTTTGACCGTTGGTCGTTGGACACTATTTCGCATCGATTACATGATAAAAACAGTGCTAAAGAAGTTGAATTGACGGGCAGTGATTTTTCTCTGTTAATGCTATTTTTGAGCCACCCGAATCAAATACTTGATCGTGACAAAATCTCTAATACGACTAAAGGTAGAGATGCGCTGCCATTAGAGAGAGGGATTGATGTGCAAGTAAGTCGATTACGACAGCAATTGAATGATAACGGTAAAAACTCCAAGCTGATTAAAACGGTGAGAGGCGCAGGTTATCAGTTTCTAGCTGCTGTAAAACATGTTTAATACTGATGCTCTGCAATTATTTTTAGATAGGTTACGTCCTAATTCACTCGTATCAAGAATGCTATGGTTAACTTTGCTGTCGGTCTTTTTGGCTCAGTTTATCGCAACCGCTATTTGGTACAGTCACTCAAAAGTTCGGGAATTAGAAGGGTTAGAGTCGGCATCAACTAGCATGGCGTTGAGCTTTACCTCGACAGTGACATTTTTCCAATCTCTTCCTATTGAGTATCGCCATATAGTACTTGATCAACTCCGAAATGCGGGTGGCACACGTTATTTTGTCTCCTTTAATAAAGAGGAGATCATCATTGAGCCTTTTAAATCGACACAGTTAAAAGAGGCTGCAATCCAAACCTTTAAAGAGGTGTTAGCCGAAAAATTACCTAGGCAGAAAGTGATTAAAGTGGAGTTTTCGCGACCAGAAAACCTTCACATACTAAAAAATGACATCTTGCTGAGTGATTTACCAAGGTCATGGGCGCACCATACTCTCTCTTTAGAACCTTTTTATCCTCCGATTTTAGTGGTGCAATTTGAGCTAGACACCAATGAGTGGGTCTACATTGCGGCGGTGCTACCTGCGCCTTACATGATGCTGTCTGATGACATTTTAACCACGCAACAGATCTGGTTTTTTGGCTTTATCACTGCACTATTACTGCTATTTATCTTTATTATGGTGCGGTTACAAACCAAACCTCTGAAGAAGTTGGCTCACGCTGCAAACCACTTGAGCATGGACATTGATCAAGCACCTTTAATTGAAGAAGGTGCCTCTGAGTTGATTACTGCTACTCGCGCTTTCAACCGAATGCAACTGCGTTTACGACGATATATCCAGGACAGAGAACATCTGTTCAGTGCGATTTCTCACGATTTAAAAACGCCAATTACTCGGCTTAGATTAAGAGTCGAGTTGATAGATGATCCTATTAAAGAGGCTAAATTCACTCAAGATTTGGATGATCTTGAAATGATGGTAAAAGGTGCGCTTCAGTGTGTAAAAGACACGGATATTCATGAAAACATCATGGAAGTTGATATCAAAACATTGTTGAGTTTTATTGCCGAAACCTACAATACAAAACATGAAAGAGTCTCTATAAGAGCAAAATCAATTCAGCCATTGCATTGCAAACCGTTAGCACTGAAGCGTTGTTTATCTAATCTAATTGATAATGGTGTTAAATATGGCTGTTCGGTGTTTGTTGATGTGAAAGAGAGCGGCGATTACCTTTTGATCACGATTGATGATTGTGGTCCGGGCATACCAGAGAACGATTTAAACAATGTGTTTGAACCTTACTATCGTATGGATCACACCAAAGAGGGACACGGTTTAGGTTTGGGTATTTCAAAGAACATCATTCGTGGGCATGGAGGCGAGCTTAATCTTTCAAATGTACGCACGGGTGGCCTTAGAGCATCGATATCAATACCGAGAGTGATTAACGAAAGCTGATGTAACCAAATTATTACAAATCCACATTACTATGTTACAACGGCCGCTGATTTATTCATTACAATGAAGGTATCAGTCGCTAATTGCTGATATTAACCCTACGGATGGAAGAGAATGATGAATAATAAGCATACTCTCAAAATAGTTACCTTAGCGAGCTCACTGGTTTTACCGACGATTGCCGTGTCAGGCGAGGTTGAAGTTCTACATTGGTGGACGGCTGGCGGCGAAGCGAAGTCAGTAGCGGTTCTGAAAGATATGATGGAACAACAGGGCCACAGTTGGAAAGACTTTGCCGTAGCAGGAGGTGGCGGTGAAAGTGCGATGACGGTTCTTAAAACACGTGCCGTATCGGGAAATCCACCTTCAGCGGCTCAAATTAAAGGTCACGATATCCAAGAGTGGGGAAATTTAGGGTTTTTAACCACATTGGATGACGTGGCAAAGAAAGAGAAGTGGGATTCAATACTTCCCTCAGTGGTCACTAAGGTCATGAAACATAAAGGTGATTACGTCGCTGTACCGGTTAATGTCCATAGAGTTAACTGGTTGTGGGCTAATCCTGTTGTATTAGAAAAATCTGGAGCGACGGTACCTACCTCAATGGATGATTTCTTTGTCCAAGCAGAAAAGATAAAAAAAGCGGGTTATATCGCTCTGGCGCATGGTGGACAACCATGGCAAGACGCGACCATTTTTGAAGCTGTGGCTCTAGATGTTCTTGGTTCTAAAGATTACCGCAAAGCCTTTGTTGATCTCAATATGACGGTACTTTCTGGTCCTAAAATGGTCGAAGTCTTTACCAAATTTAAACGAGTCCATGATTATATTGATAGCAACTCTCCGGGGCGAGATTGGAATGTTGCTACCTCAATGGTGATTAATGGAGAAGCGGCGATGCAGATCATGGGTGACTGGGCCAAAGGTGAGTTTACCGCAGCAGGTAAAGTACCTGGCACCGATTACATTTGCGCACCAGCGCCAGGAACAGAGGGGCAATTCACCTTCAATATCGACAGTTTTGCGTTCTTTGATTTAGGGGATAAGAGCAATGAACAAGCGCAGAAAGATCTGGCAAGAACTATTTTAACCAAAGATTTCCAAGAGATATTTAACCTAAATAAGGGGTCGATTCCAGTACGTTTGGATATGGATATGTCAAAATTTGATCAGTGTGCACTGGACTCAATGGCAACCTTTAAATCTAGCGCAAAAAGTGGAGATTTAGTGCCAAGTATGGCACATGGACTCTCAACGACGAGTTATGCGCAAGGGGCAATCTATGATGTCGTTACCAATTTCTTTAATGACAAGTCAGCGGATCCTACTAAGGCTGCTGATAAGTTAGCCAGAGCGGTTAAATCTGCCATGTAAACACTCTATGTGTGAATCGCATTATGATGGTTAGGGCAATCGCTTTAACCATCAAAATTTCAACAATGGAGCACTACAAATGGATAGGGCCTTTAGCAAACCTAAGGCAGGCGTTCGTCTGTCTAATCGGTTACAAAAATGGTTGCCTCAGTTGGTTATGGCGCCCACGATGTTGGTTACCGTTGTTTGTATATACGGTTACATTTTATGGACAGCGGCACTCTCTTTCACTAACGCTCGATTTCTTCCCGCTTTCAATTTCACGGGAACCATCCAATACGAAAAACTGCTAGAAAATGATCGTTGGTTAACATCCTCACTGAATTTGGCCATTTTTGGTCTGTTATTTATTGTAATTTCCCTTGGATTGGGCGTATTGCTTGCCATTTTTCTCGACCAGAATATTCGACAGGAAGGGGCGATTAGAACCATCTATCTCTATCCAATGGCGTTGTCATTCATTGTGACTGGTACTGCGTGGAAGTGGATATTAAATCCTGGTTTAGGCATTCAAAAGATGGTTCGAGACTGGGGTTTTGACGATTTTACTTTTGATTGGCTAGTCGACGCAGAAATGTCAATTTACACACTCGTCATCGCCGCTGTATGGCAATCATCTGGCTTTGTTATGGCGATGTTTTTAGCTGGTTTACGCGGCATAGATGATTCAATAATTAAAGCGGCAAAAATGGATGGTGCACCACTAACCACCATCTATCTAAAAATCATTTTGCCCTGTTTAAGACCCGTTTTTTTTAGTGCCGTAATCATCACATCGCACATTGCTATCAAAAGTTTCGATCTCGTTACAGCCCTAACTTCAGGTGGGCCAGGGTACTCTTCAGATCTACCCGCTCTGTTTATGTATGCACACTCTTTTACCAGGGGACAAGTCGCTTTAGGTGCAGCAAGCGCCATGATGATGCTGGCTGGAATATTAGCGATATTGGTGCCTTATCTCTATTCAGAACTTAGGGATAAAAAGTGATGATTTCGTCTAAATCATTAGGACGGTTTTTTATATACAGTGTTTTACTCTTTTTTTGCATTATCTATTTGATGCCACTGTTTGTTATGGTCATCACGTCACTTAAAACACTGCCAGATATTAAAGCGGGTAATTTACTCTCTTTGCCGCAAGAGTGGGTATTTGGTGCCTGGGAAAAAGCGTGGTCATCTGCCTGTACGGGAGTGAAGTGTGAAGGAATAAAAGGCTATTTTTGGAACTCATTCAAAATGGTGATCCCGGCCGTGGCCATCTCGACTATTTTAGGTGCACTCAATGGGTATGTGATCAGTAAATGGAAATTCAGAGGCTCAGACATGTTGTTTAGTCTGTTGTTGTTTGGTTGTTTTATTCCATTTCAAGTCATTTTGCTTCCAATGGCCGTAACCTTAGGCAAGCTTGGACTTGCAAATACTACTACGGGATTGGTGATGGTGCACGTGATCTATGGACTGGCATTTACCACCCTGTTTTTTAGAAACTTCTATATTTCAGTTCCTGATGAACTTGTGAAGGCTGCTAAACTTGATGGCGCTGGATTCTTTACTATTTTCTTTAAGATTCTGTTACCCATATCAACACCGATTATCATGGTTACGGTTATTTGGCAGTTTACCGCTATATGGAACGATTTTTTGTTTGGCGTAGTTTATTCCGGATCAGATACACAGCCGATAACGGTAGCATTGAACAATTTAGTCAATACCAGCACAGGGATCAAGGAGTACAACGTTGATATGGCAGCCGCTATAATCGCTGCATTACCCACTCTGGTGGTGTATGTCTTTGCAGGTAAGTACTTTGTTCGTGGCTTAACAGCAGGGTCAGTAAAAGGATAGAATCATGGCAACTTTGCAAATGAAAAAAATCAGAAAAACCTACCGTAATGCGGAACAAGAGACACTTAAAGGCATTGATATCAGTATCAAATCCGGAGAGTTTCTGATTTTGGTTGGCCCTTCAGGATGCGGTAAATCCACCTTGATGAATACCATTGCTGGGTTAGAAGAGATTAACTCAGGTGAAATTTTAATTGATAATATTGATGTTGCCGAAGTTGAGCCTAAAGACCGAGATATTGCCATGGTATTTCAGTCGTATGCGCTGTATCCCAATATGACGGTAAGAGGTAACATTGAATTCGCGCTCAAGATTCGAAAGATGAGTAAGACCATGATCAATCAAGAGGTTGATAGAGTGGCAAAACTCTTACAAATAGAGGATCTATTGGAGAGAAAACCTGCTCAGTTATCCGGAGGGCAAAAGCAGCGAGTTGCAATGGGACGGGCCTTGGCAAGAAAACCCAAAATATATCTCTTTGATGAACCTTTATCTAATTTGGATGCTAAACTTCGTGTTGAGATGCGTACTCAGATAAAACAACTTCATCAAAAGCTCAATACCACCATTGTTTATGTTACTCATGATCAAATTGAAACGATGACATTAGCGGACAGAATCGCAGTAATGAGGGACGGCGAACTGCTGCAACTTGGTACGCCAAAAGAGATATACGATTGTCCAAATGATATGTTCGTGGCCGGTTTTATGGGGTCACCATCAATGAATTTCATCGAAATAACAGTATCGTTAAATGATAGAGAGCAGCCAGCGGCATTTGTGAATACCGGTTCAAAATACCCACAGCAAATATTATTACCGATTGCGTTACGTGAGCGAGATGGCGAACGTGTGATAATGGGGATTCGACCAGAGAATATCACCGAGATGAAATCATCAAGTAACCCAGCCAACTTAACTTCTATTCTTGATTTGAGAATTGATGTGTTAGAACCGACTGGCGCAGATACCATTGCTATTGCTCAGATAGAAGGGAAAAAATTGGCCTGTAGAATCTCACCAGAATGCAATGTAAAAGTGGGAGATAAAATGAGTGTAGAGTTGGATGTAACTAAAGCAGTATTCTTTGATCCAGTAACCACTAACCGCTTATAACCATGATGAAACAGTAAGGGAGGAATTTAAGTGTCCACCTTACTGTTTTAGACACTATTCCGAGCTGTTTATCAATCATTCCTCCATGTCCTATATATTCCCTCAATACTTGTCTAATCACTCATCGTAAGGTGTTTTTGCTTAGTTTGGTTTAAACTAAATACAGAGCGTAAAAGAGTCTGACATCGTCCCTGTGCTGATATTGGTTACATCTAATACATTCAGTCATTGAATGGGTTAATGAACTGTATAATCTGTCACTATTTTTATTCAGCGTTGCTTAAGGCGTTGATTAATTTGTTGTCCATAGTACTTAGAAATTGATTGGCAGTAATTTGACGCAAGGGCGATAAATTGACAGGTTATATCGCATTTTTTATGCTTATGTTATGCGGTTATAATCGCGAAAGTGTTAGCTAGGTCAACACTTTGCTCCCAATCTTAACCGATATTTATTGTATTAAATAATCGCTATGAAATAATCATTCACATTAACACAGTAGTAACAAAGAAGGACAAAATCTTTTTATGTGGCACTCATTATTAGTACTTTCTGATGATAAAAAATTGGTGACATCGCGGATCCCCGAGGACTTCACTATGGAGTCTGAACTGGACCGTGTTGGACTCGATCTCGAGTTAGAAAAAATGGGTCTACAAGAGTACCTTGTCAACGAAGGTAATATTAATTTACTTATCTTTGATATTAAAAACGGCAGCCAAGATGACGGTATTGTGATTGCTGAATGTAAAGATGCGGAACTCTCAATTGAGTTAGACGAGTCCAAGATGACAGCGACAATGCAAGTGGTTGGTGCATACGGTGGTGAATCACTAAGTGGAGCCATTTTGGTTAGAGTGATCTCCGAGAAAAATATTGTAAAGGGCATTAGCAAAAAAGCGCTACAAAAAATTATGCTACAGAGCCGAATATTAAAGCCGGGAGAAACCTATTCTCACGTTATCGCTAAAGGTAAACCTGCAGTCAATGGTGAAGATACTTCATTTTTGCCAATGGTGAGTGATGTTCGAGAGCAAGTAAGACAACCACAAGAGCTGGAAGATGGAACGGTTGATATGCGGGATTTGGGCGAAACCATTACCGTAGAAATTGATGATCCATTGATGAAGCGAACCCCACCGACTCTAGGGGAACATGGCTTCACGCTTCTGGGCGATATATTAGCGCCTACACCCGGTAATGACATTGATTTTAAAGTAGGTAAAGGCACCAAAGTTTCAGCTGATAATTACAATGTATTGGTCGCAACCGTTGCTGGTATGCCGTGGTTAGAGAGTCGAGGTGCATTCGTTGATGATACCTTATGTTTAAAAGCTGTTGATATTACGACAGGGCATGTCAAGTTTAAGGGCAGTGTGATCATTAATGGAGATATCTCTCCTGGAATGAAAGTTAGAGCGACAGGCACAATAACGGTTGGTGGATATATAGAGTCTGCGGATGTTCAAGCACACGGTGATGTGATTGCCCTAAGAGGAATTATTGGGCATCAAGTTGCTGATGGAGAAGATTACTCATGTTTTGTTAAAGCAGCAGGTGAGATAACCGCTAAGTTTGCTCAATTTGCGGATGTACAAGCGGGGAGGGACATTAATCTGACCCTACATTCAAACCATAGTTTTATCAAAAGTGGAAAAAATGTCACCGTTATGGATGCAACCGCTCAACACGGTTTGATTTGTGGTGGTGAAGTGCGTGCTGCGAACAGTGTGACTACCGTTAACCTTGGAACCACTGCCGATACTCAAACCGTTATTTTTGCTTTTACCGATTACAGGAAACATAAAAAACAGATTGGGCGCTTTAAAGATATATTTAAAGCAGAACAAGAGAAAACAATGGAAGTGGTGCGTTCAGAGCTTAGCCTATCTAAGTTACCCAAAGAAGAGAAAACTGATGAGATGGTGGCCAATGTAGCGGCGATGAAAAAAAGCAATAATGAAGCAATAGCTAAATCAATGCGACAGCTTAAAATGAAAGAAGAAGATTTAAATCAGCTACTTAAAAATAACACCATCACTGTAAAAAATAGAATATTCCCTAGAGTGACCATGCAGTTTTCTGAAGAGGTTTTTATGACTAAAAGAGAATATGGGCCAACTCGAATTAATTTCAACGAATATGAAATTCTATTAGATCCCATTTTGACCACATAAGCGCCAGGCAGATGCGTGCTTTTCCATCTGCAAGCGAGATGTGCGGTTACTTAGTCGCAATCAGATCTTTATATGCAATGGTTTTTCCTTGAGGTTTCTCATTACTCAGTTGCGGTTTTGGAGAGCCTGGTTGGGCCAGCCAGTAAGACGCACCACGCTCTGGGTTAAGTTTAGGCCCGCACTCGCCTTGAACTTTACTATTCTCTAACCGCTTCATTACTTTGTCTTGAGCTGCGGCTAAACCATTGAGAGCTTGCTGAGGTGTTCTATCACCACTTGCAGCCTCAGATATGTACTGCCACCATAGTTGGGCAAGCTTTGGATAGTCAGGAACATTTAAGCCTGTAGGTGTCCACTGTTTGCGTGCATCACTACGATAAAACTCAACTAAACCGCCTAATTTAGGTGCCGCTTGAGTCATTGCATCAGAGTTAATATCTGACTCACGAATAGGAGTTAGACCAACCAGTGTTTTTTTCAAACTTACTGTTTTAGAGACAACGAACTGCGCATACAACCAAGCTGCATGTCGGCGATCAACTGGTGTACTGTCTAGGAATGTCCAAGCACCAGCATCTTGATAACCGAGTTTCATACCCTCTTCCCAGTATGGACCACGAGGAGAAGGTGCCATACGCCATTTAGGTGTACCATCTTCATTTACGACAGGTAAACCGGGTTTGATCATATCAGCAGTAAAAGCGGTGTACCAAAAGATCTGCTGAGCAATAGAGCCCTGTGCTGGGACTGGACCCGCTTCCCCAAACGTCATGTCTTGTGCTTCAGGTGGCGCATATTGCTTTAACCAATCAACGTATTTTGTGGTGGCGTACACCGCCGCAGGGCCATTGGTCGCACCGCCTCTAGTGACACTGGAGCCAACAGGATTACACCCTTCCATGCGGATACCCCACTCATCAACAGGGAAGCCATTTGGAATGCCTTTATCACCAGCTCCTGCCATAGAGAACCATGAATCGGTAAAGCGCCAACCAAGCGATGGGTCTTTTTTACCATAATCCATGTGACCATAAACGCGTTTCCCGTCTATGTTCTTTACCTCTTTAGAGAAAAACTCAGCAATGTCCTCATACGCAGACCAATTTAACGGAACCCCAAGCTCATAACCGTAACTCTTCTTGAATTGCGCTTTTAAATCTTCACGTTCAAACCAATCGGCACGGAACCAATAAAGATTCGCAAACTGTTGATCGGGGAGTTGCCACAATTTACCATTTGGTCCGGTGGTAAAGCTCAGGCCTATGAAATCATCCAGGTCTAGTGTCGGAAGTGTGAATTGTTTACCATCGCCTGCCATCATATCGCTGATAGGAACTACTTTTTTATAACGGAAATGAGTACCAATTAAATCAGAATCATTCACATAGGCATCGTAGATATTACGGCCTGATTGCATTTGTGTTTGCAGTTTTTCGACCACATCACGTTCTTGAATCAAATCGTGGGTGATCTTAATTCCAGTGATTTCAGTAAATGCTTTTGCAAGGACTTTGGACTCATATTCATGAGTGGTGATAGTTTCAGAAGCAACATTGATCTCCATGCCACGGAATGGCTTTGCTGCATCAATGAACCACTGCAACTCCTTCCTCTGCTGTTC
This sequence comes from Aliivibrio sp., assembly GCA_016764915.1. Lineage (GTDB taxonomy): Bacteria > Pseudomonadota > Gammaproteobacteria > Enterobacterales > Vibrionaceae > Aliivibrio_A. The sequence continues at coordinate 37,464 of JAESQY010000064.1, read as the reverse complement.
ATTGCTAAGGGTTGATGGCGTGAATTCAGACGACATCCATTTTTTTGCCGCATCTGAATATTGATCGGCCCAGCTGGTTGCAGGTGACGCTATCAATATAGAAATGAAGGTCAATGCTAAGAACACAAATGCTTTGTTTTTATGCATTTCCTTGCTCCTTATGCTTTTTTTGTCTATGTGCAAATAAATGAAATGAGCCAATTCGCTAAGGAACTTAACTGAGTATAGATAAGCTGAGAGTACTAAGATGTTAAATTTACAAAAAACGACAATACATTAATAATTAGTTTTCTGTAGAGTTAATAGGCAGAGAAGCAACTAAAAGGGAATATTAAAGAAACGGCTAAGCCGTGTGCGTTAGCCGAAATACCATTTATAAACGATTAAGAGAAAAGGGCATGAAGTAGCCCTAGTCGATAATAATATGCGGTAAGTAACGTGAAAGGTCTTGTGTTATTAACGATGAATCTTCCCTAATCGAGATACCGGCAGGTTGGTCATTGATTAACCAACTACCAATCAGGGTGTAGTTGTCACCAAATTTAGGCAACGGATGAAAGGCCTGAATGATTGAACCCTCTTCTCCATAAGGTCCGTCAATTTTTAATGTCTCTTTACCATTCCTAAACAGTTGAATATTTGAGCCTTCACGTGAAAATAGCGGTTTAACCACGTAATCTTTCAATACATTGGCTGCTGGGTCACCACTAAAAAATGAGGGCAGTAAATTAGGATGGTTAGGAAACATTTTCCACAAGGTCGGAAGCAGTGCTTTGTTAGAAATCACTGCTTTCCACATGGGTTCTAACCAATTGACATTTGCGGTTGGCAGATGTTGACCAAATTCTTCGTCAAACATGAACTCCCACGGGTAGAGCTTGAACATCCAACGAATGATTTTGTCATCAGCATCGGTAAATTCACCCTCTTTAGTGACCCCTATATCTTCAATGTGAACAAACGCCGTCGACAGTCCCGCTTCTTTGGCACAATCTTCCATGTATTGAACCGTACCACGATCTTCTTCAGTATCGTGGCAGCAAGAAAAATGCAACGTTTGACCTGGCTGTAATTGTTGCAACTCTTTAAAACGATTCATCAACAGCTCTTGCAGTAGATTAAACTGGTCTGAATCACGTCGAAGGTGGCCACTTTTTACCTTATCTTCTAACCACAACCATTGCCAAAAACCGGTTTCAAATACCGATGTTGGGGTATCAGCGTTATTTTCATAAAATTTGGCGGGACCACTGCCATCGTATGCAAGATCAAGGCGAGAGTAGAGTGATGGCTCTTTACGTTTCCAAGAGTCAGCAATGCCTTGCCTATGGGCCTGAGGTATCTGAAATTTTCGTAAAAGTTCTTCATCACGAACCACTTTATCAACCACATCAAGACACATCTCATGGATCTCTTGAGTTGGGTCCTCAAGATCCTGTTCAATCTGCTTCAATGTAAATTGGTAGTAGGCGGATTCATCCCAGTACGGTTCGCCATACATGGTATGAAAGCCAAAACCAAACTCAGCAGCACGTCGTTGCCAGTTTGGTCTAGGTTTACTCTCTATTCTGAGCATTAACCGCCCCAACTCTTGGTTGAGCTGCTACCCCAGCTAGATTTAGCCGCCGCTTTTGAGCCAAAACCACCACGAGACATAGTGCGAGAAACGGTTGGTTTAGGTTTCATATCGCTTTTTGATACGTAGGTTTTGGTTTTGCTGTAACTACGGCCGTAATTTTTACCATCAGAAGCGACCCAGCTGTTGTAGTAAGGGCTACGACGATTCGAAGAGGTAAAAAGAGGTTGAGAGTAGTAGTTACGACTACCATTGATCATATTTGAGAACATGTATCCGGCCATCATTGGCATAAACCAGCTGCTTTGACGACTCTGTACACAGTTATCATAACCGAACTCGGCGGCGCAATCTTGCGCGGTATTGTATTTAGGCGCAGTACGTTCAGCTTCGCGCACAGCATCTTCATACGCGGCACTACACTCTGAAGCGTATTCAGAGTTATCACTGACACAATCGTTTGCATTTGCGTACATGGTGCTCTGTGTCACCTCTTCACCACAACCAACTAACGCTGTTGATGCAACCACAACGGTACCCAGAGAGACATATCTCCAATTTGCTTTGCGCATGCGTGAGCAGACGACATTTTGACTACGTTTCATGTCAGCTCCTAGTAAGTCATGCAGGCAGCATTGAGGATACCGATAGCAATAGACATAGAGCCCATAACAACCGCTGCTGGAATTTCGTTATTAATAATGCGTTCGACCAATTTTGGCATAAACCCAAAGCGGACAATGGCAAAAGCGATAACTTGTGCAATCAGAGCAACCACACCCCACAATGCAAAGTCCAAAATACCTACGGAGTTCGTTGCAGCACTGGCGATCGCAAGGCTATAACCAATAAAAGCTCCTGACATCGTGATTGCAGCGGCAACATTTTTTTCCTCTTTAACCAGTGCCCACTCGTCATAAGGGGTAATTCGTAAATAGACAAATTTAAACAGCATTAAAAATACAATGGATAGGCCAAAGTAGAGTGCAAATGAACCCAGACCAGCGAGAGAAGCAGTAAGTTGTGACATAAAAAATTCCTTGTAATAAATAGGTCGGGATTAGCCGACAACTTTGAAGTCAGTTGCGGATAAATTGACACCAGTACTATAGACCACGCAGCGGTCAGCACGGTTATCAACGATGGACTCTTCCGCAGAGATGAGTACCGACTCAAACAGGTCGTTATCAGCTTCACGTTCATACACCATCACAAATTGATCTGTGGTGGTGATGTTGCCGTCGCTATCCCAAGTTTGTTCTGTCATGGCAACAGGTTTAACATTATCCCAAACCTTACTAAACGGATAACCTTCTAGTTCAATGTTTGGTTTAACAATCTCATTTTCTAACCAGTTATTCCATTGAGTGGTGGTATCAATTGGCTTGGTATCGTAGTAGTACCAGAGTTTCACTTCTTGAACATCAGCGTCCGTCCGGCCTTGTTGTAACACTTGTATGTAACCATCGTCATCGGTGTAGTAACGAATCAAACGAGACTGTTCGTCAAGATTAACCACGCCAACCGCACTGATCAGTTGAGTACGTGAAGCGTTACTAATGATCAGGTTTGGCTCAATAATTTTGAACTTAAGATCATCAAGCTCGATGGCACCACCAAGACGTAAACCTAATACTTCAGGGGGTTTTGGTTGTTCTTTGACCGGTTCTGCGTCGAGTTTATTCTTTAACCAATTAAACATACATTAGCTCCACTTAAAATTATCAATGCGCTCGTCAGCAATATAAAATATTTGACTACCAGGGGTAATTTTCGCATCGAGAGCGGGATTGAGTTCCATACCTTGGCCACTATTGATGGCGATTAAGGTTGCATCGTAGTTCGCTTTGAAAGATTCGAAAATGGTAGCAACGGTAATTTGCTCACAAGTTTGAGGGTAGATCACTTTATACTGTGTCATGCCTTTATTGGAACTGAGTAGCTCATGATGCAACTCACTTGATCCTGGGTCTACCGCTGCTTTAGTTAACATTTCAACCGATACTGATGGAATGCACTCAGCATTAGGACAGTGCAGTTTTAAGAGATCACTTAATACGTCATCATTGAAATAGGCGAGAAGGTGTGCATTTGGATTTTGGCTACTGCAGAATAGGGCACTAGAAAGTGTTAAATCATCTTTAGGGTTATCAATGATGATGCAATTGGCGGTAGCAACGGATGCTTTAGCCATATCTGTGCTGTCGGTATAACTTCGAACTTTGACGAAATCTATTAAATCTGGGTAAGGGTTTTCGATATCTGAAATGACACACAGTACGATGCGACGACGGTTTTTCTCTTCATGCAGTAACATCTCAAGAAGGGAAAGTGTACGCTGCTCATTCCAGCCTAATACCAGTATATGTCCGTTCACTGTTAAACTCCGTTTGCCTTGTAGGCCGCTTTTCCAATAATTAATAGCGATTGCTGCTAGTCGTCCGATGGTGATGGCGAAGAGCCCCAAGCCCCCAGGGATCACAAATAGCGATACAATCCATTTTCCAATCGCAGTGGTTGGTGATAGATCGCCATAACCCACGGTTGAGGCTGTGACTAGAAGGTAGTAGACAAAGTCAGTAAAACTTGACGTCATCGCTGACTCTTGAGCTGCAAATAAAAGTAACCAGCTAATAGCAACGTAACCCGCTACAACAAGTAGCAGGTTACGTCCGGTTAAGTGATTAAATTGTGCAGTTGCCCATCGGCGTAATAGTAACCAGATTGGCATAGATTCCCTGCTATATAAATTTAAAGAATATTATCAATAAATTACTTACCTAAAATACGAGCAAGCTCATCTTCAGCTGATGATTTGCCACCCGCTGTGATGCCTGCATTTGCCAGTTTCTTATCCAAACTGCTACCAGAGTTCTGCTCATCAAGCTCTTGAGCTGCAGTGAACTGTGCTGAGCGCTCAGCTTGACGCTTTTTAATGCGCTCAAGTGATTCTGCGGCCGTTGTCATTTTTGCGTTAGCGCCAACATTGGTCATTGAAACCGCGGCTTGTGCTTTCTGAACAGCTTCATTGGCTTTAATTACGTCAATTTGTTGCTCAAGTTGACGTAACTTATCTTTAGCTTGGCTAATGTTAGTGCGCATGCTCTGCTCAGATTGAGTGAATTGCTGAAGGTATAAATTTTCAGCTTCTTGCTCAGTACGTAGTGTGCCAACTTTTGTCGCACATTCAAGTGCTAGCTCTTGTTGACCTTTCTCCATTGCGTTACGAGCGTGAGTTTCGTACTCAGTAACACTTGATTCAAAGTCAGCAACTTTTGCCTCTGACATCTTACGTTTTGCTATCATTGAAACTAGCGCTTCATCAGAGCGGCGCAGTTCTGTTTTAGCTTCACGAATTTCTTGGTCTAAGATGCGCAGTGCTTGGCTATCAGCGACAGATTCCGCAGCTTCAGTAGCGCCACCTTTAATGGCAGTAAATAGTTTTTTCCAAACGCTCATGGGTAATCCTTATAAATACTCTTGGTACAATTCAACAAATGCTTCAACGTTACGGAATAACGTTGCGACTTCAATAACAACACTCTCTTCTTTCGATTGTGAAGAGAGAGAGCCAAATGCCACGTAATAACTTTCAGTATTGAACATATTCAGTCCAATGGTTGATAGTGGGAACATTTGGTGTGAACGTAAAATAGTGTCGTTCAATCCAGTAACGTCTTTCACCGCTGCTTGTGAAAATAGAATAACTTCTACTAGAATTTGTTCGCCAGCAATGGCCAGAAAGGCCTCAATGCCATCCTCATTTCTGATAACTAGCGATTGTTCTAAGTGCTCAACGCTCCAACCTTCATGGTCGTTAAGGAGAGGGGTAAGATCATTAAGTTGTAATGTCATCGTCATTCCTATTGTAGTGTTTGAAACTTGCAGTGTTATGACAAGTTTCTGTCTGAAATGTTCAAAGTTACAAAAGTTAAATGTACACGTTTATAATCAATGCGTCATGATTATTATATGGGGGTAAATATTTAAATTTAAATGCAAAAGATCTAAATATTAAGATAATTAAATGAACAAAATGAGTAACTGCAGTAATCTGAAGCCTTACTCATCCTCCAAGTCTTGATGGATACTATTATGATTCGACTCATCGTGCCTCTGTTCATTATTATTTTCTTACCATTTACTGGTGACGCGTGTTATTAGTGATAACAACAAACAGATTGAAATCATCAATGAAATTCATAATTTGTGGCTTCGAGCGCAAGGCTCACAAACGGCAGAGCAGATAATGGCAGTTTACGATGAGATTTTGAAAATTCGTCCAGGTGATTTAGAAGCATTAACTCATAAAGCGGATGCGGCTATGGAGATTCGAGAATTTCATTGGGCATTAAGTCTGTGTAATCGAGTACTGAAAGTCGATGATGCCAATGGTCATGCTCTGTATCAACGAGCGTGTGCATACGCATGTTTAGGGCTTGAAGCTCAAGCGATTGAAGATTTAGGATTGGCTTTGGCCAGTAGTAGCTCATTTCGTGAATTAGTGACTGAAGAGGCAGACTTTGAAAACTTAAGAGGGCATCAACGTTTTGAGGATATTTTGGCTTCAATAGAGTTACAACGATAGCGGGAAGTAAATGAAGGTTTAGTATTTTTGGATACTAAACCTGACAGATTGGCAGTTAAGCAAAACGCTGTTCAAGGTAAGCGATAATATCTTTTGACTCATACATCCAGGTGACTTGCTCATTTTCTTCAATGCGTAGACAAGGCACTTTTCTCGCACCACCTTTACTAATTAATTCATCTTCCCATTTCTGCTCTTTTTTAAGATCTCTGGTCTCTAACGGCAGAGAGAGGCGTTTAGCGCTTCGTCTTACTTTTACGCAAAACGGACAGCTATTAAATTGGTACAGTTTCAAAGCTTCAGTCTGTTGATTCACGTCAGACTGCTGCTCTGCAGAACGTTTGATGCCTCTAGGAGAGAACAGTGCGTTAAAGAACAGGATAAGAGCACCAAGGATAATTCGGATAAGTTTCATTTTTGTAGTCCTATACAGCAAGAAAAGAGCGTAGAAAATAACATAATATCAATATAGATCTAGCTAATTTAACAAAAAAGCCCTTAATACACTCTCAACTAGAAAGAGAAACAGTATTAAGGGCTTTTTATAGCGTTCGTTTTTAATTCACGTAACAAGCAAAACCTTTCAAGTAAAAACCTTCAGGGTAGGCGGTATTGATAGGATGATCGGAAGCTTGCTCAAAGCGTTCAATAAATTGCGCTGTACGACCAGCATCAAGAGCTGCATCGGCAATGATTTTTTGAAACAGAGGCTGGTCCATCAATCCAGAACAGGAATAGGTCAGTAAAATACCTCCTGGATTTAATATTTGCATTGCCAGCATATTGATGTCTTTATACCCTCTACAGGCACCGTTTAATTGCGATTTTGATTCAGCAAATTTTGGTGGGTCCATAATGATGACATCAAAAGTGGTGCCGTTTTCGCGATATTCACGCAGTAATTTAAAGACATCAGCATTTAAAAATTCAGCACGTTCTGAGTCAAAGCCATTAAGCTCTACGTTAGCTTTTGCGGTATCAAGAGCCAACTGAGACACATCGGCATTAATGACCTTTTTAGCGCCACCTTTTAGAGCGTAAAGACCAAAGCCACCAGTGTATGAGAAGCAATTAAGAACTTTTTTATCCTTCACATATTTAACTGAGCGTTCACGGCTATCACGCTGATCAAGATAGAAACCTGTTTTGTGGCCCTTTACGATGTTGACACTGATTTTTACACCGTTCTCTTCGATGACTACAGACTCAGGTGGCTCTTCACCATGAAGAACACCAGTGCGCTGTTTTAGCCCTTCTTTTTTGCGTACAGAGACATCAGAGCGTTCATAAATATTACACTCTGGATAACAGGTCTTTAATGCTTCAACCAAATTGTCTCTTTGAGCTTCTGCACCCGCACTCAGCAGCTGACAGACTAAAAAATTCTGGTATCGATCAATCGTTATTCCTGGTAAACCATCAGATTCAGCGGCGATCAACCGATAACCCGTTAGGCCATCACGAGTTGCTAATGTATCTCTAAGCGCTTGTGCTTGTTGCAAACGCTTGACAAAAAAGTCACTGTTGATCTGCTCTTGTTCATCAAATGTCCAGACTCGTACTCTAATCTGAGATTGTGGAGAAAATGCACCACGAGCGAGCCATTTACCTTTATTATCAAAGACTTCAACTGTTTCACCCAGCGCAGGCTTGCCTTCGATTTTTTCAATGCCACGAGAGAATATCCAAGGGTGGCGACGAATTAAGGACTTATCGCGACCTTTTACAAGATGAATAGCAATAGACATAAAAGTTGCTCTGAATAGGGAATTGGAGGCGTATTCTCAAGCAAGTAGTGAGTAATTGCAAATAAACTCTGTGATCACTTAGTCTCAGTGTCAATTGGTTGATTACAGACATTTTACCGGTTTGGGAAGCCCAGCCAGCTTCGTTGCTTGCTTCGCTGGACCTTTACGAAACAGTTTGAATAGATATTTGCTGTTTCCTTTTTCTGGACCATGCTTTTTTTCAATCGCTTTGACTAATATTCTAATAGCAGGTGAGCTATTGAACTCAAGGTAAAAATCACGGACGAAATGGATAATCTCAATATGTGCGTCAGTCAACTTAATCTCTTCCTCAGCAGCAAGTAAAGGGATCATTCCTTCCTCCCAATTATTAAAATCTTTTAAGTAGCCTTGGGCATCAGTCTCAATCTCTTTATCGTTAAATACAAACATAGCTCTCTTCACAGAATTTACTGAATATAAATGGATGATAACGCGTCATACCTGATAATGCTATTACCTAACGGGCATAAAAAAGGCCTGCATATATGCAAGCCTCTTGAACATAAATCTAATGATTAATCATCACGCATGATGCCAAGAATACTTAGCAAGCTGATGAAAATATTATAGATAGAAACGTAAAGTGTTACCGTTGCTGAGATATAACTTGTCTCACCGCCACGAATAATTGACTGTGTAGTCAGTAGAATCGCACCTGTTGAGAAAAGAATGAACATTGAGCTCAATGCTAACTGCAGAATTGGCATCTGTAGGAAAATATTTGCAACCATACCCACTAACAGAACAACGAAACCAGCCATCATCATGCCATTAAGGAATGACAAATCACGCTTTGTAGTCAGTGCATAAGCAGAAGCAGACATAAACGCAAGCGCTGTGCCGCCAAGAGCCGTTACAATAATGTCTCCCATTCCGGCACCTAAGTATGAATTTAGGATTGGGCCTAAAGTGTAGCCAAGAAAACCGGTAAATAGGAAGGTATACATAATACCAGAGCTGTTATTACGGTTCTTCTCAACCATAAAGATCAAACCATAAAAACCAACAATGGTAATTAGGAAACCAGGGTGAGGTAGGTTAAACGCCATAGCTAAGCCAGCAATAACTGCAGACCAAACTAAGGTCATTGATAATAAAAAGTAAGTATTACGCAAAACCTTATTGGTTTGAATAGCACTTTCTTGCGAAGTTGACTGACTAAACATTTGGTTGTTCATATGTTTCCTTAAAGTACTGACTTTGTGTGTTGCAATAAATATATAGACATATATGGTGGCAAAAGTTCAAAAAACAAGAGCCATGTTGTCATTTAGTGTTGCTATCATGATACCCAAACTAAATTAAGTTTTTAGTTTACTTTATTAATATAAAACAATATTAACCAATTTGTAACTAACTGTGACAACGAGTTGGTGTTTTGTTAACGGCAGAGATCAACAACGGTCTTTAGTCTACGTTCAGGTTCTGTAACAAAAGGATTATTACTGTCCCAAGCATAACCAGCCAAAATGGCACAGATCATCTGTTTTACTTTAGGGTTGGGGTTTTGATGCAATACAACATCTTGAAAATCACCACTGTACCAGCCCTCAACGTAACAACGAAAAGCATCAACGCCCTTCATTAACTCATCGGTGTACTCTGTTTGCCAATCAACACTCTCACCTGCAAATTTTGTTACTAACAACTCTGCGGCTATTTCAGCTGATTTCATCGCAATTGTGACACCAGAAGAGAATACTGGGTCTAGAAACTCGCCAGCATTTCCTAATAACGCAAATTTATCGCTGCAAAGTTGGGTCACGTTTGCAGAATATCCCATGATTTCGCCACTGGGGTTTGGATATTCGGCGGTTGCTAATATCGCATTGAGATTAGCCTCTTCACTGACTAATTGTTTTATCGCGTCAATGTTGTCGGCAGGGTATTGTTCAAAAAATTCAGGCTCACCAACAATACCCAATGAGCACGTTCCATTACTAAACGGTATCAACCAGTACCATACTTGACGATTACCTGGATGGATGGAAATTAAGATCTTACTGCGATCAAAATGCTCGGCACAAATATTATCATTAATATGAGTAAAGATTGCTTTTCGAGGCGGCAGCGTTGAAGGCACTTCTAGGTTAAGTAAACGCGGCAATACACGACCAAAACCACTCGCATCTAATACAAAATCAGCTTCAAGTAGATAAGGATTATTATCTTGGTCCTCAATGGTCAAAATAGGGCGGTTAGCTAAATTAATTGCGGTAACATTGTTTTGATAGCGAATCTCAACACCCTGCTCTGATGCTTGGTCCGCCAACACTTTATCGAAATCCGCTCGTTGAACCTGAAAGGTCGTACCTGCTCCAGCCGTATATTTATCTGTGAAATCAAACGATGAAAATTGACCGTCATAGTGGAATGCGGCCCCATTTTTAAACTGAAAACCTGCTGCTTCAACAGCCACTTCCATATTGGCTTTTTCGATCACTTCCATACAGGCAGGAAGCAAGCTTTCACCAATTGAAAATCTTGGGAATGTACTTTTCTCAACGACAATGACATCGATGTTGTGTTGATGAAGAAGTGCAGCGGCGATGGCACCTGAAGGACCCGCTCCAATAATAGCAACTTGTGTGGACTGTTTAGATATCAAAGTAGATCCTTAATTGTATTTTTATACTAATCGGTAAACTTATTAAGCTGGGCAAAGCTCTAATAACGTATGGCCTAAACCAATATTATTGGTCTGCTCTTTGACCTCAAAGCCCGCTTCTTTAACAATTTCGAGAAAATCATCACTGCGATAAAAACGGCTGTTACCATTAGCAAGGCAAGTGAAATAGAGAGAGGTTGCATTTAAGCTATGGGCAGCCGCTTCGTATTTTTGTATGTCCCAAAAAAGCTCAAGAATATACACTTTGGCATCGCTGGCCATTGCCGCTCTAACTCGACGTAAAATACTCAATATCTCCATTGGTGAGAAACAGTCCAAGAACTGACTCATCCACCACACATCAGCCCCCTTAGGAAGTGAACTGCTGGCGTCTAACATATTTGTTGGGTGACCCAGAATACGACCTGAAAACCCTTGTTTTTCAGCGTTGACCAGTGCCATTTCAATCTGTTGTGGCAAATCAATGATGGTGACTTCTACATCATTATCGTATTTGCAACACTCCAATGCCCACTTGCCAGTATTTCCGCCGATATCAAATAGACGTTTAGGTTTGTCAGCAAATATTTTCTTTAAAAGAATGGGAAAAGAGCGATCAGAATAGAAATGGTCGAATTTAAACCAACTCTCTTTGGCTTTAGCTGGCAGGGTTGATAAACCTTCATAGATAGTTGGCCAATCACCGAGCTCTTTCAGGCCCGCAGGTTGCCCTTTCACTATCGACTCAGTGAGGTGTTGCATTGCCGAATAACAGACATCGGCAGTGAAATCCATATTCGCTTCGGTCATTTTGTCGTTCGTTAAATAGTGTCCAAGGTTGGCGATAACATAATTGGGCTGCTGCCAAGTTACGATAAAAGCACTCAATGCCATATCTAATAATACTTTTACCCCATATTCTGATACGCCAGTTTGTTCCGCTATCTGAGATGCATTTAAACCCGTTGAACCTGCTGTATCTAATGCAGATAAAATACCTAAGTCTCGTAGAGTGCGTGCGGTATGAAAGGTTATTGGAGCAAAAGAGAGCTGTTGTGCTTGAGTCTTTGCTTCAAGTGCCGAAAAGGGGTCTTTATCGTAAAGGATCACTGATTTATACCTTATCTTTGATATTGGAATAGATTAAATTCATTCCATGATTCAAATGATACTAGCATTATGCTATTTTACAGCCAATACATTTTGACTTTTCAGTCTGTTAGCGTGATTTTTTATAAAACCTATGATGAAAGGAAGTCTTCTTGGGTAATATGCATTTTAACCTTTTACATTGGGCAGCAACCTCTCCGGGTTTGGTTACGAACAGTGACTGGCTCGGTTGGGCAAACAACAATCAGTGGCCAATTGACCCAGAAAAACCACCCGTTGATAGAATCCCAGCAATGATGAGACGTAGACTGAGCAGCTTGAGTAAATTGGCTATTCAAACCGCGATCACAGTCAGCGACGAACAGACAATTGATTATATTGTATTTGCTAGCCGGCATGGTGAACTCACTCGCACTGTCTCATTGTTAGAGGACATCTTAAAAGGTGATGATGCGTCGCCGATGGCCTTTTCCCAGTCGGTACATAATACGGCTTCAGGATTGTTTACTATTGCTGCAAAGTTAACCACTTCGGTCACCTCTATCGCATCTTGTGACGAAACCTTTCATTGTGCCTTAATTGATTCCATAGCTTACCTGCATCAAAACCCATCGCATAAAGTGCTTGTTGTGAATTTTGATGAACCACTTCCGCCTAGGTATGCTGAATTTGAAACCCATGATTATCAAGGCTATGCAATTGGCATGATCATTGAGTCTGGTGATCAATTTACGTTTACGAGAGAGCCCAAACCACTCACCACAAAAAAAGATGTTTCAATTGATTCAAGTCTAGAAACTCAATATCCAGACGGACTGCAGTTTCTCTACAACATGCTGAATAGCTCAAAACAGTGGAGCATTGAAACGAATAGATCATGCTATCGTTGGTTACAAGTTGATGAGAAGTAATTAAGCGTGAACACTATTTTTTTACTACTCAGTCAAGGTTGGCGTGTTTTTGCCACTGGTTTATGTTTTATTTTTTTTGGTATTGGGGCTCTCTGTTTAGCCTTTATTTTTGTGCCATTACAGACGTTAACGATTAAAGATAAATCTAAAAAAGAACACGTTGCACAATCAATCATACAAAAAGCTTTTTTGCTTTTTTGTCAAACGATGAAATTTTGTGGCGCGATAGATTATCAGTTTATTGGCACAGAGAAATTAAAAAGCGACAAAGGTTGTTTGATCGTTGCTAATCATCCAAGCCTGATCGATTATGTATTAATTGGATCTCAACTTCCTCAATGTGATTGCTTGGTTAAAGCAAGTATTTGGGATAACTTCTTTATCAAGGGAATCGTTAAAGCGGCGGGTTACATTCCAAATATTAACCCGGAACAACTGCTTGATTCTTGCAGTGAAAGATTGGGATCTGGTAATCTACTTCTAGTGTTTCCAGAAGGTACAAGAACCAAAGAACAGGGCGAAATAGCATTACAGCGTGGTGCTTCTCAAATCGCAGTACGCACAGAAACCGACTTACGAGTTATTCACATTTCGGTCTCTCCAAGTTTTCTAACTAAAGAGAAACGGTGGTATCAGGTACCAACAGTGAAACCTATGTTTACGGTTGAAGTGAAAGAGAGGATTGTCGTTAAGCAATTTATTGAGGACGCGTGCTCACTTTCGCTGGCAGCAAGAGCGTTAAATAAACATTTAAACAAGGTGCTTTTTCCATAAAGTACTTACAGATAATCATTATAATTAAGTAGGCTATTGTGACTCAACTCCATACCGATCTAAAATTGCTCATTATTGAAGCGTTAAACCTAGAAGATATTTCAGTAGATGATATCGAAACGGATGCATCACTGTTTGGTGAAGGGCTAGGGCTGGATTCCATTGATGCGCTTGAGTTAGGACTGGCGATTAAGAAAAATTATGACATTGTAATTGATTCAGATGATAGCAAAACAAGAGTACACTTTGCTTCAGTGGCAAATTTAGCACTATATATAGAAGCAAACGGAACCAAAGGGTAGATACAATGAGCCAAGTAAGTAAAGAAGAAGTATTAAAACAGGTGAGTGATGCTCTGGTTGAGCTGTTTGAGGTGAATGTTGACGATATATCACCATCGGCACAACTGTATACCGATCTTGACTTAGACAGCATTGATGCTGTTGATCTGGTGGTGCATTTACAAAAAGTAACCGGTAAAAAAATAAAACCTGAAGAGTTTAAAGAAGTGAGAACGGTTGACGATGTTGTCAACTCAGTCACTGCACTGTTACAGGAAAAATAATGCGTCTTATAGCACTGCTGTCAGCAATTACGCTGCTGGCTTATCCTTTTGCTGTCTATTATGGACTCAATAATTATGGCATAGGCTCAGTAGCGATTGTTTTAGTTGTGTTATTTACGCTAAGAATTTTTGTTGGCAATAGCGTTCCCCTCAAAGAGCTAAAATACATCGCTTGGCTTAGCGGGATATCTGGTGTGGTGTTGACCCTTCTAGGCATGATTTTTAAAGATGAGGGTTGGTTTACTTTCTATCCAGTGATGGTCAATCTGTTCATGTTAATCGTATTTGTCACTAGTTTGTTTCAAAAACAGAGCATTATTGAGCGATTAGCCAGACTACAAGATCCTAATCTTCCCGATACGGCCATTTTATACACTCGAAAAGTGACCGTTGTATGGTCTGTCTTTTTTGTCATCAACGGATTAACATCGTTAACGACGTGTTTCTTGACGATGGAGATCTGGACACTCTACAACGGACTAATCAGTTATCTACTCATGGGAACGCTTTTTAGTATCGAGTTTATTATCAGAAAACGAGTACAAACCAGTGGTGCATAATCAATATCTCTCTTTAAATGACCTGATGTCTGAACGCAAAGAGGGGGTGGTCGCAAAACATCAAGATTCGGATACCTGCTGGCAACAGTTCTCAACAGATGTCTTTGAACTCTCACAGCGATTAATAGAGAGAGACGAACATAAATGGGCGCTCTGTTTTCAAGACAGTTACTACTGCGCTGTCGCATTTATGGCATTGGCACATGCAGGAAAACATCTTATTTTACCCAGTAATTATCAGCCTGCCGCTTTAGAGGAGCTATCTTCACTTTTTGATGCAACGTTGCATGATGGCTTATTGGATAACCTATTTAATAAACCCGCATACAAGCTGCCATTAGAGCACTGTGTTACTGGTAATCAGTGTAGAAATAAAGCCTTTAGCTCATTAGTATTGCAAGATATCCAATTGACACTGTTTACTTCAGGAACAAGTGATACACCAAAACCAATAGAGAAAAACTTGCAGCATTTAAGTTGTGAAGTGGATCAATTGGAAGCGTTATGGGGACCGTTGCTTGGTAACACGATCATTTGCAGTACTGTGTCACATCAGCACATTTATGGGCTACTGTTTCGCGTGTTATGGCCTTTATGTAGCGGCAGAGCTTTTGAACGATTAAACTTAGTTTATCCTGAGCAAGTATTAATAAATGCTCAGGACAATCGGACATTGATCAGCAGCCCAGCCTTGTTGAAAAGAGTAGATAACGCGGAAGGCACCGGACAGTATCGCGCTCTATTTTCATCGGGAGGTCCATTGCCAGAAGAAGCCGCTAAGAGCTCTTTACAGCGCTTAGGTGTGTTGCCGATTGAGGTTTTTGGTAGCACAGAAACGGGTGGTATCGCCTACCGCCAACAGCAAGCGGAATGTAATTTGTGGACACTGTTTCCCTGTGTGAGTGCTCGGCTGAATCCTGACGGTTGCTTAACCATTAAATCCCCTTTTATTTTTGAACCGCAGTGGTATGACACCAGTGATTACTGTCAATTAATGCCAAACAATCAATTTGTGCTGAAAGGACGTGCCGATCGAGTCATTAAAATTGAAGAGAAGCGCCTGTCATTAACTGAGGTAGAAAAACGACTGAGTCAACTTCAATTTGCTGATGAGTCAGCGGTGGTTCCGATTATCGTTGAAAATCGAACTATATTATGTGCTGTCATTACATTAACGCCGTATGGTGATGATAGAATAGCACTTATTGGTAAAGGTAAGTTCTGGATTGAGCTGAGAAAATATCTACGTGAGTGGCTTGAACCGGTTGGAATTCCCCGAAAATTTAGAGTTGTCAATGAAATCCCAACCAACAGTCAAGGCAAAAGAATACAGCGAGACTTAGTCAGTTTATTTGAATCGTAACCTTAGTGTAGGCTTTTTTCTGACACGCTAAAACAGATATAAAATTGAGATAGGTAGTAATGACAAAGCGTAAACCAACCGTAATAACAGTGGTAGAAATAGATGAACAATCAGATGTTGCTGCGGTTATGAAAAAAGGCAAAGGAGTGATCATCTCGATGCAAATTGACGACGATATTGTTGATTTTCAAGGGCACTTTGCAAAACAACCTCTGTTACCCGGTGTGACTCAAATTGACTGGGCTATCTTCTACGGTGTTCAACATCTTGGAGCGTTAACCACATTTTTAGGTATGGAAGTGGTTAAATTTCAAAAAGCCATACTACCAAACAACAAAGTTGAGTTGCAGCTGTCGTGGCAAGCAGAGAGAAAAAAGCTCTATTTTACTTATGTTTCAAGTGAAGGGGTTCACTCATCAGGCCGGATCTTACTAGGTGATAGCGATGAGTAGTTTTAAACCCTGCTTCTTAGTACCTTGCTACAACCATGGCAATAAGATCGGTGACGTTATCGACGCATTACTGAGCTATGGTCATGACATTATCCTTGTGGATGATGGCAGTAATCAGCAAACCAAAGAAGAACTGCAGCGGTGTGCGAATCACAATCAGGTCATTTTGGTCACTCTTGAGAAAAATGTGGGAAAGGGCGGTGCTGTCATTGCTGGCATGAAAAAGGCTTACCAGCAATGTTACAGTCATGCGATACAGATTGATGCTGATGGCCAACACGATTTAACATCTCTGCCACTGTTGATTGAACAGGCCCGACAATTTCCTACGGCGGTTATTTCTGGCCAACCTATTTATGACCAATCTATTCCAAAATCAAGATTGTATGGACGTTACTTAACACATATATGGGTATGGATTGAAACGCTATCTCTGTCGATTCAAGATAGTATGTGTGGTTTTAGGGCCTATCCTGTTGGCCCTACGATTAATATAATTGAACGCAGTTATATCGGAAAGCGGATGGATTTTGATACCGAGATTCTAGTACGCCTGTATTGGCAAGGTAATGACGTACGCTTTGTCGACACGAAAGTGATCTACCCTGAAGATGGAGTGTCACATTTTGATGCATTGTGGGATAACGTAAAAATATCGCTAATGCATACGCGCTTGGTATTGGGCATGCTGCCAAGGATCCCTGCGCTGATTAAACGCACTCCTTCTACTGGTCAGCATTGGTCAAAACACGCTGAGCAAGGCACAATTGTAGGCATTAAAACGCTGCTTGCCATCTATTCTCTGTTTGGCCGAACGGTATTCAGTTGGTTATTAAAACCGGTGATTGCTTATTACTATTTAACAGGAAAAACAGCAAGAGTTGAATCTGAGCGGTATTTAACTCGGTTAAATGAGTATGCTCAAAAGCAACAGATCACGTTAGATTATAATACCAGCAGCTATCAACATCTGCTTTCATTTGGTCAAACGCTATTAGATAAATTAGCCGCATGGAAAGGTGACTTTAGTGATAAGAACTTAACTGTTCATGGTATTGAGCACTACTCTGCGTTGATGGAACGAGAGAGAGGCATTGTTCTGCTCGGCTCACACTTGGGGAATTTAGAATTGTGCCGAGCGTTAAGTCGTCGACACAAGGAGTTGAAAATCAATGCATTAGTCTTTACCGAGCATGCAGTAAGATTTAACACCGTGCTGAAAGCGGTTAATCCAGACTCAGAACTGAACATCATTCAAGTTGCCAATATTGGTCCTGAGACCGCTATTTTGTTGCAACAAAAAATTGAGCAAGGGGAGTGGATCGTCATCGTTGGTGACCGCACGTCAGTCACTAAAGAGCAACGCGTAATTTGGTCTGACTTTCTTGGTAAACCAGCACCATTCCCACAAGGCCCATTTATGTTGGCCTCTATCTTAAAAGAGCCAGTGTATACCATATTTGGTTTAAGAGATGAGAGTAAGGCAGAGCCCACTTTTGACGTCTATTTTGAACCGTTTAAAGAACAAATAATCTTGCCAAGAGGCAAAAGAGAAGAGGCGTTGCAATCGGTCGTTGATGAGTATGCACAACGTTTGCAGCACTACACCTTAAAAGCGCCACATCAATGGTATAACTTTTTTGATTTCTGGCAGTTAACTGGAATAAAACATGATAAATAACAATGAAAAAACCGTCCTTTTTGGTGGTGATCGTCTGACAATTGAAGATGTTGTCGATATCGCGAATGGTTCTAAAGCGGTGATGAACTCATCAGATGCTTTCACATCTAAAATTGATCGAGGTGTGGCATTTTTAGAGCGTTTGCTTAAAGAAGAGGGCGTCATTTATGGCGTAACGACAGGATATGGTGACTCATGTACCGTGGCTATTCCTGCCGATTTGGTCGACGAATTACCCCTTCATCTGACTCGATTCCACGGTTGTGGTCTGGGTGAGAATTTAGATGTTCAACAAGCTCGTTCGGTATTGGCAACCCGTCTTTGTTCTCTTTCTCAAGGGTTTTCAGGGGTCACACATGATCTATTAAACCAGATTGTCACTCTAATAAATCACGATATCACGCCAAGAATCCCGCAAGAGGGCTCTGTTGGGGCAAGTGGCGATCTAACACCGTTGTCATATTTAGCAGCCGTGTTAATTGGTGAACGTGAAGTTATTTATAAAGGTGAGATTCGCCCAACAGCAGATGTATTTGCTGAGCTAAATATTAAACCGATCAAGTTGAAACCGAAAGAGGGTTTAGCGTTGATGAACGGTACGTCAGTGATGACTGGGCTTGCTTGCATTGCCTATAAGCGTGCTGAATACCTAGCTAAAATGGCCACGAAGATCACCGCGATGGTCTCAGTAGGTATGCATGGTAACGATTTTCATTTTGATGAGTCTCTTTTCGCTGTTAAACCGCATCCAGGTCAGCAGCAAATTGCAAGCTGGTTACGATCTGATCTACAAGCAGAGCGACCACCTCGTAACAGTGACCGATTGCAAGATCGTTACTCTCTGCGTTGCGCTCCGCATGTCATCGGTGTGCTACAAGATAGCCTACCGTGGTTGCGTCAAATGATTGAAAACGAACTAAACAGTGCCAATGATAATCCAATTATTGATGGCGATAATGAGCGTGTACTGCACGGTGGTCACTTTTATGGCGGTCACATTGCAATGGCGATGGACTCATTAAAAACAGCCGTTGCTAACATTGCAGACTTGCTTGATCGTCAAATGGCACAATTGATGGATTATAAGTTTAATAACGGTCTTCCGTTTAACTTAACCGGTGCTGAAGGCAGTCGTAAACCGATTAATCATGGTTTTAAAGCCGTACAAATTGGTATTTCTGCCTGGACTGCAGAAGCGCTAAAAAACACCATGCCTGCCAGTGTTTTCTCTCGTTCAACCGAGTGCCATAATCAAGATAAAGTAAGTATGGGCACCATTTCAGCGCGAGACTGTTTGCGTGTATTGCAACTTACCGAGCAAGTGACATCAGCGTCGTTACTGTCGGCAACTCAAGCATTGGTTTTACGTAAACGTAATAATGAGCTGGACCATTCACACTTTAGTGAATCACTACAGATGATGTTAAATGATGTATTAGCAGAATTTGAACCTGTGATTGAAGACAGGCCATTAGAATCTGATTTACGTCTGTTTATTGAACACATTCAACAGCAAAAATGGACACTCTATTAGTATGGATAAAGCCAACCTATTAACGGCAGAGGTTACTTTAGTTACCTCTTTTAACGATGCCGATCCAATGGGGGTTATCTATCACGGTAACTATTTTCGCTATTTTGAACAAGTTCGCCATGAGCTGATGAGTAAAATTGATTACAGTTATCATCAGATGGTAGCGTCAGGATACAACTGGCCGATTATAGATACTCGCGTTAAATACGTAAAAGCGATACCGTTTTGCCATGAGATTAGAGTCACCGCAACATTGACTGAGTGGGAGAACAGAATACGGGTAGATTACATTGTATATGATGCTAAATCAGGGGTAAGAATGACCAAAGCACATACTTTGCAAGTGGCAGTCTCTATTGAAGAGCCTGAGATGTGTTTTGCGTCGCCAAAAGTGTTTATTGATAAGGTTGAGAGCTATCATGCGAGTTTACAACAAAATTAAAAACGTAATATGGAGTATGGCGTTAATACTGTTCTCTATGAATGTTTTTGCCGTTTCTCTTGATTCGTTGCAGCAAACATTATCACAACACTCGGTGGTGAGAGGTGAGTTTGCTCAGCAACGTACAATGGCGCTATTTTCGAAACCATTGACTTCAAGAGGAACATTTTTGTTGGCGGATCAGCGCGGATTAATTTGGCAACAAACCGTGCCATTCCCAACTCAGCTGCGTTTGACTAAAGAGAAACTCAGTCAATCATTTGATGGCGGTGAGCCTCAAATAATGACGGCGAAAGATAACCCAATGGCGTTCTATTTTAGCCATATATTTCTTTCGTTATTTCGTGGTGATACAGCGCAACTACACCATGATTTTGTGATCTCATTGTCCGGTGATGAGCAGCAATGGACTCTCTCACTTACCCCAAAATCAGCACCATTGAGTGCGGTGTTTTCAACCATTGAAGTAAAAGGTAATCAGTACATTACTCACGTCATTCTGAATGAAATACGAGGTGACCGCACCGCTATTGTGTTTAGCCAGCAATCATCATTACCACTCGACTTAACAGAGCAAGAGTTGAAATTATTTGAATTTTGAAAATGTAAGTAAAAAAATTGCGTTGATATGGCTGATGATAGTGTTGCTATCATCGGCTATTTTGATTGGTTTATTTTTGCAGCCTAATTCCCCGATTGAAACCAACATTTTAAAGTTACTGCCAGAGAATAGACAAAACCCAATTGCACAAAAGGCTTTTGAACAAGTGACGGATAACCTGAGTGATAAGGTTATTTTTTTGCTACAGCAGCCACACGAGCAATCAAAAACAGTAAAACTCAACGATGCTGCCGATGCATTTGTGGCAGCGTTAAATGAGCTACCACTGTTCAAACAGGTAACGGGTACCATTAGTGCAAAAGAGCAGCAAGCGTGGGGAGACCTCTACTTTCCCGCACGAGCACAGTTATTGACTAGTGAGCAGCAACAGCGACTCTTAAGTCACCCAGAGCAGCAAGTACAACGAGTCATCAAACAGGTGTACAACCCTTTTTCAGGCGTTACAGCCAGTGAGCTCAGTGAAGACCCGTTTCTGCTTTTTCGTGATTTCATGGGTCAATTGAACAGCAACAGCAGTAATATCCAACTTAAAGATGGTTATTTAACCGCTGAATATGAAAACCAACAATACATTATTGTCACAGCAACATTGGCGAGCTCTCCGTATCAGATATCATCTCAACAACAGCTCCCTCAATTACAAGATGTAGAGGCTACGATTAAAACTGAATTTTCGCTGGATATACTCCATACCGGCGTTATTTTTTACGCTGCGTATGGCACTCAAAGTGCCAAAAGTGAAGTCAGTACCATTGGAGTCGGTTCGTTAATCGGTGTTATTTTTATCGTGCTCTTTATATACCGTAGCACCTTGCCCTTGTTTCTGGCATTGCTTTCAATTAGTACGGGCCTGGTAGTCGCAACAGTCACCACCATCGTAGTGTTTGGTAAGATACACCTGTTTAGTATGGTTTTTGGTGCCAGTTTAATTGGTGTCTCTATTGATTACGCATTTCATTATCTGACTGACCGATTAGCAGCGGGTCAGTCGTGGAATGCTCAATCAGGTTTAAAGCAGATTTTCACTGCCATTTTGTTAGGTTTGATCACCAGCTTGATTGGTTATTTAGGCATGTTGATTGCCCCATTCCCTGGTCTACAGCAGTTGTCGCTTTTTTCCTCAGTGGGATTAGTGGCTTCATTTCTTTGTGTGATTTGCTGGTATCCGATATTGGCGACAGCGCCGCAAACAGTGCTTAATAACCATTCAGACTTGCCATTTTCAACACTGATGAATCTATGGTTACAGTGGTGGCAGAAAAAAAGTACTCGAGTGTGGGTGCCACTGGTAATTTTGCTGCTCTCTGCTGTTGGTTTATATCATGCAAAGTACGATGATGATGTTCGCCAACTGCAAGCAATGCCATCGTATCTTATCGCTCAAGAGCAGGCAGTAAAAACGATCACTGGATTAGACAATAGCTCGCAGATGCTCGTCGTAACCTCAAGAAAAAGTGAAGATGATTTGCTAGAGCAGCTGGCACTCATCTCTGAAAAGTTGCAGTTAGAAGTTGAAAAAGGAACAATAAGCAGCTTTCAAAGCATTAGCCAATTTGTTCCTTCAGCTTCAGTGCAACAGCAAAACTATCAGCTGGTGAAAAATTTGTATCAGCAACAAGCTTCTTTATTGGGCGACCAACTTGGTTTTAAACAGACACCACTGCTACTGCAATCATTTAAATTGCTAACCATAGAGGATTATCTCGCCTCTAGTGCATCAAATGCCCTACAGTTTATGTGGTTAGGTCAAGTTAATGACGTTCATGCGGCGGTGATCACGACTGCCGGAGTTAAAAGCAGTGATGCCCTAAAAGCGTTTGCGCACAATAATGGTATTATCTATCTCAATAAAGCAGATGAAATATCACAACTTTTTTCACAATATAGAGTTAAAGTGAGTGAATTATTGATGATGGCATTTGGGGCTATTTTAGTGGTGATGATTTGGCGGTACAACGTCAAAAGAGCACTGCTAATTGTGATTCCTCCTGCTATTGCTGGATGTGCAGGTCTTGCCATTACTGTGGTTACTGGCGGTGATCTGAATTTATTCAATCTGCTCGCTCTGTTACTTATTTTGGGCATTGGCATTGATTACACCCTATTTTTTACTGAACAAAAGCATGAAAAAAGTACTCTACTGGCCGTGACACTCTCAAGTGTAACGACCATTCTTTCGTTTGGATTATTAGCGCTCAGCGAAACTCAAGCGATACACAGTTTTGGTGTGACCGTTTTAGTTGGAATCATGGTTGCTTGGTTCTTAGCACCTTTGAGCAAAACTGATGTAAACCCCCATAATAGTTAATACTCAAGGATTGAAAATGATAAATACTCCAAATAATAGACACATTAAATGGATGGCTGTTTTATCAGTGATAGTGATAGGCGGCTGTAGTTCAACCAGTGATAACACTGACAGCAAGCGTGGACCAGTAACTAATTTTGTCTCGCCGAGTAACAAAGTGGAACTGCAGGCTAACACCTTTGTTGAACTGCCGACAGCAGCAGAATTTGGTTCCAACTTGAATGCCAGCCAGTTGATCACCGTGGACTGGAACGAACAACAACACAAGCTTCCTGTACAGTTGGAAGTCGATTCTGAAAAAGTGGTTTTAGCGGGTTTCGCTTCATGGGGTTCAACACTATTAAGTGTCACATACGATAATCACTCATTTGAAACCTTTGTGATGCCTGGGTTATCTGACACTTTACCAGAGCCGAAACAGGTGCTTTTTAATATCATGGTCACGTTATGGCCTATCGACACATGGACTCCACGATTGAGTAAGATCAACTGGACCTTAACTCAGAGTAATAAACAACGTCTACTCAAGGACGAAAATGGGGATGTAGTGATTCGAATTGATTATGCCACTAAGCCATATTTACAAGGTGACATAGTGATAACCAATGTTAAGTTGGATTATACCATTACCATTAAGACGTATCAGTACCGCCATTAATCGTGTTGGAAAAAATGTCATGAGCAAAATGAAAGAACAAACAAGCTCAATATATATTAATGGATGTGGATTTAATTCAGCATTAGGGTCCACACCTGAGCGTATCATTGCCTGTCTGTCACAAAATGAAGCCGCAGATATGTTCTGCGAATCGAACTGGTTAAACAGTGGTAAAGAGACGGTCGTAGGTAAAGTGACCAGCTTACTGCCGGAGATTGCAGAGAGTGATCGGCTGAGCAACAAAAATACACGAAATAACCGTTTGGCACTATCTGCGTTGCAGCAAATTGAAAATCAGATAGAAGCAGCTAAGTTACAGTATGGTGCCTCACGTATCGCAGTGGTTGTTGGCACCAGTACGTCTGGGATCTCAGATGGAGAGTGGGCGTTAAAGCAACGTTTAGAGAGTGACCAATTTACTGAAGACTTTCATTATCAACAACAAGAATTAGGCAATTTAGGCCAGTTTGTTGCCGATTATTATCACATTACAGGTCCAACCTACACTATTTCGACCGCATGCTCATCAAGTGGACGTGCGTTTATTTCAGCACAGCGCTTACTGAACATGGGCATTGTTGATGCTGTCCTTGTTGGAGGTTGCGATACATTATGCAAGCTTACATTAAATGGCTTTAACAGTTTAGAAGCGTTATCCAACGTACACTGTAATCCATTCAGTGCTAATCGTAATGGCATTAATATCGGTGAATCTGCTGCATTTATGCTGTTGTCACTTAAAGCGAATGAAAAACAGAATAACGTCGTTTTATTAGGGGTAGGGGACAGCTCAGATGCTCATCATATCTCAGCACCTCACCCAGAAGGTGATGGGGCCGTTATTTCGATGGCGAAAGCTCTGCAAGACGCCCATTTATCTGCCGCTGATATTGGTTATATTAATGCACACGGTACGGCTACGCCTCTAAATGATGCAATGGAAGCGAAAGCTATACATCGACTGTTTGCTGCCAATACTCCAGTAAGTTCAACTAAACCAATGACTGGGCATACTTTAGGTGCTGCTGCTATCACTGAAGCCGCTATTTGCTGGTATATTTTAAAACATGATTTATCACTGCCAGTGCAGATAAATGATGGACAGATCGAAAAAGAGTTGGCCGATATTCAATTAGTATTAACGACGCAGCATTTACAACATAAAGTAATCCTAAGCAATTCGTTTGCGTTTGGCGGCAACAATGTAAGTTTGATTTTCGGGATAGAGAATGAGCAGTAATCCGCAATATCCAGCTATTTTAGACCTATTACCGCATGATATGCCAATGGCGTTAATTAATCATTTGGTCAATGTGACTGACAAAAGTGTACAATGCCAAGTAATTATCGACAGTTCCTCTCTTTTTTATCGAAAAGAGAGTGGAACTATCCCTGGCTGGGTTGGTATTGAGTATATGGCTCAAACTATTGCTGCTTGGTCTGGCTACCATGCACTGCAAGCAGGCAGAGCGTCTCCAATTGGATTCTTACTTGGCAGCAGGAAATATGAATCCCACTGCCCTGAGTTTACCGATGGCATGGTGTTGAATGTTTTTGGCGAGCAGATATTAGAAAATGAAGGAATGGCTGTTTTTAGTTGTAAAATTGAACATGAAAGTCGACTGCTTGCTTTTAGCCAGTTGAACGTGTTTGTACCAACTGAAGAGAAATTAGAACAATTATTAGCAGGTCAAAAATAATGACTCGACAAGTTTTAGTAACAGGTGCCAGCAAGGGCATTGGCCGCGCGATTGCGGTGAAGTTAGCGTCTGATGGATTTATCATTGCGGTTCATTTTATGGGAGATGAGCAAGGCGCAAAAGCGACACTCGACACCATTGTTGCTGCAGGCGGTCAAGGGCGACTGATTCAGTTTGACATCAGTAAGCGTGATCAGTGCCGTCTTGAATTGGAAAAAGACATTGAACAATACGGTGCCTATTATGGTGTTGTTAATAATGCGGGTATCACCCGAGATACTGCCTTTCCTGCAATGACAGAAGAGGAGTGGGACGGGGTAATCCACACCAATTTAGACAGTTTTTATAACGTTCTTCACCCATGTGTTATGCCGATGGTTCGTAATCGCAATGGAGGCAGAATCGTCACCATGGCGTCGGTTTCTGGTATTACCGGAAATCGAGGACAAACCAATTACAGCGCTGCCAAAGCAGGCGTGATTGGGGCAACAAAATCTTTGGCTTTAGAGTTAGGCAAACGTAAAATCACCGTTAACTGTGTCGCTCCCGGTTTAATTGATACTGGTATGGTGAATGAACACGTCAAAGAGCATGCTTTGCCACAAGTGCCACTACGTAGAATGGGTGAACCTGCTGAAGTTGCAGGTTTGGTCAGTTATTTGATGTCTGATGTTGCCGCCTATGTTACCAGGCAAGTGATATCAATAAATGGAGGTCTTGTATGAGTCGTCGAGTCGTTGTTACTGGCATGTCGGGTGTTACATCACTGGGCAGTGATTGGCCAAGCGTTGAAGCAAAACTTAGAGTTTGTGAAAATGCAGTGCAATACATGCCAAGTTATGAAGAGTTTGATGGGTTAAATACCAAGCTTGCTGCTCCCGTTACCGATTTTGAAGTACCTAAACACTACACGCGGAAGAAGATACGCTCGATGGGTCGTGTATCGTTATTTTCAACATTTGCCACTGAACAAGCGTTAGAGCAGAGTGGTCTTTGTGGTCATGATGTGTTGACGAATGGCGAAACAGGTATTGCCTTTGGCTCTTCAACTGGATCGACACCCGCAGTGAGTGCGTTTGGTGTCATGCTCAGAGATAAATCGACCAAAGACATTACCGCGACGACTTATGTACAGATGATGCCACACACTGCAGCGGTGAATGTTGGATTGTTTTTTGGGCTTCGTGGTCGAGTGATTCCAACCAGTAGTGCATGTACATCTGGTAGTCAAGCGATTGGATACTCTTATGAAGCTATCAAACACGGCTACCAAACGGTCATGGTAGCGGGCGGCGCTGAAGAGTTATGCCCAACGGAGTCGGCGGTATTTGATACTCTTTTTGCCACCAGTTTGAAAAATGATCAGCCCAAATCGACACCAAGCCCATACGATAAAGATCGCGATGGTTTAGTTATCGGTGAGGGGGCTGGGGTTCTTATTTTAGAAGAGTATGAACATGCAAAAGAAAGAGGCGCGGTTATTTTTGCTGAACTTGTTGGTTTTGCAAGTAATTGCGATGCGACTCATGTGACCCAACCTAAAATGGAAACCATGCAGAAATGTATGGAAATGGCACTGGAAAATGCGACGTTAACCGCTTCTGACATTGGCTATGTTTCGGCTCATGGCACAGCGACCGAACGTGGCGATATTGCCGAGAGTAATGCAACTGCGAATCTATTTGGTCCTTCTATACCGATCAGTTCGTTAAAAAGCTACTTTGGCCATACATTAGGTGCATGTGGCGCAGTTGAAGCGTGGTTAAGTATTGAGATGATGAACAGTGGCTGGTTTAGTCCAACACTGAATTTAAATAATATTGATGAACGTTGCGGTGACTTAGATTACATTACGGGTACTGGACGTGAACTCGATTGTAACTACATCATGAGTAATAACTTTGCTTTTGGTGGTATCAATACCTCAATCATTTTTAAACGTTATAAAAACGATTAAACGACAAGATTGTAAAATAGAAAAGGGCATCGATAACGATGCCCTTTTTAATCGAGTAGATTCAGAGATTAATGGTTTAAAATCTGACTTAAGAACAGTTGAGTACGATCTGATTGTGGGTTTTCGAAGAAATCAACGGGGTTGTTCTCTTCAATGATTTCACCAGCATCCATAAAGATAACTCGATCGGCAACCTCTTTGGCAAAGCCCATTTCATGCGTTACACATATCATGGTCATACCTTCACTAGCCAGCTCAACCATAACATCAAGTACTTCACGAACCATTTCTGGATCGAGTGCGGATGTAGGCTCATCAAACAGCATGATCTGTGGACTCATGCAAAGAGAGCGAGCGATAGCCACACGTTGTTGTTGACCCCCAGATAACTGTCCTGGAAACTTGTCAGCTTGCTCAGGGATTTTTACACGCTCTAAATACTTCATTGCTACGGTTTCTGCTTCACCTTTTGGCATTTTTTTAACCCAAATAGGTGCCAGCGTGCAATTTTCAAGTACTGTTAGGTGAGGGAAAAGGTTAAAGTGCTGAAAACACATTCCCACCTCTTTACGAACCAACTCAATATGTTTAAGATCTTCTGTTAGCTCATTACCAGCCACAAAAATTTGGCCTTTTTGATGCTCTTCAAGACGGTTAATACAGCGAATCAAGGTTGATTTTCCTGAGCCTGAAGGCCCACAAATTACAATCTTTTCGCCTTTCTTAACGTTTAAGTTTATGTCTTTTAGTACGTGAAATTGTCCGTACCATTTGTTCATGTCCTTTAGTTGGATCATGTGATCTTCTTGCTGCGTCATAATACGTCCTTGATGATCGATTCTATTATTATTCTAAAAACAAATTATCGTTTGTGACCAGTATTTAGCTTGTCTTCTAGGAAAATGGAGTACCTAGACATACTGAAGCAGAATACCCAGAACACTAACGCGACAAATACGTAACTCTCAGTTGAGAAACCTAACCATTCAGGGTCTGTGTTTGCGGCTTGACCGATACCAAGAACATCAAACATACCGATGATTAACACCAGACTGGTGTCTTTGAACAAACCAATGAAAGTATTAACAATTGAAGGGATAGTAATCTTCAATGCTTGAGGCATGATAATAAAAGTAATTTTTTTCCAGTACGAGAGTCCGAGCGCATCAGCGGCTTCGTATTGCCCCTTTGGAATCGCTTGTAAACCACCACGAACCACTTCCGCCATGTACGCCGCACTGAACATAACCACACCGATTAAGGCACGTAACAGTTTATCCAACTCAGAACCATGTGACAGGAACAGAGGAAGCATAACGGAGGCCATAAATAGGACCGTAATAAGTGGAACACCACGCCAAATTTCAATATAAAGAGTACAAATACTGCGAATGATTGGCATCTCAGATCGACGACCTAAAGCCAACATTACACCAATGGGTAGTGATACCACAATGCCGACAATAGCGATAACCAACGTGATCAGTAGACCGCCCCATAGGTGAGTATCAACGACTTCAAGGCCTAATATACCGCCATATAAAAGGCCAGTAGCGAA
Organism: Aliivibrio sp.; assembly: GCA_016764915.1. Taxonomy (GTDB): domain Bacteria; phylum Pseudomonadota; class Gammaproteobacteria; order Enterobacterales; family Vibrionaceae; genus Aliivibrio_A. Next base: position 8,707 of record JAESQY010000064.1, on the reverse strand, counting down.
GAATGGAAAGATGTTCACAAACACTAACCATATGATGAATTTTTTTGGTGTATGTTCATAAGCCAATAGCGCAACAAAAACAGCAAGCAGACCAAAGAATAACTTGGCGCGCCACAATTCGGCTTCTGGGTAAAAACCAAACATAAACTGTTCAAAACGAACACTAATGAAAACCCAGCAAGCACCTTCTCTACTACATGCATCGCGAGTTGTCCCAACCCAATCTGCATTTAAAAATGCCCAGTTTAATACCGCCCATAAACTATTAATTACAATAAAAGCCAAAACAATGGTCATTAATGAATTAAAGATAGAACTAAAAAGATGTTTCTTTGCCCAAGTTATCGGTCCAACAGTGTTCGATGGTGCCGGCAGGTCGGGTTGAAATTGATGTACGCTCATATTATCTCTCCACCAACGCCACTTTACGGTTATAGATATTCATTAACATAGATGTGACCAAGCTGATGGTTAAGTAAACGGCCATCGTCATTAAGATAATTTCAATTGCCTGTCCAACCTGATTTAGAGTTGTTCCACCGAATACGGACATTAAATCTGGATAACCAATCGCCATCGCAAGCGATGAGTTTTTGGTAAGATTCAAATATTGACTGGTCAATGGTGGGATAATGATTCTCAGTGCTTGAGGGATAACCACAAGCTTTAGTGTTCTTTTCTTAGGCAAACCCAGTGCCATTGCTGCTTCAGTTTGTCCATAACTGACGGCATTGATACCGGAACGAACAATCTCTGCAATAAATGATGCAGTGTAGACACTCAAAGCAATCATTAAAGCGGCGAGTTCAGGGATAAAGCTGTAACCACCTCTAAAGTTAAAACCTTTAAGCGCTGGATATTCAATGGAGATTGGCATGCCAGAGATAAAAAATGCAACTAAAGGCAGACCTACAATCAGTCCTAATGAAACCTTTAAAATAGGTGATCGCTGTCCCGATAACTCTTGCTTTTTAGTGGCCCACGAACGATATAGAAATGTACCGATAATACCAATTACCAGCGCAATACAGATAATGGTCGATCCTGTTTCAAATATTGGTTTAGGCAAAAATAAGCCACGCACATTCAAAAAGACGGCTTCACCAATACTAAGACTCTGTCGAGTAGACGGTAAGCTCTGAAGGACGAAATACCAGAAAAAAATCTGCAATAAAAGAGGGATATTACGAAAGATCTCAATATACACCGCGGCCATACGGCTGATCAGCCAGTTTGTAGAGAGTCGCGAAATACCGATAAAGAAACCCAGAAAAGTTGCACAGATAATTCCTAGAAATGAAACGACAAGTGTGTTGATTAATCCAACATAAAAGGTACGCGCATATGAGTAGGTTTCATCATATTCAATAAGCGAGAACCCAATACCAAACCCCGCTTTTTCACTTAAAAAATCAAATCCCGTTGCGATACCACGAGCATCAAGATTGACTAATGCATTGTTAACAATGGTATAGAAAAAATAGACAAGTCCGAGGATGGCAAATAATTGGAAAACGACAGAGCGAAAAGTAGGATTGTATAAGAGACTTTGTTTTTTGTTATGGGCAGATTTTGAATCAGCCTGTAGTTTAGACGTCATAACGGCTACAACCTCAATTCCATTTGAAAAAAGGGGGTGAACTCTCTTTCTATTAAAGATGAAAGCCACCCCATATAATTATTATTATTATTTTCTATTAACGAATTGGTGGAGCGTACATGAAGCCACCAGCATTCCATAGTGCGTTAACACCACGAGCTATGTTTAGTGGAGACCCTTTACCAACAGTACGTTCAAAACTTTCACCGTAGTTACCCACTTGCTTAATGATCTGGTAACCCCAATCATCACGGATTCCTAAACCTTTGCCTTTTGGTCCATCAAGACCAAGTAGACGACGAATGTTTGGATCTTTAGAATCTTTCATTTTGTCAACATTTGCAGACGTTACACCGAACTCTTCAGCATTTAGCATTGCGTTAAGTGTCCACTTAGCAACGTTAAACCACTGGTCATCACCTTGGATAACAACAGGACCTAGAGGTTCTTTTGAGATAATCTCAGGCAGTACTTGTGCAGACGATGGATCTTTCAAGTTTAAGCGAAGTGCATAAAGACCAGATTGGTCAGTAGTTAGTGCATCACAACGACCAGAGTCGAAACCTTTAGATGTTTGAGCGGCAGTATCAAATACTACTGGAGTGTATTTCATGCCTTTAGTACGGAAGTAATCCGCTAAGTTTAGTTCCGTCGTAGTTCCAGACTGAACACATACAGAAGCACCATCTAATTCAGTAGCGCTCTTAAGTCCTAACTCTTTCTTAACCATGAATCCTTGACCATCATAGTAGTTAACACCCACAAAGTTTAGGCCTAACGCTGTATCACGGTGTAGAGTCCAAGTGGTGTTACGAGATAGAACATCGATCTCACCAGACTGAAGAGCAGTGAAGCGCTCTTTAGCAGTCAGTGGAACGTATTTAACTTTTGATTTGTCACCTAAAACGGCTGAAGCAAGTGCTTGACAGTACTCTACGTCAATACCTTCCCACTGGCCTTTTGAGTTCGGGTTAGAAAATCCTGGTAAACCAGTACTTACACCGCACTGAACAAATCCTTGTTTCATTACTTTACCTAGTGTTCCTTTCGCTGCTATAGCATTACTTGCCATAAGAGCTGATGAAACAGCTAGTGCTGTAAGTAGTACTTTCACTTTCTTCGCCATTGTATTCTTCCTGTATTATCCATAATAGGGATCGCGATGTTGCCGTTTTATTATGCTTGTACCAAAGGTTGTAAAAAAATTGGCGTGCAACATCGGATATCCAATTGAATGCCAATTAGTCACTTCTCTAAGGGTTACTAACTACGCATCGACAATTAAACCTACAACAATGTTATTAGTTTGTGAAATTCTGTTATCTCTATCGAAATGACTTGTTAAGCCAAGGTTTCGAAAAAACCTAGTAACATATGTAGGTTTTACACATTAACAATAGGATATAAAACTGGTAAAAGCGAAAGTGGGGAGATAAAGATTTTTTTTATATTATGCTGTTTTTTTTATCATCGTTGTAATTTTGAGCGGTAAAACGGAAAAACGTGACAGGATGGCGACTATAGTGTGACGTTAAGCTGGTTAATTGTTGGGTGAATTTTAATCAGAACAATACCTTTAGAGCAATTTTGCTTCGATTAATAATCAACTTATAGCACTTGAAAAATGGTAATTTAAAAGCCACAGCATAAAATGCAGATTATTAATTCACTACAAATAAATATGTATTCGATATTTATGACTGTTTAACCTAAAAATTGATACATCGCATTTTTCAATATGAAATGATTCGTCTGTATCAAAGTTAAATAGTTCCTATTAATACATACATCTAATAGAGTATGATGCCAAAAGAGAGATGGTGAGATAAATAGAAGGTTTAATGAGATATTTTCCGATATATTTTGATTTGAAAGGAAAAGATGTGCTCGTTGTTGGCGGCGGAGAGGTTGCTAATCGCAAAATCGAGATGCTGGTCAGGGCGGAGGCTAAAGTGACTGTTGTATCGCCCAAAATTGATCCATATCTTCAATCCCTTGTGAATGTTGAGAGCATTGTACATGTTAAAGGTTTCTACCAAAAATCACTATTAACATCAAAATATGTTCAAGTGTGGGCAACAACTGACAATCCAGAGATCAACCATCAAGTTCATGCTGATGCTAGTGAGGTTGGAATCATGGTTAACGTGGTTGATGATTTAGAGTACTGCGATTTCATTACACCCTCGATGGTAAATAGAGGACAAATTCAGGTCGCGATATCAAGCGGTGGAGCATCTCCAGTTTTAGTGCGTTTTCTACGTGAGCTATTAGAGACCCAAATACCACAAAATATCTCTCTACTTGCCGATTTCGCGGGTAACAAGCGTTCTGAAATCAAGCGCTTATTGCCCAACGTCAATTTAAGACGAAAATTCTGGGAGATTTTTTTTAGATCGCCATCTGTGGAACACGCCACTAACTCGCTGCAACTTGAACAAGCGTACGATCTGCAATTAAGTCAACAAGTACAAGAACCAGCGGTAAGAAATTGGATTGAGATTGGTAGCGACCCTGAAATGCTGACCTTAAAATCTTTACGTTTAATGCAACAAGCGGAGTTGATTTTTTACCCCGAGCAATGTAAAGAGGTCTTTGTCGATTTGTGTCGCCGTGATGCTGAGCGATTCTCTTATCGAAATGAAGAGCAGTTGGTTGAGCAAATTAACCAAGCTGAATTAAGAGGTGTACGCGTGTCTGTTTTGCTTAAAAAAGGTCAACTTATCAGCAACTCAATACTACAAACCTACATAGCTCAAGAGATTTTTATTAAAACACAATAACTGCTTTACAATCATTATCTACAACCGTATTATTCACGGCCTGCGGAGAGATGGCTGAGTGGTTGAAAGCACCGGTCTTGAAAACCGGCGTACGTTTATAGCGTACCTAGGGTTCAAATCCCTATCTCTCCGCCACATTTTAAGAAGCCGCTGTTTTTACAGCGGCTTTTTTGTGTCTGTCGATCTCTAAAAATGCTTAGAGGGCAGGACTAATAATACGATTTATTACTGTGTATCTTGAGCGTAAGAGCGATATTGTCTACAATAGCGCACTTTTTATTTTCAACAGGTCATCCTCATGAACGACACTAAATCAGTAGTAGCTTTACCGGATCGTCTATCAAGCAATCCACGCAGCCCACACTATGTAGAAGTCTGCTTCGAACAAAACATTGGCATTCAGCTAAACGGCAAAGAGCGTACTGACGTAGAAGAATATTGCATCAGTGAAGGTTGGGTAAGAGTCCCGTCACCAAAAGCACTGGATCGTCGTGGGCAACCGCTAATGATTACATTAAAAGGCACCGCTGAAGCCTTCTATATTAAGTAGTGTAATATACCGCGTATAGTCAAAGATAATTGCCCTAGCACAAATGCTGGGGCTTATTTTAAACCTTCACCACTAAGCATAAGACAGCTCAGGCTTTAGCTTAGACGCAGCTTCTATGTAGTAATTGATATCAACGGGAACTATCTGTTCTTTGTTCAAGAACTCAGCCGCATACCTCATGTAAGTTTGACTCTCTAAGAATAATATAAACAGCTGCATATCAATATGTTCATCCAAAGCCATCTTATACATAATGTCTATTGCAACGCTGATTGGCTTGGCTTTTTTGTAGGGTCTATCCGCTGCTGTAAGGGCTTCAAATATATCTGCAATCACTAATATACGCTCAGGTATTGAGAGGTCTTCAGCTTTAAGTTTTCGAGGGTACCCCGTGCCCTTTAACGTTTCATGGTGAGTGGTTGCGTATCGCGGCACTCTTTTTAACTCTTCAGGGAAAGGCAAGCTTTCTAGCATTTTGATGCCACTGATCATGTGTTCATTAATCTTGTAACGGTCCTCTGCAGTTAATGTTCCACGGGATATGGATAGATTATAGATTTCACCCAAGTTATAGAGATGTTCAGGTACATCCATATTAATCTTGTATTGAGGGTCAAACTCTACTTTTTTTCTTCTTGGTATAATGTGTTCAGGTTTGTCTGCTAGCAAGTGTTCAACGACGGGAAAGCTATCTTTACCCGCTTTCATTCGAGTCTCTTCGGCATTTGACAAACCTAAACAATCATCAAAATGTCTAAGCCATGTTTGGTTTGCAATGCGTTTTACTCGCTCAATTTTTTCATCACTGGTGTACTCGCTGCCAATATTTACTTTTGCAATAAATTCAAAGTCATCTTGTAATCTTTTTTGTTGCTCTTCAAGATCAGACTTAGCTTGTTGTTCTGAAATATCTCGATTTAATTGTTGGTTTAAATATTCAATTTGAGCATCACGCCATAAGACCTCAAAACGAGTACGAATCTCATGAATACGATTGTTGTTAGTTTCTAGTTTTGTCCCTTTGTCTACGATATGTTCAGGTTGAGTGATTTTACCGCAATCATGTAACCAAGCTGCAATTCTGAATTCTCGTTTTTCATCTTCGTTGTTGAAACGAAAGTGCTTAAACGCTTCTAGTTCACTCTGTTCAGCGGCTTCTGCTAACATCATCCCTAATACTGGCACTCGATTACAATGACCTGCTGTATAATGTGACTTATCATCAATGGCTTGTGCTATTAAGCGAATAAATGACTCTATGAACTCTTCTTGTTGCTTTTCATGTTTACGAAGGTTTTCTGACATTCTTAATATGGATTCAGATAAGTCCCATACCTCTTTTATACGTGTATTAACTAATTTAACATCCTTATATTTTCTGCTATTTATTTTAAGTGTTTCCGCTCTTAATTGATTAATAGGATTAACAATTGGAGACCCCATAATCCAAATGATAGGCAATAGAAAACATAATAAACCGCCAGTAATCATAATGGTTTTTTTTATGCGATCGAAAACGAGTTCTAAAACAAAGGCTTTCGGGATGGTGATAGCAAAGTATTCTTTATAACCTTGATAATTCACGGGTTGAATATAAAAAAACTGTTCAGCCCCTTTTATATTACGAATGACTAATTTTCCGTAAGACGTTTTGTCTTTTATTAATTCGTAAAGTTCAGCGTAAGGGATTAGCCGGTCATGAACCGTTTTTTCTTGTTGCAATGGCTCCAACCATTTTTGGTTAAGAGCTTGTTTGTGTTCTACTGTTATATGATTAATTGCCCTATTAATAATCGCCATTAACGCGCTGTCTTTAGGTTGCAGCGCGATATGAAATTTGGTATTAAAATGTTGATTAAAGGGTAAAACGTTAGTTAATATTGTCACGTCGTTAATGAAGTATTGTTTTTCAGTTCGACGTAAAACGGCAGCACTATCAATAACAGCATCCACTTCATCACTCTCTAGCATGCGAATGGCATTGACTAATTTGTCTACTTCCACAATTTTGATGGCGGCAAAATTAATTTTAAGTGTTGGTATAATTGCATTACCCGTTAAAATGGCGACTCTTTTATTCGATAATTCAGATAGACTGTTAATGGCTTTTTGACTACTTGGTATTAATACGCCAAAGGGTAATGAGTAGATAGGATCACTAAAGATCCCTTGGGTATAATTATCTGGTTCATTTTGTAAAGAGTGCAAAATATCGATAGATCCATCTTCAAACTGTTCAACCAGTTCACTCCAGCTAAAACCATTGATGTATTCGAATTTAAGTCCAGTTAATTGTGAAATAGTGTTCAGTACGTCGATTGCGTAACCTTTGGGCTCCCCCAACACGGCGTAGTCCATCGGCCCCCATGAGTTTTGATTTGATACTTTTAATGAACGGGTATTTTCAATGAGTAATTGTTCTTGTGGAGATAATTCAAGTGGTGAATGGGTAGGGATTACCGCTTCTTTCTTTACAGCTACATTGCTTGCCAAAATTTCACCATTAGGGCGGAATAGAAAGGCTTCGGTATTATAACCATCTAAAGTCAGTCGCAGTTTATCTGATAATGTTGATAATAATATATCGACGCCCACAACCGCTGCAGATGTTTTTACCTTCATAGAAAAAGTCTGTCCAGGTATTTTTAAGTTCTGGAATAGATAGGGCTCAGTTTTTTTTACTTGAGTGGTAGATGAGCCTTTGAACCAGGGACGATGAGAAGGATAATAGTTACTGGTTTCAGTTTTAATATTTCGTATTTTAAATTGGTCATTTAAAAATACAGTTCTTTTAATTCGATTATTCCCTTGACCAAGGACTGTTATAACAACCCAACGATCGTCTATCGTAGCATTAATCCTACGTTGAACATGTGTTGAGGATTTTAAGTTGATTAATTGATAAAAATCATCACCTTGTCGGCCAACGTAAATGCTGTAAATCTCATTATTAGCCTGGAGTATTTTAGAAAATATACTGACCCAATCAGTCGAATCACGATCCATTTTGCTCACTAAACTAGAAAGCAGTTCAGTGATGTGAGTCGCTCTTGTATCGAGATTATTCACCTGTCGACTGACGTCATTAGCAATGGTGGAGTACTGGTTAATCGCTCGCTCTTGTGCAAACTGCGAGCTGAAATAATATTGCATTGATACCGCTATTGTTGCAGTTAAGAGAGTTGCAAGCAGAAACATACAACCCACCGTAATTCTAAACGAATATCTCGGCATTTGTGATCGTGAAGTATCCATTAATATTATTTCACCCGTTAATTGTTGTTCAGTTGTTAGTTTCCTTATATATGTATATAACATTTTTGTTAATTTACAATATTTTATAGAAGTGTTTTCAATCTGTTATTCATCACATTGAATAAAGAGTCTAAGGTGAGACAAAATCCGAAAATTAAGATCATAAGTGTACCAACACCCAATATATCGACATTTTATTAGATCTGTTTTTCTTATTTTTCTTCTGATATATATGCATCATATATAGATGAAATGTATGCCTATTGGTTACAGTACGTTAAATAGCCTGTTGTTTTTTGTCTATAGATTCTCATAGTTTACGAACAATCTATAAAAGAGTATGCGTATTGTTTGGCACTGGTATATTGGTCTGTGATATTCACTAGGAACGCTAACCTATAGTAAGCGTGCAATTAAGCAGTGAGGCCTTATTCAGCCTCATCAATGACCAAGTTCCACGGCATAAGATCGGTGAGATCATCTTGCGGTGATCGCATTGGCAGCACTTTGAACAAGTGC
>JAESQY010000063.1 GCA_016764915.1 Aliivibrio sp. | reverse complement strand
GGAGATCACTCAATAACATTTCAGGGTAAAAGTGATCTCCATGAATGTTATTAGCTGATCTTGATTGAGGTTATTGGGTGATCTCCATCGATGTTATTAGGTGATCTCCATGGTGGTTAATATGCAACTCTTAAGCACTGCTCTTCAATATGTGCAATAAAGTTGCCGATGTCCAATGCAGGATCCCCAAAGCAGCAAAGGTCTAAATCTAGCAGATAAAGTCGATGTTGGTTCATCAACAGTTGGTCATGATAAAAATCTCGATGAATGACACTATGAGCACCCTTTGGAAGTTTACTCGCTAGAGTACTGCTTAAAGAGAGTATCCTCTCTAATCTACAACGCCATTCGGGATGGTTTTCAATTACCAATTTCAGATTGGATGCCAATATTGCTAACTCATCCCCCATAAGGTGTTTCTTTTTTAACACAATCTCCGTTGAATGAAGTTTATAAATAGCTTGAGCGACTCTTGCTGCGACAGAAGCGCCGCTGTCACCACACAGCAACCCAAAAACGACCTCTCCCTCAACTTTGCGTTGCAACCACATGTGACATGAACTGATCATAGCTAAAGGTTCTGGTACATGTATACCATCACGGCTTTTATCGTTGAAAGTGGTTGAGTATAGGTGCTGATTGAGCTTCCATGTGCGCTTGTCTAGCCCTTTTGATCTGGCTTTGCCTATAATATATAATGGCTCACTGTTACTATTTTCAGGCTGCAGCATATATTCAACTAAGACCCGTTTATGACGTTTATGTCGACAGATATGTGCAGCAACAACGGAGGCATCTTGCAACTCCAGCTGATTAAATATATTCAACTGTTTAAAATAGTAAGTCATTTTATTGCAGTCTAAAATATCGATTAAAAACGGCATTGTGTCATCCCTGTTTGCCTCTTTTCTCTGCACTAACTCTGCACTTAAGTAGCATTGCAAATAAAACTCACATCGAGTGATAATCAAATCAATACCGTTAGGCCAGTCAGGTTCACAATTTCGGAATGGGTGATGGGCTAACTGCATTAAACCAACAGCGATAAACAGTGCAACTTCCTTTTCACTGCATTGCGAATACTTTTTATAACCACGTAAGAAACATTTTTTATAATGGTCAGCACTCGTACGTGAAATACGCCCACGCAAACAGTCCCACTCTACATGTGCAATAAACAGACCGATATCGTAATGGCGAAACCAACAGCAAGCATCGTCAAGATCGATGACATTGATCGTTTGATGTTCAATTAAAACTTGCTTGGCATAGAAGTCACCATGAATTCTTTCTGGCAACAATGGAAGTGAGCGTATCGCAAACGCTAATTGATGAGTAAGAGAGTATGCTCGTTTTTTTAGTGATGGCACTAACTCTGCCACTCCTTTTGAGAGCTGAAGTAACTTTTGTACAAATGATTCAGTACTGTGTAAAGCTAATGATTCTATACTCTTTTTTTTGTGGAAATGAGCAAGAAAACGACCAGTTTGGGATAAAATGTCACCTTGGAACCCTAACTTACGGTATTCATCACTTAAACATAATCCATCAATCCATTGATAGACTAAAATATGATGCTTACTGCTTCGACCAATTATAGTGAGTAAGTGATCTCCTTTCATCGATTGACGAGATGCCTGATCAGCATTTATAAACCTTGCTGATGTGTATATTTTAATCACTGCCATTTGACCTGACGGGCTAATCAGTTTCGCGACAAAACGCCGCTCAGGCTTATATTGAAGCTGAATCAATTCACAACCAGTAAAGTCACTCGGTGAGTCCATTACACGTTGCAACAATGAATCCCGTTGAACTGGATCCACTAACCGTGATAACACCTTCAATTTGTCATCATTTGGAAAGCTGCACATAACCAAGTTCAATTCAGTACAAAACCTACGGCCCAATCCCCTATCGGAAGTCAATTGAACTCGCTGCTGCGCTTTCATTAATTTATTGTGGTCACTTTGGCGATAAGCTTTTATATAGACTTGCGACGTCCCACGGTCATGATTAAAAAGGTATTTCGCTAAGCAGTTCACTCCCTTTTTATAGCGGAGGTAACATTTACTCACTGAGTAAAGGGTGATATCGCCAAATAGCTCTCTTGCTTTAATTAGCATCAACTCTTCGTCTAATATAATGCTGAGTCCGGCTAATTCAGAGTCTTGTACGATTATCTGCTTATCTTCCTTTGCCATCACTAACCTGCTGCTATATGAGAAGTTGATGTTGAGAACTGTTGAAAATAGTCACCACGAATGTGCATAAGCTCATCATGGGTCCCTTGTTCAATAATTTGGCCTTCTCGTACAAATAAAATACAGTCACACTGTTGAGCAACCTCTTTACGATGAGTAATAATTAGAGTTGTACGTTGAGACGAAAGCTTCGCCAATGACTGATTAACCGACTGCTCGGTCAAAGGGTCAAGTCCAGTGGTTGCTTCATCCAGTACTAATAATGATGATTCTCTTATGGCCGCTCGTGCTATCGCGATCCGTTGTCTTTGACCTACCGATAGTGTCAGACCACGTTCACCCATTTCGGTTTCATAACCCATAGGCAAAGAGCTGATGAAATTATGTATATCCGCAATTTTAGCCGCTTCTATTACCCGACTATCACTGATTTCATGCAAACCGATGGTAATGTTATTACTTATGGTTGTCGCAAACAACGCGGTATCTTGCATAACAATACTAACCTGCTGCCGTAAGCTGATTAAGGTATATTGGCGAATATCACAGCCATCAATATAAATTGCACCTTGTTGTGGGTCATGAAGCCTTAACAGCATAGCGATAATTGTTGATTTTCCGCTACCTGATGGACCTACTATCGCTACCTTTTGGCCTGGAGCTATCTCTAAATTAATCTCTGTTAGTGCTCTCTCTTCATCACTTAAATAGGAGAAAGTAACCTCTTTAAATTGTATAGCACCAGTAAAGTGTGGCGCTGTTGTTGCGTCTTTTCTCTCTTTGACATCTCTCTCTCGTTCCAAAATATCCAGTACTCGCTCCCCAGCAGCTGAGGCCTTGGCTAACCGAGCGGAATATTTGGTAAAATCTCGAATAGGTCTGAATAAACGGCGTAGATAGTAAACAAACACCAGTAGTTCCCCAGTACTTAAAAGCCCATTAAGTACTTGCAAAGCACCATACCAAAGTACCAGTGCAGTTGATAATGCAATTAAGATATCAACACTGCGTTGCAACCCTGCGATCAAGCGTTTGCTCTTCACTCCCTCTTTCAAGCTTTTGTTGTTTGCATTGCTAAAAATCGTTGAGAAGCGATCCTCTAATGTCAGCGCCTGTACTGATTTTATTGAGTTTATTGACTCAGCAGCCGTCGCGGCCATCACCCCTTCTCGTTTACGGTTTTTTCGTGCCACGGTTCTAATCTGTTGGCTTTTTTTCTTAGTAATAAACCACAGGAGTGGAATGGTAGACAGCGACAACAAAGCCAACTGCCAATTTAGCCAGAGCATGACAAACATGATGCTAACAAAAATGAGAGTATTACCAATTAAGGGAACGGCTGCAGTAATAGCAACCTCTTTGATTAACCCGATATCGCTGATGGTTCGAATAACCAAATCACCGCTTTTTTGCTGCTGATGAAACACTGGCGACAACGCTTGTAGGTGAGAAAAAAGCCTCTCCCTAAGACTGGTAATGATGTGATTGCCCGCTAAAGCCATACAGATAGTGGTTAAATAAGTCATTAACGCTCGAAGCATGGTAATCAGCACTAATACTCCAGCAAGAGTGGCAAAGTAGCCTGCGTTATCCAAGGTAGACAACAGTTGCAAATGGTTACCACTGTCGCTGTTAGGCTCCACCAGCTTATCGATAATAAATTTCATTGGCCACGGTTCGAGTAGCCGCAACAATGTCTGGGCAAATAGGCTGAGAAAAGCACCAATGATCAGCCATTTATTGCTTTTAATGTAGGGGAGAATATAGCTAAAAAAACGTATCAGACCCGGCACACTCTGCTTTAGTCCTTTCGGTCTCGCCATATACCAACTCCTAAGCTACGCCAGCTAAGCTGAGAATTCTCTCCAATCGATGTTGCCAACTGTGCTGCAACACTGCTATTTCCCGGCCGCTAGCTCCAAGCTTTTTGCTCTCTTCAGGGTGATTAATCAGGTATTCGAACGCTTGTGTCAATTGGGGCAACTCTTCTGGGGAGTAGAGTAACCCTGAAATATGGTCTTCAATTAGCTCACTTATTTGTCCGATATCACTGGCAACGACTGGCAGTCCTGCTGCCATATATTCATACACTTTCAGCGGTGAAAAATAGAAATCATCCATATTTGGATAGGGTGCAACGCCCACATCCATCTCTTCATAATAGTCAGGTATTTGATTAGGATTAACCGCTCCTGTCAGCTCGACTGCTTCTGACAATCCAAGTTCTAATACTAAATTGGCTATCTCCTGCTTTTGTGGTCCATCTCCAACAATCAACAACCGGGTATTGGGATAATCATCATGTAATAGCGCGAATCCTTTTATTAACCTCTCCACACCATGCCAAGGTTTCAACGTTCCCACAAAACCGACAGTAAATACCTTATGTTTTAGGCTCTGCTTTGTGTGAACCTGTGAAAATCTCTCAACATTCACGCCGTTTGGCAATACATGTACTTTTCCTTTCGCTTCATCGTACAAGTTAACATGTTGCGCCACCTCTTTAGAAACCGCTAGAATCACACTTGCCGCTTTGAAACATTGTTGTGTGACTCTCTTCGCTCCACTTACATCAATCAAACCCCTGTATTTTGTTTGCTCTTCAATTAATGGAGCATTAACCTCTAGAATCGCAGGTATCCCATGGTTTTTGGCATAGGTCATACCCGCATGGCTCCATAAAGTATATCGTTCATATACAAAATCAAACGGTCCAGATTGTTCAAGATCTGCGAGAACTATTTGATTATCTTTAACATCTGATTGTTCGCGCACTGCTCTATCTGTAATTTTGCGATGCTTTATTCGATGTGTATTAATGTGTGTTAAATCATTTGGGCAATGTTTACCTAGCGAGGCGGCAAACAAATTGATATGAATACCACGTTGTTCAAATGCTCGAGTGATCTCCTGCACATGAAGAGAGCAGCCCTTCATGCCAAAAACGGGGATTCCTCTATCAGAACAGACATATGCACCATTCATTTTATACCACCTTTATTCTGTTATTTATTGTGCCCTACTGGTAAAACAGCCCCTAATTTGTGCTGCATTAACATCGATATCGAATTTCTCCTCTATCAATTTACGTGCATTACTTGCTAAATATAGCCGTTGCTTCTTATCCGTTAGCAGTTTCTCTAATGCCACTGCCAATGAGTGTGGGTCATTCTGCTCTGCCATTAACCCTGTTTCATTATCGACTATTACCTCTGGAATCCCCGTGACTGCTGTCGATACACAAGGTGTACCAAGTGCCATAGATTCGAGCAATACTGTAGGCAGCCCGTCTCTATTACCATCAACACCAACCACACAGGGCGCGGCAAAAACAGCGGCTTCATTAATAATTTGTTTCACCGTTTTTTGAGGTAAAGAGCCCAACATATCAATATCCTCATCTAAATTGAGTTTAGTTATCTGTTGTTTTAAGACCGTTTCTAACTCCCCAGAACCAATGATTTGGCAATGAAAATCGACCCCTTTATTTCTTAACAGCCGACACGCATTTATGAGCACAGAAAATCCTTTTTTTTCAACCAATCGCCCTATGGCGCAAATGATGGGCTGACGATTATCGGGAAGGCTGCACGGAAAGTGCTCTAAATCTAAGCCGTTATAGACTCGAACTAATTGACTGGATGAAATACAAAGCTCTTTGGTTAGATAACGAATGTTAAAATCACTGACGGTTATTGCCCGCGTTGCTTGATTAAACTTCGTTTTTAAAACATCAAAGTCATTATCTTGATGAAATATGTCCTTGGCATGTGCGGTGAAAGTAAAAGGAGTTTCCGTAATGGCCGATGCTAACTGGGCAACTGTTGTCGAGGTAGTCGCAAAATGAGCATGGAGGTGATCAATGTTTTTCTTTTTTATGTGCAATGCCAGCTCGAGTGCTTGTTGGATTTCTCGTACGTCCGCCTCTGGAAACCGGTTTATCTGTTGCCACATAAAAGGGAAGTAGACCGACACACACTTCATTAAGTGCCAAAACTTTTTAGTTCGACTCGCCTTTGCACTTAAATAAATGACAGGCGCTTTAACTCTTGAGATAATATCTTGAAAGTGAGTATCTTGTGGCGGAAGTAGAGCATAAATCTCCACTGCTAAGCCGGCTTTTTCATGTGCCAGAATTTCGTTAACAATAAACGTTTCTGAGTATCGAGGATATCGTTTTACAATATAAGCGACTGCCATAAGTTTAGCCCTCCAACATACACATTATATCCTGCTTTCCCTTAGTGTCTGCTCACAACCATTCCTCGTTGGTTGAAACAATAATTTACACTCCAATGCTTCCATGCCACTGAAATTAATTTGATTCTTCTTCTTTGAAGGCACATCCAGAAACAGCTGTCGATGCACTTTTTCCATCAAGATTACAGAATTTAAATTACAAGGGTGGATGTACTCAAGGATTTCAAGGCGACTAAAACACTCAGCTCGAATCAGCTGCTCGGCAACAGGGGTTGCTCGAGGTACAATAATCGCAGCTTTATGCAAAGAGATAATTTCACATACCGTATTATACCCTCCCATAGTGACCACTAAATCTGCAGCGGAAAGGTAACTCATAAAGTCACTCGTAAACTCCATTAATGTAATATTATTAACGCCGCGAACTGACTCCATTAATCCCACATAGTCATGTTCATCCATTTCAGGTCCATAAAAAATCACACTTCGAATCTTATCTTTCCATGCTGAATTTTTAATTCCATTTATATAGGTGGATAATATTTCTCTCCCATCGTTACCTCCACCAGCGGCGACAACCACCATTTTTTGACCCACTTGGATTTGTTGATGCCGTATTTCATCTCGATTATCGTCATATGTTCTTTTCAAATAGCCACAAAAGTAGGTCTTACTTTTAATACTCGATGGGAAATCATATTCAGCCGTTGTGTCAAAAACCGATTGCTGACCAACAACAATCACTTCATCGTAATACTTATCTATAAGCGAAAAATAGTTGTGTCTCAGCCAAACATCTTTAGTTATATGAGGGCTATCAAGAATATCTCTGAGTAATAACACAATTCGGGGTGGCGACTCTAAATGAGAAAGCTGTTAAATAACGACGCGTAACTCCCCGCCTAATCCTTCAGGTTTCTTATCAACAAGAAACAGATCAGGCTGGTAACCCTTAACAACGCTGGTGATCAAATCAGATCTAATCTGCAGTAACGATTTTGTTTTTAAACACTGCAATTTAGAATGATAGATGCCCTCTTTTGAACGAAACAGACAAGGTAGCTTTACATAATCAATTTGCGGATGAATACGAAAAGCATGCAACATCGGGGAACCGGTGATAAGAAGAATAAATATATCGCTATGTTTTTCAACCAAATATGACGCTATTGCAAGCATTCTCCTAATATTTCCTAGACCATAACTGTCATGAGAATAAAACAATAATTTCTGCATTATAAAGCTCTCTTATCAACACTTCTCAGTGTTACATTTTATTAGCTAGCATCATTTCAAAGGAGATTTAATCTGTGCCGAGTTAGATAGAGTGTAGTAACAGGTGCTCCAAAACTGCAACGTCGTTAAATTTTATCCAGTGGGAAGCGTTCTGTTTTTCTACTTATATTGCTGATTTTATAGAGTATGACCCAGTTCAAAAATCCTTCAGAATCGTTATGTTAAAGTCACCTTATTACGCAGTGCCTTTTTGTTCTTCACCCGGTATATTCGAATATGGTGACCTATTATGAACATATATTGACTTAATATTGATGCTAGCAGTTTGCGCAGCTATCAATTTTTTCTATTCCCACTCCACTACTCTCTTCATTTTATCCTGTCTATCCCAGATCCAGGTTATGCCTCTTATTTCCACACTAATTACTGAATATCTACCAACAGATACGTTCGTTATTTCACGTGATATGGTTCACTGAATAACATCGGTTAACAGAATTTTTATCCTTTAAACATGCTGTATGATAAGGAAATATAATGGAAATATTATTAGGTATTACTGCACTTTTAGCCGCACTGGCCCTGTTTTCACTTTTCAGTTTTAAAGCCCCTCAAGGTAGCGCCGCAATGAGTGGATTAGCAGACGCTGCTATCGCAACTTTTCTTGTAGAAGCCATTCACAAGTACGTAATGGGTAACCTATTAGGTATCGAATATTTAGCCGATTTTGGAAACTTAATTGGCGGCATGGGAGGCGTCGCCGCTGCCACTCTGGTAATGTTACGTGTCGGTGTACAACCCGTTTTTGCCATAGTTACTGGTTTGGCGATGATGAATTTGGGTATCCTAGAAGGTTTTATTGTCGGTTATCTGTTCTCGTTCTTTACCCCTCTATTTAAACGATACTTGCCTGAAGGCATTGATGTTATCTCTGGCGTGTTGATTATTGCCCCTCTCGCACGATTACTTGGTTTTTTCATCAGCCCGGCTCTTGACTTGCTAATGGGTACACTGGCAAATATGATCACTGAGGCAACGTCATTATCACCGCTAGTGATGGGATTCCTATTGGGTGGACTGATTAAAATGGTCTGTACCTCGCCACTCAGTTCAATGGCATTAACCGCCATGCTCGGACTAACGGGTCTACCAATGGGAATTGCGGCCATGGCCTGTGTTGGGGGTTCATTCACCAATGGTTATGTTTTCCATACTCTTAAACTAGGGAAATCATGCAATACCGCCAGTGTCATGTTAGAGCCATTAACACAAGCTCACATTGTCACTCGAAATCCGGTGCCTATTTTCTTGTCTAACTTCATAGGTGGTGCCTTTGCTGGAACCATCGCTGCCCATTTCGGTATCATAAATAATGCGCCGGGCAGCGCTGCACCGATCCCAGGCCTACTCGCCTCAATTGCGTTTAACCCTCCATCAACACTGTTTATGGCTGCAGCCTCTGCTGCCATCGCAGGTTTAATCGGTGGTGTTATCGGCGTTAAAATCTACCGCACCTTTTTACAACAACGTATACCGCTACAACAATTTGCAAATGGGTAATTTTTCGTACAAACACTGACAAGTAAAATCCCCGTCACAAAAACCTCTACAATCTCTGTTGAGGTTTTTTGTTTGAAACAGAGATAATACGATATTACCGAGTGAACTATCAATTAATAGCTATGCTTATAGTATTGCCTATGAGAAGCACCAGTAGGATCAACTCATGAACAGATACATACTCGGACTAATACTACTTGCCACCACGCTATCCTTTAACAGTGTGGCCAGTGAAGAAGAAGAAAATGACAACAACGGAAAGCATCTACCACCTTCGTTTGCCAGTGTTGATACCAATGGTGATGGTGTCATTGACCAAGAAGAGCTTGATAGTTACCGTGGAAAAGATCAGGCCGACGATGACCCTGACGATCCCGAACCTGTTGAACAAAATGGAGATGAAGATAAAACTAAATTAAGTGCATTTGCCTCTTTCGATAAGGATAAAGATGGCTTCATTACTGAAGAAGAGCTAGCGGCACACAGCAAATACTCCAACCCAGGAAATGGCAGTGGAGAGCGGAAAAGTGATGAAGGAGCGAGCAGCAACAGTCGCAGTGATAAAGGGAACAATCGCGGAGGCAATAAAGATAGCAAAGGTAAGAACAAATAACCTCTTCAAAAGATGCAAAAAAGCTCTGATATTTCTATCAGAGCTTTTAATTGATGGTGCCCCGGGCCGGACTTGAACCGGCACAGCGCGAACGCCGAGGGATTTTAAATCCCTTGTGTCTACCAATTCCACCACCAGGGCACGCAATTCTTGATTGCGGTGCTCGTAACTAATGTGCTTTATAAAAAAGCGGTTAGACACCATCTAAATACCGACTGATTTTAATCTTTCGCGATCAATCGTTATTGCAAATTTTGGAGGCGCCTCCCGGAGTCGAACCGAGGTCCACGGATTTGCAATCCGCTGCATAGCCACTCTGCCAAGGCGCCTTCTGGATGCATACTTTACGGATTCAGACTGTAGAGTCAAATAAAAGTTACCATTTTTCATCTAGTTGGCTGATTTACATACAAGGCGTTTGCTAATTAATCATTTTTGTAGATAACAATTTAGATTCGGCCCTATTTAAACTTTCTTCGTTGGATGGTTAACACCAGTAGTTCTATTTCTGCTTTCATCTAGGCGTAACATGGTAAAAAGACTTTTTGTGATCTACATCATCAATAGCATTTCCATCAAACTCTACTGATAAAAATAACTTATCTTTTATAATTTATATATATCGAAACAAGTATTTTTATTCGGAACGTTGAAGAAAAACTAAAATAAACATTAAACAACACCCCAAAGTAAATATAATTTAAATTAAATTAATATATTTATTATCTTCTGTCAGTATTTCTCGAGTGCTATCATCACTATTGATCCCTATTAGTGTAAGGACAATATATGCAGACAAGTTAATAACCAACTAAAATAATTAATTTACATTAACAGAATATAAATAACCAACGCCTGCCTTACAAATTAATCAATATAGTTACTCATACTCATAAAAACCCTCAGTTACTCTTTTCTGGTGCGCGGTTTTTATTATTCCTCACTGAAATTATAATTAACCCAATAGGAATTATAATTATACATTGTAATGCCTGTGTAAAAACATGACTTTCCTCCACTACGTCAACTATTTTTTTAACAATATAATTGAATAATGTTAACCTGCTTACGCCCCACAAAAATAAGGGCGATATCAAATACTTACGTGCGACGTCAAATAAAAAATCAATTACACACATTATGTAATATCTAAAGTTCCAACATGATTTTAAAATTTAAGATTAATTCTTACAACATTTACAAATAATGTCTGGCTGATATTCACATTTTATTTATGCTTTTTAAAGTTTATTAAGGATTACATATGAAACGCTTATTATTAATATCAGCTATACTTATATCTCCACTTTCTCATGCCAATGATTACAATGGATTTTACTTGGGCGCAGGTATTGGAACCGTAGATATTGATGATGATGGCGCATTAGATGATATAAGTCCCGCTTTAAATACCAGTTATAGTGGAAATACGTATAAATTAATATCTGGCTATAAATTTAACCGTATTGTGGCTGTAGAAGGTCAATATACGTCATACGGAGATATGAAAATATCCGCATCAGGTTCCAATACAAATTTAACTTTTGAACAACGCTCGGTGACTATCTCAGCCAATGTCGGATACACATTTAATAATGGATTGCGTCCTTTTGGAATTTTAGGTGTGGGTAGACTCGATTCGAAAAGCGATGGTGATAGCGATCATGAAACCACTTTGCGAATAGGATCTGGAATAGAGTACACGCCTCCAAAATTAGAGAACGTCAGTTTTAGACTTGCGTATGAGTGGGATATGTATAGAACTGAAGAAGACTCAACGACTAAAAAAGAGTATGACCAGAGTGTTGGATCGTTCTACTTCTCTACCTTATACAATTTTTAATTGCATCACGAAACAATGGATAGTATCTCTACTATCCATTGTTTATTTCAACCTTTTATTTACGTCCTGGACGCCACACCTTTATTGATGAAGAGTCTGATTTTTCTTTATCACTCTCTTTGGTTCGTCGAGTAACATTGCCACTATTTCGGCCTTTAGGCGCACTTCTCTCAGACCGAGTCGATCGTTGATTAGGTCGTTCGTTACGTGATTTTGGTTTTCCGGCTGAAGTGATAGTCACTTTGTTACCTGCCGCATTAACACCACTGCGAGATGCTTCTTCGGTTTTACTTGAGCTGGCAATCAATGCATTAATTTGGGTCATTTCATTATCATTTAGATAGCGCCACTGACCCGATGCTAACTGCCCTAATTCGATGTTCATAATACGAACACGTCTAAGTTTAAATACCTCAAAATCTAAATATTCACACATTCTACGAATTTGACGATTCAAGCCTTGAGTTAATACAATTCGAAAAACATATCTCGACTCACGAGTCACTTTGCACGGCAGTGTGATCGTATCAAGAATGGGAACGCCTGCAGACATCTTGGCAATAAAATCATCAGTCACGGGTTTATCAACTCGCACCACATACTCTTTTTCGTGGGCATTACCCGCTCGTAAGATCTTATTAACGATATCGCCATCATTAGTCATAAAAATCAAACCATCTGAAGGTTTGTCTAATCGACCAATTGGAAAAATTCGCTTCTCATGATTGATGTAGTCAACAATGTTATCTTCGACATGACGCTCAGTGGTACAAGTAATGCCCACTGGTTTATTAAAAGCCATGTAAATACGAGCTTGATTCTCTTTCAGTGGTTTACCATTAATCAGTACCACATCACCATCAGACACTTTGGTACCCACTTCTGGCACAACGCCATTAATGGTCACTCGACCATGCTCAATATGTTTATCAGCTTCACGGCGTGAACAAAATCCAGTATCACTGATGAATTTATTTAAACGAGTCACTTTCACTTCAGTCATTATTTTCATTTCTCAACGTATAATTACGCGCAGTTTATCAGAATGAGTGGCTGATAAAACAAAAACCTCGACATATGAAATGAGCGCTAATCGTTGCTTTACTGAATATTCACTCTATATATCTAACGAATACCATGCAGAAACTCATATCGAGTCGCTTGATTACGTTTGAAAATTCCACCCAAGGCAGTGGTTGTGGTCGAACTAGTCGCGTCCATGACACCACGAGATTTTACACAGTAATGAGTAGCATCCATGGTGACCGCAACATCTTCACTTTCAAGCAGTGTTTGCAAAGCGACTAAAACCTGTTGAGTCATTCTCTCTTGAACTTGAGGGCGCTGGGCAAAGAAACGTACGATACGATTAATTTTAGACAAGCCAATAATTTTACCGCGAGGTAGGTAAGCAACCGTCGCTTTACCATCAATAGTCACCAGGTGGTGTTCACACGTACTGGTCAAGGTGATGTTTTTGACTCGCACCATCTCATCACAGCCCATTTTACTATCAATCACCGTGATCTTTGGGAAATTCGCGTAATCTAGGCCGGAAAAAATCTCATCAACATACATTTTTGCGACTCGCTGAGGAGTCTCTTCTAGACTGTCATCACTGAGATCCAATGCGAGTAAATTTAAGATTTCACGTACATGATGTTCAATCTTCTCTTTTTTCTCTTCTCTGCTCACTCGATCTGGTTTCATTGGTGTTTCTAAACCACGAGCCACGAGTGCATCTCTAACTTGTATTGCGGCTGCGCTTAACCCTGACATTCTCATCCCTCTGTATAACTCATACTACGAATACTGGTTGTTATGAGCCAAGGATACTACCTCTTAGTATAAATTACACCACGATTTTAATACGGTTTTTCCTCTGTTGTTAGCGGTAATGATAATAGATGTGTTAATCTCGATGACTATTTTTAAACATTTTCAAATATCTACCAGATGTTAAAAGGAATTCAATATGGGTTGTTGTGATACTCCAGGCCTGATGCCAATCGACAGTGCGTTAACCAAAATTGTAGCGGGAATATCCCCATTAACTGATGCTTTTGATATGCCCCTCGATGAAGCGATTGGTTATGTTATTGCTGAAGATGTTCGCTCCCCTATTAATGTTCCCCCTTTTGCGAACTCAGCAATGGACGGTTACGCAATACATCGTGACGATTTAGCACTTGGTAAACCTCTTGTTATTGCAGGAAGGTCTTTTGCAGGCGTTCCTTTTGCAGGTGAATGCACACCGGGGAATTGTATTCGAATTATGACTGGCGCAAAGATCCCTCTAGGGTGTAACGCCGTTATTATGCAAGAACTGGCAGAAGTCACTGACCAAGGTGTCACCTTCAGCGTCACGAAGGTGGCAGATCAAAATAACATTAGACCGATTGGCGATGATGTTTTTCAAAATGATGTAGTTCTCAAACAAGGCGCACGTTTAACCCCAAGAGACATTCCCCTCTTAGCCTCATTAGGTGTTGCAACGGTAAAGGTTCTTAGACGCCCTAAGATCGCATTCTTCTCTACGGGAGATGAGCTACGTCCTTTAGGCAGTACGTTAAAAGAGGGGCAGATCTACGACAGCAACCGTTACGGTATAAAAGCGTTAGTGAAAAATTTCGGTTGTGAGGCGCTAGACCTCGGCGTGATCCCTGATGATTATGAAACACTAAAGCAGACCTTCCTAAAAGCGAAAAATGAAGCGGATGTGGTTATTACATCTGGTGGTGTGAGTGTTGGTGAAGCTGACTTTATCAAAGACATTCTTGATGACATCGGTCAAATTGGTTTCTGGAAACTGGCTATAAAACCGGGTAAACCGTTCGCTTATGGCACAATAGATGACGCTATTTTTTGCGGACTTCCAGGTAATCCGGTATCAGCTATGTTGACCATGTATGTACTGGTTCAGCCTATGTTGGCTAAACTCTCAGGCCATTCACAGTGGAAACAGCCTGAGTCAATTCCAGCGATTGCTACTTCTATGTTCAAAAAAGCACCTGGACGTACTGATTATCAACGCGGTATCTACCAAATAAATGAACAGGGTCAATTTGAAGTGGCGACCACAGGAAACCAAGGTTCAGGTGCATTCCGCTCGATGAGTGTCGCTAACTGTTTTGTAGTATTAGAGCAAGATAGAGGGCGAGTTCAAACCGGTGAAACGGTCAATATTCAGTTATTTAACTCTACTTTATATTAGATAGACTGGAGCATTTTCACCATGACAGATAACAACATCCAAGAACTCAGTGATGAAGAGATGCTTCGCTATAATCGACAAATCATCCTAAGACAGTTTGATTTTGACGGTCAAGAGGCGCTCAAAAACAGCTCGGTGTTGATTCTCGGTGCAGGCGGATTAGGTTGTGCTGCCAGTCAATATCTCGTCGCTGCGGGTATCGGCTCTATCACCATCATTGATGATGATGTGGTGGAGTTATCCAATTTGCAAAGACAATTGCTTCATAGCGATGAGACGATTGGGATGAAAAAGGTAGAATCTGCCTCGCAGGCTCTGTCTAAAATTAACCCTTTCACCTCAATCAGCACTGTCGATGAAAGACTCAATGATCAAGCACTGCTCGCGCTGATTCAACGACATGATGTGGTATTGGATGGCAGTGACAATGTGGAAACTCGTAACCAGCTTAATAAGCTCTGCCATCAGACCAAAACTCCATTGATTTCAGGTGCAGCGATTCGAATGGAGGGACAAGTCTCAGTCTACACCTACCAGGATGGTGAGCCTTGTTATCAATGTTTAAGCACCCTATTTGGTCAGCAAGCCTTAACGTGTGTCGAAGCAGGAATTATGGCTCCTGTGGTTGGTATTATTGGCGCCGTACAAGCAATGGAAACCATTAAAGTCATTGCTAACTTTGGACAACCAATCATTGGTAAATTACTGATGCTAGACGCGATGTCCATGTCTTGGCGTGAGATGAAACTACCCAAAAGCGCCAACTGCTCAGTCTGCGGCTAATAGATACCGGAGTCAGCAATGTCTGACTCCCTATCGCTGAGCACTGAGATTTTATTTCTCCCACCTTTTTTTGACTGATACAAGGCCTTATCGGTAACACGTAATATATCTTCGATTGAAAATGCTCGCATGCTATCCACTTTTACGGTTGAAATACCTATAGATAATGACACTCGTTCGGAGCATAATGAGTCAAAATTGAAGAGATTAAGGTCATACAGTTCAGTAACCAATGCCTCCATTTTACTATAGATATCCTTAATGCCTCTCGCCGATGAGATAAAGAACTCATCGCCACCATAACGGAATACGGGAGAGGAGACGGGGTCAAAATATCGCTTAAGCAGTTCGGCCACTTTCATTAGCAACTTATCCCCTTCAACATGACCATAGCGATCATTAAACTGCTTAAAATAATCAATATCTATCATTACCGTCGTCAACTGCCCCTTTTTCTTACGACTTAGGTGAATATGTTTCAGCAGCACTTCATCAAGATGTTGACGATTATATAGGGAGGTTAAGTGATCGGTAATCGACAATTTATGCAGCAGCTTTTTCTGGCGTTGATTCTCAATGGCAATAGTTAAGTAGTTGGTTAGCTGTAAAAAAAGCTCTTGTTGATTGGTATTATATTGATACTTCTCTTTTGCTTGAACCGTTAAAATACCAATCACTTTATTACCAAAGGTGATTGGGACAAACATCTCTGATTGAAACTCATTGGGGGCTTCAATCTCTTGCAGTGACTCAACACCAAAAAAGTCAGCTTTATCTTGATAGTTACGATCATTAAAGATCAGCGGCTTATTATTGAGAACACAATATGCCGAATATAAATTAGTCTCACGGCAATCAACCGTAAAAGAAGGCTGCTGCTCTCCATCAACTAAAAAGTACTCATAATGAATACTCTGTTTCGCTTCATCATAAAAGCCAATCGCAAAACAATCTGCAACTAAAATGGAGGAGATATCTTTATGCAGCCGATAAAAACTGTCCGAAAGATTATCTGATGTGCTGATATATTCACCCATTGTACTGAGCAACTCTAAGTTTTTCTTCATATCATTTAAAGAGTCAAGCTTTACTCTGTCGACATTTAACTTGTGTAACTGAATAAAATAGTCAGACAGCCGAGCTTCTGAGAGCATTCTGGCTTGTTCGTAGTTATCTAGAATATTGAGATAAACCGTTTCTCTTTGTGCTATATCGGTTGATGATTTATTGACAGCAAGCAGGAGCTGATTGTAGCGATATAATAGTGTATCTGACTTAACCTCAGTGGCGATCTTTCCTCCTTGATTTAACCAACTTGAAATATCAACATCAAGCTCATGTCGAATGATAAAAGTGCAATATTCACAGATATTCTCAGTAAACTTAAACTTATCACCTAACTTCTCAGCATCTTCTATCGCTTTTAAATACGTTGTTGCGGCTTGTTCAATATGGTTGTTTATTTCTAGATATTTCGAGTACTTCAACCAATAGTGATGATGGTAACAGCCGAGAAGATCAAATCCCTCTTTTGCTTTTATAAACAGCTGCTCTGCTTTTATCATATCGTTCAAATAAGTATGCATTAAAGCCTGATTACAAATAGGCATACAGGTCAATGCTGCATCACCACTTTGATTGACCAATCCAGCTGACAGTTGATAATACTCTAGCGCTTCTGCAAATTTCCCCTTACGTTCAAACAACTCACCAATGTTGTTTTTGACCATTGCCAGTAGACGATAATCTCTGAATTTTTCAAAGGATTCAGCTTTTGAGAGGAACTCACTGGCATTTAAATAATCAGACAAAAGCAAGTAACTATTTCCAAGTCCTAAATAAGCTAGACAGCGAACGTACTCTTTATCATGGTGGTCACACGCTGAAATAGTGTCAAAGAATGCAGCAACAGCATCAAGAAGTTGTCCTGAACGATATAGACGATAGGCTTGAAAATAGAGACCATAAACAGGTTCTAACGTAATTTTTTGTAACTTCGCGAGCTGACTTAACTGCAGATAACTCTCCTCAACCTGTTGAGGCGTTTTGCCGATTGGCAACTCACGCATTTGATTAATAATATAAGAATTCCATTCACTACTTGTCATACATTCAACCACATCTACTGCCCACCCCTATGCTAATACACTGTAATTTAAATGTATGTTGTTGGTGTTAAAAATGCGTTGTAGAACTCAGTACCAATTAAATTTTTTAGCCGAAGAAATAACGGGCTGTCACATACTCTTCAATTAACTGCAACACAAGTGTCATAACTCTTTTTTAAAGTATCTCGGTCTTAACAACTTAATGAACAAACGGCAATGATGCCACTTTAAGGATTATTTAATGAAAAAGTCAGTGATTGGCGCAGTAGCGCTTTTAAGTGCGATGACCATCAACCCTGCGTCTGCAAAAGAGACTATCTCTGTTGTAGGTTCAAATACGGTAACTGTACTCATGGAAGTCTATTCCGAAGTTTATAACAAGAAAAATCCAGACGTATTTATTGAAGTTCAAGGCCCTGGCTCTTCAGCTGGCATAAAAGCAGCTAAAAACGGTTCTGCCGATTTAGGCATGGCCTCTCGCGGTTTAAAAGAAAAAGAAAAAGAAGCGACATTGAAAACGGTTACGATTGCAAGAGACGGTATTGCTGTCGCAGTAAACAAAAATAACTCAGTGAACAATCTAACCAAAGAGCAAATAAGCTCAATCTACAAAGGTGACATTACAAACTGGAAAGATGTAGGTGGTAAAGACCAACCTATCGTAGTGATTACTCGTGATACAGCATCAGGTACTCGTGGTGCATTTGAAGATATCATGAAACTTAAGAAGAAGATCTCAGGCGTTAAAGTATCTGCGATTTCACAAAAAGCCCAAGTAGCTAATGGTAATGGTGCGATAAAAACCATGGTTGCTAGCAATCCATTTGCTATCGGTTATATCTCTCTAGGTACTGTTGATTCATCTCTTAAAGCCCTTGATGTTAACGGTATCGCCGCAACGGTTGATAACGTAAAAGCAGGAACATATGAAGTCGCACGTCCTTTCTTAATTCTTTACCGCGAAGGACAACTATCGCACGCAACATCACAGTTTGTTGAGTGGATGACCTCCGCTGAAGCGCAAGAAATCGTAGCTAAGAAAGGTTACATCTCAATACTTTAATACATCTTTTCCCAGCACGTAATGGTGCTGGGATTTTTATTTCTTGCACCCTTTGGTGTTTATACAACAATCCAAATCAGTATTACTGGATATTGGAGTTTACTTATGACCATCGCATCTCAACACAATGGACCTAGCGGGTATGTCATGCCTAATAGAACCGGACTGCTCAAAAGAAAAGCGGGCATTGATTGGAGAGAAACTTTCTTTCATCTTCTTTTTCTAACCAGTGCGACGATTGGTGTTTTATCTCTCGCTACTATCGCCTATTTTATCATTGTTGAAAGTATTCCAGCGTTTCAACAAGCTGGCGTGAAAGGGATTGTTCTCGGCATAGATTGGCTGCCACCCGCTCTTTATGGTGTCTATACCATGATTGTGGCGTCTATTGTATCTACCGCTGGTGCTGTCATTATTGGCGTTCCTGTTGGCGTATTAACCGCCGTTTTTATTGCTGAAATCGCTCCCAAATGGCTTGCTAATATCATTCGACCAGCGGTTGAACTTCTTGCTGGTATTCCATCGGTAGTTTACGGTTTTTTTGGCTTGGTCATTATTGTCCCTTTAATTCAAACTACCTTTAACGTTCCAGCGGGCAATACGTTGTTAGCGGGGATGATCGTGTTAGCCATTATGATTCTTCCTACCGTTATCACGGTATCAGAAACCTCTCTACGGGCGGTTCCTAGAAGTTATATCGAGGGTTCATACGCCCTAGGTGCTTCTTCGATTTTTACCATCTTCAAACTGCTCATTCCAGCAGCACGATCAGGCATAATGACGGGCGTTATCTTGGGCATTGCTAGAGCCCTTGGGGAAACCATGGCCATTATTATGGTAATGGGCAATGCATCAGCCATGCCTGAAGGGATTTTAGACTCAGCTCGCACTCTAACCGCCAACATTGCCTTAGAAATGTCTTACGCAAGTGGTATTCACGCCAGTGCTCTCTACGCAACTGGTGTTATTTTGATGGTGTTTATCATGTTATTAAACGGCACTCTTCTTCTATTAAATCGTAAGAAAGGAAGCTAAGTATATGACCTTTTCCCACTCGCCGATCACCCCAACACCTGCAATGTTGTCTCGCTCTAGTAAAGATAAAATTGCGAACGTTTTTATCTGGCTTTCTGCCGCTCTTACCGTCGGTTTTTTGTTCTGGATTGTATGGTACATACTGTCTAACGGGTTAAAATTCGTTGATTGGACTTTTGTCTCCACCATCTACACTCGAACCACCGATGAGCAGGGTATTTTGCCGATGATTATTGCGACCATCTATATGGTGCTTGCGTCCATCGCAATTGCGGCTCCAATTGGTATCATGACGGCAATCTATTTAACCGAGTATGCCAAAGTAGGCAGCAAACCCGTCAAAATAATCCGTTTTTGTACCGAGTCATTAGCGGGTGTGCCATCGATCATTTTTGGCCTGTTTGGTATGACCTTCTTTGTCGGAGTGATGGGACTCGGTTTCTCTATCCTCTCTGGTGCCCTTACCTTAAGTATTCTTATCTTACCTGTCATCATCAGAACCACTGAAGAGGCATTAATGGCAGTTCCACAAACATTCAGAGAAGGGTCATACGGTTTAGGTGCGTCAAAAATCTACACCATATGGCGACTAATACTGCCGAATGCGATGCCAGGAATCATCACCTCTATCATCTTAAGTACTGGTCGTATTATTGGTGAATCAGCACCGGTATTTTTAACTGCAGGGATGGTCGCCAGAATCCCTGAATCGCTACTTGATTCTGGTAGAACCCTCACAGTACACCTGTATAAGTTAACCACTGAGCTTTATACCCAAGACGAGTGGAATCAAGCGTACGCGACTGCAACCGTTTTAATTATTTTGGTGCTTATTATGAATACGCTCACTAAACTGATCGCCAAGAGATTTAATACATCCAGTTACTAATTATCCAAGACTCACACTTGAAGTAACTGTATTCATTGCCCATATTTAGGATTAAACATGAACAAATTTAACATTGAAAATCTCAACCTTTTTTACGGTGAAAACCAAGCACTAAAATCAATCTGCTTGCCGATCCCAGCTCGCCAAGTCACCGCTTTAATTGGTCCATCTGGTTGCGGAAAATCAACCCTGCTTCGCTGTTTAAATCGCATGAATGACCTCATTGAAGGCGTTAGTATCAACGGCACTCTCACCATGGACGATGAAGATATTTACGGTAATATCGACGTGGCGAATCTGAGAATTAAAGTAGGTATGGTGTTTCAAAAACCCAACCCATTCCCAATGAGTATTTATGAAAACGTTGCTTATGGCCTTCGCGCTCAAGGTCTCAAAGACAAAGCAGAGCTGGATAAAGTGGTTGAGAAATCACTCCGAGGTGCTGCACTATGGGATGAAGTAAAAGCGCGATTAAAAACCCCTGCGATGGGCCTTTCTGGTGGACAACAACAACGCCTATGTATTGCAAGAGCCATTGCCATGCAACCTGATGTTATTTTAATGGATGAACCAACATCTGCGCTTGATCCCATCGCCACCAATAAAATTGAAGCATTAATGGAGAGCCTTAAAAAGGAGTTCACTATTGTTATCGTGACTCACTCGATGCAGCAAGCACGAAGAATCTCTGACCGCACTGCTTTCTTTTTAATGGGTGAACTGGTTGAACACGATCAGACTCATGCCATCTTCTCCAACCCCCAAGACAGTCGAACCAAAGGTTATGTCAACGGTGATTTTGGCTAATTTCATAAAATGTTATCAATCTTTATAATAATAATAGCGATGGAACACTTCGCCTCTACTAGTTAGGGGCTTTTTTTATTACACTGCACAATTAAATCTTTAAAAGAATAGTTTGAGAGTATTTATGAAAATAAAATTTTTCACGGCTTCATTACTGTGCATTGCCGCCTCATTCCCAGTAGCCGCTAAAGTCACTCTGGTCGTTCCACAAGAAGTTGAACTGTTAGTCGCTGATGGGGTGAAACCTCAGCTTGATAGCTCCTTTTTTGCTAGTGAATCCACTATAGAGTTGAATGATGGTGAGCACCAAATAGCTTTTCGTTACCTTCCTGTTTTTAAACAGGGTAAAGACAACATCATCGTTACTAGTGACGTGATTGTGGCCAAATTCAATGCATCTGATGATGCCTTAACATTTCAATTCCCCAACTACCGCGATCCCAAAGCAGCGGAATCGTTTAATAAATCTGTGGATTGGCAGCTCATTAATGCTGCAGGTAGCGAAGTAAACAAAGTGCAGGGAAAGTTAGTGCATAAGGGAGTACAAATTGGCAGAAACTATGAATTTGAAATAGCTCAGTTTAATACCAGTCACAACCCAGCGGCACTGAGAAGTACCTCAGTCACCGTGACCACCTCGGAAATGCAACAACAAAGCGGCGATAACACCGCTGAAAAAATGCTGCATTATTGGTATAAAAAAGCCGATAAAGAGACACAAATTCGTTTTGAAAATTTTCTGAGTAACAGTCATTAACCAACGAATCTACCCTACTCCCTTTTCAATACGAAAATATCTGCTAGTTTCAAAGGTGGGTAGTATCGAAAAGGGATGTTCGTCATCAGATTAAAAACGGTTCGCGCTTTCACACTAATTGAACTGGTTGTTACGATTACTATTTTAGGGATCTTAGCAGTCACTGCCATCCCTAAGTTTCTCAATTTTACTTACGATGCCACACTAAGCCAATCCAAAGCACTCGCCAGCAGTCTTCATCAAGCCGTCTATTTCACTCAAATCCGCTGGCGTATCGATGGTTACACCAGCGCCGTCATTGACTTATCCGGTTATGCTAGCAATGAACTTGATACTAATGATATCGGTTACCCGACAGCCATTGATAGGCCCAACGTAAATGCCAATCCAAACTCGATCGGTAAAACTAAGCAAGGCTGTAATGATCTCTGGAATACATTACTAACCGACCCACCCTCAGTTAGCGATAAAGCCAATGATAATCCCGATTTCCTCTCATTCCGACATAAAGGCATCAATAATTACCAAAGTGCCTGCAGCTACATAAATCAATCTTATGGTAGCACCAACAACCGAGAAACCTCAGCTATCGTCATTATTTATGAATCACAGGATGGAACAGTAAGGGTAATCGAAAACTAAAAAGCCCTCAATGAAGAGGGCTTGGTCTGAAACATATTATGACTGTTGGGTTTATTTACACTTTAAACTGTCCAACCAATCTATCCAGTTTTTCACACTGATCAGATAGCGCACTACACGCCGTTTCCGCACTGCTTACTTGCTCAACCATCTGGCTACTGTTATCAGCAATCTGTTGAACATTTGAGTTAACATCGCCACTCACTTGGCTCTGCTCATTAGCCGCAGTTGCAATATGAGTATTCATGTCATTAATGATCGAGATAGAGCGGCTGATCTCTTCAATCGATGCGGATGCTGTGCCCGCCGTTTCAATAGTTTTAATGCCACTCTCTCTGCTTGATTCCATTGCTGATACCGCTTCTTTCGCACCTGCTTGTAGTTTCTCAATCATATTCTGGATTTCGCCAGTACTTTCTTGAGTCTTGCTGGCTAATGCTCGAACTTCATCTGCTACTACCGCAAAACCACGACCTTGCTCACCGGCTCGCGCTGCTTCAATCGCCGCATTTAATGCCAATAAGTTAGTTTGTTCTGCAATTCCACGAATAACATCAAGAATTGAAGCAATATTACCCACATCGGCATCAAGCGTATGAATCACTTCATTAGCGTGAGTAATTTCATTCGCCAAACCTTCAATTGAGGTCACTGTCCGTGCCAAGATCTCACGGGTTGCTTCAGATTCTGTTGATGCATTATGACTTGCAGAAGCGGCTTCATTCGCATTATCACTGACTGTTTCGCTGGTCACTCGCATCTCATGTACTGCGGCGGCAACCACTTCACTCTCTTGTTGCTGCCCTGAAGCGCTATTAAGTGTTGCTTCTGTAATGCGTTTAATGTTCTCCATCTCAACACGAACCGCAACAGAAGTATCAATCACTTCACTGACTGTCATGTGAATTTTAGAGACAAAATTGTTGAACGCATTAGCTAATGAGCCCACTTCATCACCTGATTCAGCATGAATTCGTTTAGATAGATCGCCTTCACCAGATGCAATGTCTACCATTGCAGCCTCTAAACGTTTAATTGGGCCTACAATCCAAGATGAAAGCATCCACGATAATAGTACAGCAATCAAAATAGCTACAGCGGTTCCTGTTTTTAATACTGTTGACGCTGTGCTTGCCGTCTCATTACTGATTATTTTCAGCTCAGCTTGTCGCGCTTCAACAATCGTACGAATCTTTTTATATTCGGCACGAATATCTTGGAATTTCCTATCAAGCTGGCTTTTTGTTTTTCCATAATACTCATGCGCAGTTGCCGGTGAATTAATCATAGGCTGATAAAGGTTGAGCCAATCATGAATAGAAGAGACCAATTTATTTAAATTCGCCTGACTGCTGGTTGGAATCACTTTAGCATCATACAATTTCTGCACTTTTGCCATACGAGGTCCAGCTTTTACTGCATTATCTTTATATTCAAAGATATTGTATTCGATCAATTTTTTATCACCATCCGCTAACATCAAACCTTGGGTGGCGGCAATGACTTGGTACAGATCACGATAGCCATCTTCCATGCTATCAATTACTGGTTGCACAGTGCCTGAAAGTGTCTTCTCGATTGCTGATTGCTTATTAAACATAGTGACATTGAACACAGTCAATGCAGAAAAGAGCGTAACAACCAAAATGACAGGAAGCGCCATTTTATACTTTAGTGATATATCGGTGACCAGTTTCATAAACATCCTCGTAAATGCGTTCCATAATATTTTTATAGTTTTAACAGCAGCATAACTACCTGCTTATCATCTATCGACAACCAGTAGATATTCTTTAATTATATATATTAATTATTGTTTTAATTATTAAAAAATGATTAATATCAATAAAGATATAATCGCAATTAATATCGCCATTTTGTAATAGGTATTTCCGTAAAATACAAAACGTCTATAATACTAAATAGGTAAATATCTACGTTAATAACTTATCTATCACTATTTGGATTTGGATTGCATCATGTTCAGCACGAAATTTCAGGCTGCCATTTTCATTAAGAGTTTTATGAAAAACTTTTGGATCAATGCCTTCATTCTCTTTTAACCATTGATTGATCTCAATAACTTGATATGAGGGGCGCATTCTTGCCGCTTGGTACAGTTTTGCTAACCACAATAAATTCCACTGACTGGAGCAAAAAACGCATTTGCTGTGACAGAGCGCTTGATTTAATTGTTGGCAAACTTGTGTCGCTGGATATCCACTTTGATACAGTTCCGCTAATGAAATGCTGTGCTTTTGATCGGCAAATTCATCATCCCATCGTTTCCAATCTGCAGCAGAGCGTCTAGGGTCAATTAATAATGAGTGACTCTCTCCATCCGACGATGCATATCCAACTTCAATTGGATATGAACACGTTGTAAGGCCTGAAGATTCAAATTCCAATGTTGCCCACATAATGCTCTCCTTAGTATTAAGTAGCCAACCAATAACGTGACCAATTTATTCTTTGCATTCTATTTTATGAATTCTCATGTGTTTTTTCGACTATTTAAGCGTAGTCAATAGACATCACTTTGCGAGATTAAATGTGACATTAGTCATGTTTTAAAATCTATCACTTTTGGTCAAAATATCTAACCCTCCAACATTTATCTATTAATAACTTCTCTCCCCTCCGTTATAGAGAGCATTTTCATTGAGTTACTCTTCAAATTCAGTACACTCGAATTAGCATAAAAAATCAGTATTAACATTGGAGTGCAAAATGCAAAAAACGACTCGAATTATGGCCGCTCATAAGCATATCGCTTTAGTTGCACATGATAATTGCAAAGATGATCTATTACGTTGGGTGAGAGAGAACAGAGAAAAATTGCAGGCGCACTTTTTATTTGCCACAGGTACGACTGGTCACATGTTAAGCAGTGAAACAGGTCTTGCCATTAAAAATCTAATCAGTGGACCGATGGGGGGAGACCAGCAACTAGGCGCTCTTATCTCTGAAGGAAAAATTGATATGATGATTTTTTTCTGGGACCCGTTAAATGCAGTACCCCATGATCCTGATGTAAAAGCACTACTGCGCATTGCTGCTGTATGGAACGTTCCTGTTGCCACCAATCGAGCCAGTGCTAATTTTATGATTCATTCTCCACTACTGGATCAAGAGGTAGAAATCGAGATCCCCGATTATCAAGCCTACTTAGCAGAGAGAATTGGTTAATCTCTCGATTAACCCGTATTAGTGAATGAATAGGCATTATCGCCTATTCATTCACTGTTTTTTATTTTAAAAATAACAGGATAATCTCCATCTTTGAGCTCAGTAATAAATGGCGACGGATCTTTTTTACCGTTAACCAGACTCTCTTTTTCGCTCGAGTCATTGCCACATAAAACAACCTCCTCTCCTCGGCATGCGCGTATTGGTCTTCAGTCGGCAGTAAGCCATCTTTTAATGAAACTTGACGAGTAAAAGGCGGGAATTGGCCTTTATCAACGCACAACACAACCACATAGTCTGCTTCTCGTCCTTTACTCGAGTGGCATGTCGAAAACTCAAGCTTCAGATTCAAAAACTCATTACACCAAAGGGGCAGTTCTTTAGGCTGATGATAATGATTACGACCAATCAGCAGCACCGATTCGCCTTTTTTACCTTTATCATTTAAAGATTTTAATATTGACGCTAACTCATCGTGATTAATGACAGTGACTGCTTTTTGTTTCTGTTGTTTTACACTGTTTAGACTTTTTTTGATTTGCGCAGGATTCTGCTGGATAAAACGATTTGCTACCTCTCCAATTTGGCTATTGAATCGATAAGTGGTGTCTAAAAAACTAAGTTTGCACGGTCCAAATCGCTGTTCAAACCCCGTCGTTAAATTAACGTCTGCCCCAGTAAAACGATAAATAGCTTGCCAATCATCACCCACTGCAAACAGAGAAGCATTACTGTGATTGCAAATACTCTCTAGCAGTTGTAATCGCTGTGGTGAAATATCTTGATATTCATCCACCATCACAAATTGATAAGCCGATGGGTATTTTCCATTGCTAAGATAAACGGTTGCCTTGTTAATCATGCTATTAAAATCATAACTATTACTCTGTTTTAGCACTTTAAGATACTCTTTGTAGAGAGGCCAAATCAGATTCAGTTCACTTTTCAGCTTTGCAAACTCATGATGCTGTTCAATATGGGTGATTATCTCTTTTTTAGTCGACATTTGGTGAACATTTATGCCATCTATTTGGTCAAAGACCCAGTCATGCAGCAGTGGATTGGCGTGCTGTTCTATCAACAACTCATCCGGTTTTAGTTTTGCCAGCGGCCATTGCTGGTGATGCTTATGCCAACGTTTGAGGACGGATTCACCTTGCCAGTGCTGGCAAAGTTGTTCTGATAACCAAAGTGACTTTGCCTCTTTATCTGTAGCAAGGCTGGAAATTAAAGGAGCGCTGTACTCTACCTCTCGAATCACCTCTAACGCTAACTGATGAAAAGTCACGACTTTAACCTGTTTACCCCGCGTCACGCCCAATTTTTCCACTAATCGTTGAGACATCTCCTTGGCGGCTTGGCGACCAAAGGCCAGCAATAAAATCTCATTAGCTTGTGCTTTACCACTATTGAGCAAGTAAGCAACTCTGGCCATTAATACGCTGGTTTTTCCAGAGCCTGCGCCTGCAAGCACTAAATTATGATCATCATTAACCAATACAGCTTGTTGTTGAGATGGGTTCAATGGATGAGACTCACAGCTTGAGAACCACTCTTGCCATCGCTGTTGTTCGACCGTTATCCATTGCTGGTTAAATTGCGCAGCCCACTCATCCGCTTGAGTGATCCAACCTAAAATGGGGTCAACTCGGGTGGGCATTAATACTTGAGCCAACTCATAGTTCATATCAGCAAGATGAAACGCGTGTTGCAGCTCATGTGTTAACCGAGTAACGGTTGAATGTTTTATATATTGATTGGTGCTGAGCAACTGTTCAATTTTCAGCTCAAGTTCAGGCAATAAAGCGGCTAAACGCGCCATACACGCATTTTTCCAATCCAAATGCTGTTGCGAAAGTTGCTCAGCAGCCGTTTTACACTTCCACCAAGGCAAACCAAATACCCGCCACTTGGGCCGGTTGTCACTATCATGAAAATCCAGTGAGCCCCAGAGAAACCCTCGACGAACCGTCACTGAACCATTCCACTGTTCAAACAACAGCTCATCAGTATTGAATTTTGATATGAATTTCAATTTGTTCTCGCTTAACACAAGCTGATAATTATCACCCTGCAAAAATACCTGAGCCAAACGACTTGCTGTTAATTCCATCAAAAATCCACTCATCTAAACAATACTGTAAATAAACACAGTCAGATTAACAGTTCCACAGATTGAATACGATCTAAAAGAACGAAAGAAATTTATGACCTTTATTGCATTTTTTGATTAAGAGTTGCTCCTAGCTTTGTTATGATGAAACTCTATTTTGAATGTCTCACATTAAGCGTAATAATGAAGCTAACCATTAAAAAATATTGGGCAAACAATCATATAAATTACAGTATTCGTATTTTACTCGCCCTATTAGGCGTGGTAATACCCTGTTGGTATTTTGATCAAAATAGCACCGCCACTCTTCTGATTTTAGGCATCATTGCCGCCGCATTAGCAGAAACTGATGGCAGTTTGTGGGGCCGAATAAAAGCGCAGAGTCTCACCCTTATTAGCTTTGCAATTGCCTCTTTTTCGATTGAATTGCTGTTTAACTACCCCATGCTATTTGCTGCTGGCCTCTTTTTTTCATCCATTGCGTTTATCATGCTCGGTGCCATTGGCCCAAGATATGCAGGAATTGCACTGGGCTCTTTAATGATGGCCATCTATACCATGTTAGGGGCTGCGGAAAGCGTCAACATTTGGTATCAACCGAGTATGTTGCTCAGTGGCGCAGCTTGGTACTATTTTATCTCTCTGTGTTGGCAGCTATTTTGGCCAATGCAGCCTGTACAGCAAAATCTCGCGGCGGTATTTGATGCCCTCGGAAAAAACCTCATTATTAAAAGTGAGCTGTTTCATCCAGTATCAAACCTCAACCCACAACCATACCGAATCAAAGCCTCTCAGCAAAACGTCAAAGTGGTTACCGCATTGAACAACTGTAAAGCGACCCTATTAGCTCGTGCCAAACGCGGTCATGTGGTGGGGGCCAAAGACCGATTCTTAAAAATCTACTTCTTAGCACAAGATATCCATGAGCGAGTAAGTTCTACTCACTACCGTTATCAAGATCTGGCCAGTAACTTTAAGCGCAGTGACATTCTTTTTCGTTTAGAACATTTGTTAAAACAGCAAGCGAAAGCCTGTGATCAAGCCGCCAACGCTTTGCGCTTAGGAATCGCCTACTCCCACCCATCCTCATCTGCAGCCATTGATGAAATGACAGAATCACTGACTTTTTTGAAGCAACAAAACAATACAGAGTGGCGTCTGTCTCTCATTCAGCTTAAGTACTTGCTGAACAACCTATCAACCGTTGAGCGCCAACTGTCAAACATTGGCAACCCACTCGATATTGCTGATGCCGATGAGAGCATCCTTGCTGATAATGACGCCCACACCTTAAAGGAGATGTGGCAACGTATTGTGGCCAACTTTAATACTCGCTCAATGCTGTTTCGTCACGCGATTCGCATGGGAATCACTTTGACCGTGGGTTATGGCATTATTCAATTTGCTCAGTTAGAAAATGGCTATTGGATTTTACTGACGACCTTATTCGTCTGCCAGCCAAACTACAGCGCGACCAAAGAGAAGCTAATCGGACGTGTTATTGGCACTATCGCTGGGATTTTACTTGGTATCCCGCTACTGATGCTCTTTCCTTCCCATGACAGTCAATTAGTGTTGATGGTAATTGCAGGCGTATTATTCTTTGCATTTCGTCGTCAAAACTACCGATTTTCAACCGCATTTATTACCTTGTTAGTACTGTTTGGTTTCAATCAACTTGGTGATGGCTTTGCGGTTATGCTTCCTAGATTGGGCGATACGCTACTTGGATGTTTGTTGGCAGTTTGCGCCGTAACATTTATCTTTCCCGACTGGCAATCAAGACGTATTCATAAGGTCATGGCTGATGCCGTCAAAGCCAACCAAGACTATTTAGCGCACATCATCAGCCAATATCGAGCCGGAAAAAAAGACAGCCTGGCTTATCGTATTGCGCGACGTAAAGCTCACAATGCTGACGCGCAATTAAGCTCTGCCATCAATAATATGTTGGTTGAGCCTGGACGTTATCGTACCTATGTCGATGAGAGCTTTCGTTTTCTCTGTCTAAACCACGCCATGCTCAGTTATGTTTCCGCATTAGGTGCACATCGAACACGTTTAAGTGATGAAGTCACCCATCAACTGGTGGCCGAGTCGCACCGCGTGATACATCGCCATTTAACCAGTATGTCCGAGCAATTAAATCAACTGTCTAAAGAGAGCAATCCGAGTGAAAAAGAGGACCAAGAGTTAGATAAGCGATTAGGCCAGTGGCGAGATGATGAAGATGACTCAGTCAAAATGGTACTGCAACAGATCCATCTAATTCATCGAATGATGCCTGAGATGCACTCTTTGGCCAATAAGGTTGCATCAAGAACGCAAGCAAAAGTGCCCAATAAAACATAATTTGTTCATGCTAACCTTTACGCTCTTTTACACTCAATTTCCTCACAATTTTCCACTCCCCTGATACACTTAAGTTATCGGTTTTCAGGGGACGTTTTATGAGTTTACGTTATACGGACCATACCATTGCCACTCAACGATTTGGTTTTGGGCCAGTTACGGGTGAAATTGACACCATTAAAAATCTCGGTGCTGCTCTTTGGCTTGAACAGCAGCTAAGCTCAACCTCTTATACTCATCCATCGATAACTGAACTGCCTTCAACATCACTGATATTGCAGCAGATGCACCAATTGCAGCAGCAACGGAAACAAACCACCGAAAATCAGGCCAAAGCAAAGCTACAAAAGAAGATTAATCAGTTCCAGCGGTCGCATTATACCCAGCAAGTCTATGCAAGAAACCAACAGATCTTCTCGACCCCGCTGAGTTTTCAAGAGCGTATCATTCAATTTTGGAGTAATCATTTTTCGGTCTCAGCGGATAACCGTCGAATCCGTCCATTTGTTGCCAGCATTGAAAATGAGGTAATTAGAACTCACTGGAATGGTGACTTCTCTACACTGTTACGCCAAGTCAGCCAACATCCTGCCATGCTCATTTATCTAGATAACAACCTCTCTATTGGCCCTGATTCAACCCAAGGGAAACGAGCGGATAAAGGCTTAAACGAAAATCTTGCTAGAGAGATTCTGGAGCTGCATACCTTAGGGGTTAACGGCGGATATACTCAGCAAGACATTATTCAGCTGGCTAAAGCAATCACTGGATGGAGTGTTAATTTCAAAACAGCTCAACATACGGGTTTTATCTTTAATAACAAGCGTCATCAACCTGGCACCATTAGCCTGCTGAATAAAGACTATAATCAGGCTGGCCTTGCGCAAGGAGAAGCGTGTTTAAACGATCTTGCTATGCATCCCAGCACCGCCCATCATATTGCTAGAAAGCTAGCCCAACACTTTGCGGGCCCTCATAAGAGTGATTTAGAGAAAAAATTAGCGGATACTTTTATGGCATCAAAAGGTCAGCTAATGCCTGTGTATAAAGTGCTCATTCATCATCCCGACTGTTGGCATACAAATCCAGTTAGATTCAGAACACCCCAGCAATGGCTTTTTTCTATGTTCAGGAGTGCAAATTTCTACCCACAAAACAAACTCGTTCATCAAGCCTTGAAACAGTTAGGACAAGAACCCTTTATGGCAGGCTCCCCAGCAGGATGGTCTGATAATGATAGAGACTACAACAGTTCATCGGCGCTCACTCAGCGATGGCAACTGGCGAATAAATACAGCAAACAGATCTTAAAAAAGACAAAAAAAACAGAGAGTGCTGCAGCTGTCACCATCAATAATCTCATTGCCTCATTGTATGATAGCGACATTGATGAGCACCTCTTTGCCGCACTGAGTAAAACCGATGATCTCACTAACAAACTTACTCTCTTGTGGCTCAGCCCACAATTTCAATATCGATAGGGGCGTGTCATGAAAAGGCGAGAATTGCTCAAATCCATCGTTGCAATTGGGGTCTCTACGGCCATACCCTCTCTCGCTTTTGCCAGCAGTCAATCCTCCTCAATTTTAGTCTGGGTAACACTACGCGGTGCCATTGATGGACTGAATGTGGTCGTGCCCTACAACGACATTAATTACAGAAAATTACGCCCTACCATTGGACTAAATCGCGATCAAGTTAATGATCTTGACGGCTTTTTTGGTCTGAATCCGGCGCTAAAAAATCTCTACTCTTGGTATGAAAACAGAGAGCTTGCTCTCATTCATGCCTGTGCCACTCCCTATCGAGAGCGCTCTCACTTTGATGGTCAGAAGGTTTTAGAAAATGGCACAGATGATCCCTTTCATAACTCGGGATGGTTAAATCGCTTATTAGACAATGCGAGTCAGCATAGCAGTATTGCCATCGATTCCGGTATGCCTCTGATCCTACAAGGTGATGCGCCATCAAGCAGCTGGTATCCCAATAAACTCAAAGCCGAGAGTGAACTGCAAACCCTGCTGGGTGAAATGCTGCAATCGGATAAAACCTTATCCAGAAATTTTGAACAGATGATGCGAATCAATAGCATGGCCTCGTCTGCCAATGGTAAGGCCTCTAAACAGTTTAATAATTTGTGTGACAACGCGGGTAAATTTCTATCAAGCAGTTCGGGACCAAATATTGCGGTATTAGAACTTGGGGGTTGGGACACTCATGCTTATCAGGGTTCTACCTCGGGTAAGTTATCTAATCAACTAAAAGTGCTCGACTCTGGCTTAGCAACATTAAAAGCCGCATTAGGTTCAAACTGGAGCCGAACCGTCATTATGGTGGCCAGTGAATTTGGACGAACAGCAGCCGAAAATGGATCCAAAGGCACCGATCACGGCACCGCAAATGCGATGTTTGTTGCTGGAGGGGCGGTAAATGGAGGTCAAGTCATCACTCGGTGGCCAGGACTAGGTAGAGAGGATCTCTACCAAGGCCGAGATTTAGCGCCAACTACTGACATGAGGGAGGTCATTAAAGCTGTACTCAGCGACCATCTGTCGCTCTCAGCAACAACAATAAGCCGTACTTTTCCCACAAGCCATCAGGTTAAGCCCAGTTTTAATCTGATCCGCTTTTAAACGCGCCATTGTGACAGAGAGCGTTTAAAATCTTGATAACCAAATTCATTCAATTTTTTAAGCTCTCCACTGCTCTTTTTGCAATATATGGACGGCATTTTGAGACCATTGAACCAATTTAGTTTCACCATGGTGTAACCCGCACTATCTAGAATGTTGAGTCGTTGCCCAATGCGCAGTGGCTGCTCAAAATTGGCCACACAGAACTGATCCCCCGCTAAACATGAACAGCTGCCAATAATGTATTGGTGGTCACCGGCATCGTTCGCCTGCTCAATTGCTGCTGGTTCATCATAGATCAACGTGTCTAGACGGTGGGCTTCGGTAGCGCTGTCCACAATCGCAGTCTGCATCTCATTATCAACCACATCCACCACAGTCACCACTAAATCGGTAGTTTTAGTGATGAGCGCTTCACCGGGTTCTAAATAGAGCTGCACATTATGGCGTTGTGCAAAATTGGTTAATCCATTGGCTAAGCAGTCAAGATCGTAACCTGGCCAGGTAAAAAACACACCGCCGCCAAGGCTCACCCACTCAAGCTTATCGAGTTGCTCACCAAACTGTTCTGACAATTGATCCAGTAGCAGCACAAAAGAGGCTGCACTTTTGTTCTCACAGTTCATGTGAAACATTACGCCATCAATGGTGTCGATATTCTCTAATTTCAACTGGTTTTTGTGTACACCAAGGCGCGAATAACGACGAGCTGGATCCGCTAAATCTTGACCTGCACAACTGACACCGGGGTTAAGACGCAGGCCAATTGATGCCTTTCCTTCAACCAAGTGACGATGCGCTTCTAGCTGACTTTGTGAGTTGAATATCAGCTTATCGCAAAGTTCGGCCACTTCAATGACATCCTCTTCACAGTAACCCACACTGTAGGCGTGAGTCTCACCACCAAACGTTTCATGACCCAGTTTCACTTCGTAAGGTCCACTGCTGGTTGTGCCATCCAAATAGGGTTTGATAATGTCAAACACACCCCAAGTAGAGAAACACTTAAGAGCAAGCACCAACTTCACACCAGAACGCTCTTTAAGCGTTTTTGCTATCTCTAAATTGGCGATCAGTTTCTGCTCATCAATGAGAAAATAGGGGGTTTTTATATCTTGTTCTACCATGAGAGGCTTCCTAACTAAAAACGCCCACTTAAACCCTCATATTAATGGCTCAAGTAGGCGTCATATCGTTTTTATTTTAGAATATGAATGGTCGGCTGCTTAACTTCCAGCTCTTGAACATGCCAATCTAAACCAATCTCAGGCATCAATGCCAAGAACGGGTCTGGGTCAAGCTGTTCCATATTAAAGATCCCTTTATCACTCCACTCATTGCGGAAATAAAGCAACGCAGCCGTTATTGCAGGAACACCGGTCGTGTATGAAATCGCCTGATGCTCAACATCAGCGTAAGCCACTTCATGATCCGCGTTATTGTATAAAAACACACTGCGCTCTTTGCCATCTTTTACGCCCTGAACCCAAGTGCCGATACAGGTTTTCCCGGTATAACCCGCCGCCAATGAGGTAGGATCAGGCAACAAGGCTTTTAATACTTTTAGTGGCTCAACTACAGTGCCATCGTGCAGCGTAATTGGTTCTGGTGATAACAGACCAATATCACGCATACAGTTGAAATAGTTAAGATAGCTATCACCAAACCCCATCCAAAACTCGATACGTTTTGCCGGAATAAACTCTTTCATCGAACGCACTTCATCGTGCGCCATCGAGTAGACTTTTTGAGAACCAATTAATGGAAAATCAAACTCAAGCATACGAGTATGGCACTCAACCTGCTTCCACTCACCGTTTTCCCAGTAGAAAGAGTCACCTTGAACCTCAAGCATATTGGTTTCAGGATCAAAGTTGGTTGCAAATTTCTGACCGTGATCGCCTGCATTAACGTCCATCACATCAATCGAATCAATCTCATCAAACAGGTGCTTAACCGCATAAGCAGCAAATACACTCACACGCCCGGATCAAAACCCGCGCCTAAAATACCCGTGATACCCGCTTGAGCAAATTTTTCACGAAAAGCCCACTGCGGATCATACGCCTCAGGTACTTGCTGTCCCTCACTGCACAGATCAGTCGCTACCGACGTATCCATGTAAGAGACTTTAGCTTGATAACACGCTTCCATAATCGCAACGTTAACCCATGGAGGTCCGGCATTAATAACTAGGTCGGGCTTAACCTCTTCAATCAAACTGACCAATGCACCAACATCATCGGCGTCTACTTGGCGTGACGTTAACTGCTTACTGCTGTCTTTTAGATTGTTACGACCTTTGATCGAGGTGATAATGTTGTCACACTTGGCAAGCGTACGAGAGGCGATGGTAATATCCCCTAATACATCATTATTTTGTGCCGCTTTATGAGCAATTACCCAACCAACACCACCAGCACCAATTTGTAAAATAGACATCTCTTTTCCTTATATATTTTGTATTCTACCGCAGGTCATCATCGTCAACCTGCCGTTTCTAATTCATCAATTAATTAACGTAGATCAGCGGCAATCTGTTGCGCCAATGTATGAATGCCATTAAATAGCGCTTCAAAGTCCGTTAGACGTAAACAAGGATTAAGAATGGTCAACTTAAGTGCAGAACGTCCTGCAACCGTGGTTTCACCTAATATAGCAATCCCTTTTACTAACGCTTCTGTTCGTATCAAGCGATTCATCTCATCAATTTGCTCAATAGTTTGACCATCTTGGTTCCCTACATACTTAAACAGAACCGTAGAGAGAGATGGTTCGGCCAAC
Organism: Aliivibrio sp.; assembly: GCA_016764915.1. Classification (GTDB taxonomy): domain Bacteria; phylum Pseudomonadota; class Gammaproteobacteria; order Enterobacterales; family Vibrionaceae; genus Aliivibrio_A. Next base: position 52,110 of record JAESQY010000063.1, on the reverse strand, counting down.
AGTTCAAATTGGCTGCTCTGATCAACCCATGTCGCAATCTGTTTAGTCTGAATTAATAGGTGATCAAACATCTCGCCCAATTGTTTTGGCCCAACACACTGCATGGTCATCAACACTTTTAGCGCATCAAAACGTCGAGTGGTAGCAATGGACTTATCCACCAAATTTGGCAACTCATCGTGCTCACGATTTAAATAATCTGCATGGTGCAAGAAGTACTTAAAATGCTTTTTATCTTTAAGCAGAATCGAACCACAGCTGATTGGCTGATAAAACAGCTTATGGAAGTCAACGCTGATCGAATCGGCTTTCTCTATGCCCTCTAATCTAGCGCTGTGACTGCTAAGCATTAACGCACCGCCGTAAGCGCCATCAACATGCAACCAGAGCTCTTGCTGCTCAGCGATATCTGCCATTGAAGCAAGATCATCAATAGCACCATGATCGGTCGTGCCTGCCGTTGCCACCAGTGCAAAAGGCAATAAACCTTCCGCTTTCAGCTTGGCAATAGTGGTTAATAAGGCATCAAGCTTGATTGTCCCATTAAGATCCGTATCAACACAGACCACAGAGTTTTCACCCAGCCCCATTAACGACGCGGATTTTTGCACCGTGAAGTGAGATTTGTCTGAACAGAGTATTCGCAGTTTAGCGGCGTAATCGGGCAAACCCTGCTTTTGAATGTTGTGTCCTGAAATACGCTCAGCGGCAAAATCTCGCGCCAACAGCAATCCCATTAAATTACTTTGAGTACCACCACTGGTCATCACACCATCGGAATCAGGCCCAAGCTTAAAGATATTGCACGCCCAATCCAGTACTTTTTGCTCAACATAGGTGGCCGCACTGGCTTGGTCCCATGAGTCCATCGACTGGTTCAATGCACTGATAAACGCTTCTGCCGCAACAGCAGGTAGTAGCGGTGGTGTATGCAAGTGAGCAATACAGTTAGGGTGCTGAACAATGATGGAGTTGTTCGCTATTAACTCGCCCGTTTGTTCAATTACCGTCTCAAGGGGCAGCTGCACTTCATCCAGATCCAGATCGTTGATCATCTGTTGCAACTGCTGTGGTTCAAGCCCTGAGTAAGGTTTCGTTGCCCCCTCAAAGACCGATTTCAGCACCTGAGTCGTTTGGTTTAGCGCCGCTTCAAAATTATCCGCGCCGCCTGCTGAGGTTTGAATAAAGTGATGGTGCCACGGGTGGTGATCCCCTAAAGGCTGCATCTCTTCATTGACTTTTGGTTGGCTTTCTACCAATGACTCAATCGCACGTTGAATAACATCAAGAGCAAAATCTATCTGCTCATAACTGATGATCAACGGGGGTAATAGACGAAGTACCGAACCTTGACGTCCCCCTTTCTCAATAATCAATCCACGCTCAAGTGCCGCTCTTTGTATATTGGCTGTTAACTCTGGATCCGCTTCGGGCTCATCAAATTTATTGCGAGTACCACAAGGTTTTACAATCTCCATGCCCAGCATTAAACCTTTACCACGAACTTCTGCAATACAAGTGGTTTGGTTGGCTATTTTTTGCAAACCTTGACGGAAATAGTGCCCTGCTTCTTGAGCGTATTGAGTTAATCCATCACGAGTAATGATCTCTAACGCTTTCGTGCCTGTCGCCATCGCTAACTGATTACCGCGAAACGTTCCAGTATGTTCACCAGGCAACCAAGTATCGATCGACTTATCAAATACCAGCAGTGACATTGGCAAGCCGCCACCCACCGCTTTAGAGAGACAGAGAATGTCAGGCATAACACCGGACTCTTCAAACGCAAAGTTATACCCTGTTTTACCAACACCACACTGAATCTCATCAAATATCAACAAAATCCCTTGCTCTTTGGTAATGCGGCGCAGCTCTTGAAGCCAGAATACAGGGGCAGGAATCACCCCTCCTTCACCTTGAACAGGCTCAACAATAATCGCGGCGGGTTTCTGCACACCACTCTCATCATCACACAGCATTCTTTCAATATATCGAAGGCTCTGTTTCGCTCCTTCATCTCCTTTTAACCCATATGGGCAGCGCAGTGGATAAGGGAAAGGCAAAAAGTGCACATCTGCCATTAAACCCTGTCGTCTCGCCTTGGTGCTGAGATTGCCCATCATCGCCATGGTGCCGTTGGTCATACCATGATAAGCGCCATGAAACGCTGCCATCGTATTTCGACCAGTGGTCTGCTTGGCTAATTTAATCGCGGCTTCTACGGCGTCTGCACCAGAAGGTCCACAGAACTGAACACAGGCATTCGTAGCAAACTCTTCGGGTAAAAAATCCAATATTGCGCGGATGTATTTATCTTTTACAGGCGTTGTAATATCCAGGGTTTGATACGGCAAACCAGAATCTAGCTGCGTTTTAATTTCACGATTGATCTCTGGGTGGTTATAACCCAGCGACAGAGTACCAGCCCCCGCGAGGCAATCGAGAAAGAGTTGTCCACGAGTGTCTTCAACAAGTGCACCGTACGCCTTCTCGATAGCGATAGGGATTCGTCTTGGATAGGAACGAACATTAGATTCATTCTGCTGTTGATTAAGTAATATTTGATCTGGTTCTAAATTGTATAACCCATTAACGACAGGCACATCTAAAGTGTGCGTCATTTTGTCTAAGTCATTAATATTGTTCATGGCGTTTACCCAGTTAATACCGTATAGCTGTCATTTTGGTCTATAAATCAAACGCATACCGACGCAGAGCAATCAAAACATATAAGCATGATTTGATTTGTTTATTGCGCAGTAAATGACAGGAATACATCGCCATAGAGATGGCAATCTTTGTTAATAATTATGTTTATTTTATTTCGGGATCGAAAAGGGAGGAGCTCAAGGCTCGGTGATAATGCGGTCTTCAGTCAGGCAGAAATTTAAAATTTCGTGGGCAAAAGCTTTCATGGTTGGGTTCCTAAAAAAAGTGTCCTTCAAACACTGTATTTCCCGTCTATTAGCGTCTTTGCTCAAACACTAATACCTACATAAATATTGATGCATAACTCATCATAAATCGTTATGCGCTAAGTTGCCGAGAATCTACCATAAAGCCGTTCATAATCACAACAAATATTATTATCTAAATGAGTATTTCAAAGTTTCGCTCACAAACGCTTTACAATTCACATTATGAATAGATAATGAATTGCATATAATATAATAAGAAATAGGAGTGGTTTTATGTCCTCAAAAAAAGGACTGGTTTTCAAAACCCGAACCCAAATCGTTGAAGAGGCAATTCGTACTAAAATTCTTAAAGGGGAGTTTAAAGCAGGTCAGCCACTAAGGCAGGACGCTATAGCTAAAGAATTAGAGGTAAGTCGAATACCAGTAAGAGAAGCATTAATGCAGCTGGAAGTACAGGGATTGGTTCAATTTGAATCCCATAAAGGTGCGACAGTGACAGAGCTCTCTCCAGCAAAAATTGAAGAACTGTTTGCTTTAAGAGCAATCATCGAATGTTACGTTCTGGAGCGTGCCATTGTTAATATGACCGATGCTGATTTAGCACACATAAAAACAGTGAAATTAAACTTTGAACAAGCGGTTGAAAGCGGCACTGATATTGAAGAGTGGAGTTCGTATAATTACGATTTCCACAAAGCTCTTTATCAACCGGCAAATCTGCCTGAATCTATGGACATTGTCTACAGTTTAAATACCAAGTGTGATCGCTATATCAGAATGCAACTGTTATTTACCACCGGTATTAAAAAAGCGGAAAGTGAACACGATGGGCTGTTTGAATTGTGTCAGCAACGTGATGTTGAAGGCGCGAAGGCACTATTAAGAAAGCACATCATCGAAGCTGGTCACGCTATTAGAAATCTACTCATGCAACAAGATGAGTCCGACAATAAATAGCCTATAATAACATTGATCCAGTTGTGACCAATGTTATTACTCCCAGCCCCCACTATCCAAACAACTGCCATCAACCATCAATGCATTACCAGTCATAGACAATGACATCTCGCTGGCCAAAAACAGTACGGTATTAGCTATCTCTTTAATCTGATCGTTTAATCCATTACTGTTCATTTCAGTAGGGCAAATACAATTAACACGCACGTTTTGAACTCGATGATCCAAGGCCATCGCTTTAGTTAGTACCACTACAGCCCCTTTAGATGCACAGTAACTGGCCGCGCTTTTTTCACCCGTCAGTCCCCAACCCGATGTCTTATTAATAATGCTTCCGCCACCATTACTCACCATAAAAGGGATAGCATATTTACACATTAAAAAAATGGACTTCACGTTGGTATCAAGCACACTATCCCACTGCTCTTCGGTCATCTCTATCACTGAACTTCGTTGGATAATTGCGGCATTATTAAACAGAATATCAATGCCCCCATAAAACTGTAACGCAATCTCAATAATATGACGACAATCAAAACTGGAGGTAACATCGCCTTTCACACTGACAGCTTCTCCTCCTTGCTGCTGAACACAAGATAGTGTGTCATTAAGTCCTTGAAGATCGGTATCGGTTAATACTAATTTTGCCCCCTGCTTTGAAAATTCGACTGCGGTCGCGCGACCAACTCCACCAGCAGCGCCAGTGATGATGGCGATCTTATTGGTCAAAAGAGTGTTGTCATTAATGATCATTTTTTCTCAATCCTATTAGCTCGTCACTTACTAATCACTCCTAGGCTAGAGCAATCTGCCCTGACTATTCAATTAACTTAAATTTATCCCCCCATAGAAAAACTTACCCATAGTTAATTTTTTGTTAATTGTAATTTTGGACGTTTGGTCGCAACAATAGAACGGGTTCAACTTTTTAAGTAGGTAGGAAATGGCCAGTTTAACCATCAATAATTTATCCAAAAGCTATGGAAAAACCGAGGTGCTAAAAGCGATCAATTTACACATCCCGGATAAATCCTTTGTCAGTTTTCTTGGCCCATCTGGGTGTGGTAAATCGACACTTCTTCGCTGTATCGCTGGTTTAGAGGAGATCAATTCAGGAGAAATTTCCACTGGATACCATGCCATCTCACACCTACCTCCCGCTCAACGTAATATCGCAATGGTATTCCAATCTTACGCACTCTACCCACACATGACGGTGGCCCAAAATATTGGCTACTGTTTGAAACTGGCCAAACAAAGCAAATCAGATATTAAACAGCGAGTCATTGCCGTTGCTAAAGCTTTAGAGTTAGAACCTTATCTATCTCGCAAGCCTAGTCAGCTATCTGGTGGGCAAAGACAACGAGTGGCGATTGGACGTGCGATTGTGCGTGAACCTGAGGTCTTTCTGTTTGATGAGCCGCTGTCAAACCTCGATGCATCAATGCGAGTCACCATGAGAATGGAGATAGCCCGATTGCATCAAGAGCTTGATACCACCATGGTGTATGTTACGCACGACCAAATAGAGGCGATGACACTCTCTGACATTGTGGTGGTACTGCAAGATGGTATTATTGAACAAACCGCCACCCCATTAGAGCTCTACTACCAACCCGCCAATCTTTTTGTAGCCACGTTTATCGGCTCTCCTACCATGAACCTATTAAGCTGTACGGTCGAGTCGATATCCGACACTCTCATTACGGTGATAGAGCATTATTCCAAAACTAAAACCAGCGTTCCTGTGTTACCAGACCATCGCTGCGCAATTGGCGACACATTAACACTTGGTATCCGACCTGAACACCTTATCGTAGAGACATCACCGCAAGACAACACTTTGCAAGGCACTATTGGTGTGTTAGAGCGCCTCGGTGGTAACGCTATGTTGTATGTTAAAACAGGTCAAAATACCCCTTTAACCATTTCTGCTGAGAATTTAATTGCCTGTCAATCAGGGCAAGAGATTCATATTCGTCTTTCGGGAGAAGATTGCTACCTATTTACTGACAACGACAACGCCATTCCTCGCCCTTTCCCTGCTCAACAGTTTCTCAAAGAGATCGCATAAGGAGCGCCGACATGAGTTTAGTGAAGCGTTCTACTCCCTATAAATTCATCGCGCCATACTTTGCGATCTTTACCCTATTTTGGTTATGGCCGATTGGTTACTCGCTCTATTTAACGGTGATGAATACCCGAGGCTTTCCATGGCATTTTGATTTAACGGCGAACTGGGGTCGCGTATTATTCGATCCTCAATTTTGGCAAGCCCTGCAAAATACGTTATGGATTGTTTGTCTACAAACACCGTTAATGCTGGTAATTGCCACTCTGTTGGCCGTGATTCTTGCTTCACAACAACTAAAAATGAAAGGGTTTTTCCGTTTCGCTTTTTTTGCGCCTATCGTTGTCGGTGAAGTGGCCTACTCTGCTATTTTTCGCCTACTTTTTAACACCGATTTAGGCCCCGTGAATAAATTTTTCGACATCATTGGTCTTGAACCTATTAACTGGTTGTATGAACCAACCAGTGCTATGGCCGTCATCATTTTAGCCGTAACTTGGCGCTGGACTGGTTATAACGCCATCATTTTGCTGGCCGGGTTACAGAACATTCCTCGCGATCAATATGAAGCGGCATCACTGGATGGCGCGTCAAAGCTACAGCAATTTTTCGATATTACTCTACCCCAACTAAAACCCGTGATCCTGTTCTGTTTAGTGCTCTCTATCATTGGCAGTCTACAGCTGTTTAGTGAGCCCGCATTAATCACTGCTGGAGGCCCTAGCGGCAGTACAACCATGCTGGGAAACTACATGTACAACCAAGGGTTCCGCAGTTTCAACTTTGGTTATGCTTCGGTCATCGCTTATGTGGTGGTTTTCTTAGCATTAATCACGTCAAGCCTGCAAGTTAAATTGCTCGGCAAGAAGTAGAGGTTATGATGAATATAGAGCAGATAAATAATCCATTACCCGCAGACACCCGCTTTACTTCTGCGAGTCGATATAGAGCGATCAATCTGATAAAAAGCCTCTCATTGCATCTGATGATGTTGTCTGTCGCCCTACTTTGGTTAGCGCCAATCTGGTTAATGTTAGTCTTTTCAAGTCACGATGAAAGTGCCATTTATGCCACACCTCCTCCGATTGGTCTAGGCAGTGAGTTTATTAATAATTTTAATAGCTTGAATGAAAAAATGGACTTCGTTACCGCCATTACCAACAGCATTATTGTGTCCGGCACTTTTACCTTTTTCTCGATGATCCTAACCAGCTTGGCCGGTTATGCCCTCGCTCGCTTCACATTTAAAGGAAAAACGCTGGCCTTTGCGTTAATCATCGGCACCTTAACTATTCCAATGATGGCGGTCATCATTCCCCAGTACACCTTAGTGGCGAGAGATCTCGGTATGGCCAACAGTTATATCGGTGTGCTGCTGCCCTATCTCGCCAATTCCCTTGGGGTTTTCTTCATGCGTCAGATGTTTTTATCACTGCCGCAAGAGGTATTAGATGCCTCACGAGTGGATGGCGCCAGTGAGGGCCGTATATTTTTTGAGATCGCGCTGCCAATGGTGAGACCAGGAATGGCAGCGCTGGCCATCATTCTGTTTCTTACGGCATGGAATGACTACCTATGGCCACTGCTAATTTTAACCGACAGCTCCATGTTCACAGCCCCAGTTGCCATGGGTACGCTCCTAGGTATCGCCCGAGTCGACTGGAGTATGATAATGGTTGGCGTTGTCATGATGTCAATGCCATTTTTGATTCTATTTTTAATTTTACAACGTCAATTGATCGCTGGAATTACTGCAGGAGCGGTTAAGTAACACATCAAAAAAACACAGAATATTCACTAACATTAAAAAGGGAACATGATGAAGATGAATAAAAGAACACTGTTAAGCGCACTCTGTCTAACACTGAGTTTTTCTCATTTTGCTCAGGCAGATGAGACCATCAAAGTATGGAGTTGGGATATTGCCGCAGATGCACTAAAGAAGCTGACTCCTGCCTTTGAAAAACAACACCCTGGAGTCAAAGTTGAAGTGATTGATATGGGGCCACAGCAAATATATGACCAAGCATTAGCAGGTTGCTCTGCCGGAGGCATTAACTTACCCGATGTCCTCACTTTAGAAAACCAAGCTGCGGAGCGATACTGGCACAGCTTCCCAAATTGTTTCTCCACACTAAATGAGTTTGGTATCGAAGAGTATCGCGACCAATTTGCGTCATTCAAATGGTCTGAGTTACAAAAAGGCGACAACATTTATGCCATGCCATGGGATTCAGGCCCAGTGGTACTGTTCTATCGTCGTGACATGTACGAAAAAGCGGGGATAAAAGCAGACGACATAAAAACGTGGGATGACTATATAGCAGCTGGCGAAAAAATGAAGTCCGCTTACAATGGCCAAGTCAAAATGGCTCTGACCAATCACGCAACAGGGGACAACTGGTTCTCAATGATGGCGGGTCAAAATGGCTGTAGTTACTTCAAAAATGAAGGCAGCGAAGTTCAAATTACGATAAACCAACCGGGTTGTGTCGATGCGCTCACCACGCTGAGTAAAATGGTACAAAACGATCTGCTCGGCAATGGTGACTGGGATGGTAAACTGCAAGGTCTCAGGGCCAATAAAGCCGCCACAGCAATGTATGGTGGCTGGTTTGAAGGCTCAATCCGTGACTTTATGCCTGAGCAATCTGGCAAATGGGGCGTACAGCTCATGCCAGCATCAAAACCAGGAGGAGTACGCGCCTCTAATAATGGAGGCTCGGCCCTTGCGATACCCAATAACAGCAAGCATAAAAAACTCGCCTATGAGTTCATGACCTTTGCGTTAACCAACAAAGATAACCAAATCGAGATGCTCAAAGGTGGACTGATCCCCTCTTATCTACCAGCTACCAAAGACAGTTATGTTCACAGTGATCAACCTTATTGGGGCGGGCAAAAGGTATGGGAATTGATGCTAAATACGTTGGATGATATTCCCGTGGTCGCCAGTACGCCTTATTCAGTCGAAGCAAAAGATATCTATATTTTCACTCAAGGCAAAGTATTGTCCGGTGAATACCCGGACGCACAAAAAGCATTGGATAAAGCGGCCGAGCAAATTTCGAAAGCGACAGGGCTTAAAATAGCTAAATAGGTTTATTTTAACGCCAAAAGAACGATAACTTTCAAATGCCATATGGAGGTAATTCATATGGCATTTTTATTTCATATTTATTCACAGCAGTGGTAATGTAATATTTTGTTACTATTTAGAGTCGCATAATGAGTTCGCTACCTCCTTTTAAATCCCTGGTTTTTTTTGAGCGTGCTGCCTACTTTATGAATTTTTCTAAAGCGGCCGATGAGCTCTGCGTCACGCCCCCTGCTATAAGCCAGCAGATAAAAAAACTTGAACAGAATCTAGGCGTAAAATTATTTACCCGCCTGCCCGGTAAGTTGGAATTAACATCTGATGGTGCGGCTCTGTACGAAAGTGTTGCTCAATCTATCAATATCATCCGACAAGCCTCTGACAAAATTAAATCTAAAGGAAAAAAGTCCACTATCACTATCTCCTTAACACCCGCCCTTTCCACTCAGTGGCTGGTTTTAAGGTTACACAAATTTTGGAAACAACATCCTGAGATTGATTTAAGACTGCACCACAGCTTGAGCTTTGCAGACTTAACCAGTGGCGAAGCAGATTTGGCCATTCGTTGGTGTAATGGTAAGCAGCCTGGTCTTATTTCAAAAAAGCTACTCTCTGGGGATCTTGCCCCAGTGTGCAGCCCTTCACTGTTATGCCGAGGTGTTCCCATCAATAACCCGTCAGATCTGCTCAATGTGCCCATCTTGCATGAAGACAGTCGTAATGACTGGAAGCTTTGGGGTCAGCAGATGAACGTGGATATTAACTCCGAACGAGGCCCCATTATTGATGATAGCAGTTCATTAATGAAAGCGGTGGTGAATGGGCATGGTGTCGCGCTAGGCCGAATTTCAGTCTTAGGGGATGACATAAAAAACGGCCGTTTAATTCAACTGTTTGACAATACGCTAGCTAAAGATAAAGACTACTATCTGGTTTACCCAGAAGGGCAAGATAGCAACATCAATATCATGAAATTACATGAGTTTCTCATGCAATCCACTCGCTAAACTCTGTCTTAGCTCAACCCTCTTAGTTTCGCATTACGACGTCTTAATAACTCTCAAGTCAGCAGCAACATTACCGACATCAAAATCAACACACTCGCAACGGCCAAAATAGTCGGACTGATCTGCTCACGTATCCCAGACCACATCTGTCGAGGTATTGTCCTTTGCTCCACTCCAGCAATAAAGAGTGCAACCACCACTTCATCAAATGAGGTGCCAAAAGCAAACAACCCACCAGAGATAACGCCAGGCCTTATAAGCGGAAAAGTCACTTTAAAGAAAGTATACACAGGTGTTGCGCCAAGACTGGCCCCCGCGCGTACCAAACTATGGTCAAAACCAGACAGGGTTGCGGTCACCGTAATCACGACGAATGGGGTCCCCAGCGCAGCGTGCGCCAAGATAATACCAAGGTAGGTTTGTGACAGACCAAAACGTGTATAGAAAAAATACATACCTGCCGCTGAAATAATCACTGGGACGATCATCGGCGATATCAACAATGCCAACACTGTATTACGAAATGGCATTTTGCTGTTGGCTAACCCTAGCGCAGCAATCGTGCCTAATACCGTTGAGATGATTGTCGCCGCAACCGCAATATAGGTACTGTTTTTAAGTGCGGTAAACCACTGCGGATTATCAATCATATCTTGATACCACCGCAATGAGTAAGCAGAAGGGTCAAGCGTTAACATACCTTCGGTAAACGAAAAATAGGGTGTCGCATTAAACGAGAGTGGCACAATAATAATAATAGGTGCCACAAGGAAAAACAGCACGGCTGCACAGAAGATCCTAAAGCCTGCAAAACCGACTCTCTCCATAGGAGTGCAATATTTTGGTAACGCCATCTTAACCACCCACTTTAATATTATTGATACCAACAATTCGATTAAACAGATAGAACATCACTAAAACACCCAACAGCAAGATCGCCCCCAACGCTGAGGCCATACCCCAATTTAAAGAAGTTTGCATGTGATACGCGATAAAGTTTGAGATCATCTGTCCACTTCTTCCTCCAACTAACGCGGGTGTAATATAAAAACCAATCGACAAAATGAAGGTCAATAATACCCCTGCGCCTACGCCTGACATGGTCAGTGGCATGTATGCTTTCACAAACGCGACCGTTGGCGTTGCACCAAGGGATCGAGCAGCACGAAAATAGTCTGATGATATTCCTTTCATAACGCTATAAAGTGGCAAAATCATAAAGGGCAGCAGAATATGCACCATGGCGACCACAGTACCAAACGTATTATGAACCAGCTGTATTCGTTCGGTAATAATGCCAACGTAAAGCAAAAGATCATTCACAACACCTTGCATCTGCAGTATTACAATCCAAGATGTCGTTCTAACAAGAAGTGAGGTCCAAAAAGGGAGTAGAACTAAAATCAATAATAAATTGGATTTGCTGTCTGGCAATGTGGCTAACAGATAAGCCAGAGGATAGCCTAACAATAGACAGACACCGGTTATCAGCATGGACAATCCAATGGTTTTGAGGAAAAGGTCAACATAGACTTGACGATGTTCAGGTTGAGCCACAATCTCGCCCTGCGCATCTTGACGAAAATCTAATGCCGCCAAATAATAATTCATGGTGAATCTAGAACTTAAGTTTTTAATCGCTCCCCAATAGTCCATATTTTGCCAGCGTTTATCAATTGTTATCATCACCGTTTGATAATCACTAATCTGTTGAGTATTACTCAGCTTTCTGCCTGTTTTCATCATCAAACTGCGCATTCCCGCCACTTCAATGTTCAAACGACTGGCCAATGGCGGTAAGGTTTTACTGCGATATAATGTGATGAGCTCTTTGGCCAGTACTTCATAACTTTCTTTGGCCGGCAAACTCTGTTGATCCCACTGTGAAAGTGATTTTACCGTATTAGGCAGGTTTTTTGCGATCAGTGGATTATCGATACTGCGATACAGCATTTCTGCTATAGGCACCACAAAAGTCACCATAATAAACGCTAACATTGGTAGCGTTAGCATCAGAGAACGTATGCGTTTTTTTCGCTCTGCTTTTTGCAAATTCTGTTTCAGTTTGCTCTGATCTTCTTTTAATGACTCTTGTACATCCACTACAGATGACAAACTCGCCAACTCCTGGCACATACATCTCTCCTTGCTTTCAGTTGAATTAGAACAATCAAATTAACTTGCTACCGCGTTCAATGCGTGGCAATCATGGCTTGACCATCCCACCGAAATTGTTTCACCAATCATTAAGTTATGATCGGAATTATTAGGCACTTTAACCACAAAATTACGATTTCCTAATAACTCAACGACCAATCTTAAATGATCACCGTGGTAGATAACTTCTTGGGTTTTAGCTTGAAAAATATTGTCAAATTCCCCGCTTTCTGGATCAACTACTACTTTTTCCGGCCTGATCGACAAAGTACTTTTCTCACCAACCTGGTTGACCTTCACCGCTCTCGCTTTTACTTTTTCGCCAGCGATGTTAATGACGCAATGATCACTGTTAAACTCATCAACATGACCATCAAGTTGATTATTTTCGCCAATAAACTGAGCAACAAATGTATTTTCAGGGTGTTCATACAGATCCGTTGGACTGGCGAGTTGTTGCACCATGCCGTCATTAAAAACTGCAATTCTATCGGACATGGTAAGCGCTTCAGTCTGATCGTGGGTAACGTATAAAATAGTAATGCCCAGTTTTTCATGCAGACGTTTTATCTCATACTGCATCTGCTCACGAAGCTGTTTATCCAATGCGCCTAGCGGTTCATCCATTAGTACTAGTTTTGGCTCGAACACTAAAGCTCGGGCCAATGCCACTCGCTGTTGCTGCCCACCAGAAAGCTGTCCCGGTCGACGACTGGCAACATGACCAAGTTCGACCATCTCTAAAACATCTTTTACTTTTTTATCAATGACATCAGCCGTCATTTTTCGTGCTTTCAGTGGAAAGGCCAAATTTTCTGCAACGTCATATGAGGGAACAAAGCATAGTTTTGAAACACCATACCAATGTCACGTTTATGAGGTGCTAAATTATTCACCGCAACTTGGTCAATGTAGATCTCGCCATTCGTGGCAGTTTCAAAACCCGCTAACATCATTAAACAGGTTGTTTTACCCGAACCCGACGGCCCAAGCATGGTGACAAACTCCCCTTCTGCAATATCAAGGTTAAAGTTTTTAACCACCAGCTGCTCACCATCGTAGGTCTTTTGAACTTGTTTAAAACTCACATACTGACTATTCATCACTGCCTCTTAATTATTCATAATTAAATGGGTAGCCTTTAACTCTACCCATATCACTCAGCTCATAACCAGAGATTACAAGTACTTATTAAGATCAGGACGTGTTGCCATAGACTCTTCAACGAGACGAATAACCGCATCACGCTCAGCGCCTTCTAAAACCAAACGCGGAGCACGAACCACTTCAGATCCTCGGCCACATACTTGCTCAGCTAACTTAATGCACTGAACCAATGTCGGGATGGTGTCCAGTTTTAATAGTGGTAGGAACCAACGGTAAATTTCCAATGCTTCAGCGTAACGGCCCTGTGATGCTAGCCGATAAATTGCAACAGACTCTTTCGGGAAGGCGTTAGTCAAACCAGAAATCCAACCGGTGACACCCAACATAAGTGACTCAAGAGCGATATCATCCACACCACAAAAAATAGTAAAACGATCATTGAACTTGTTGTATAACTCAGTAATACGGCGAGTATCGGTGGTGGACTCTTTAATCGCCACAATGTTGTCAAATTTTGCCAACTTTTCCATGCTACTTAGACCAACATCCACACCGTATGACACCGGATTGTTGTAGATCATCATTGGCATTTCAGGTGTCGCTTCGGCTAATGTTGAGTAGTAAACTTCGGTTTCGCGCTGAGAAGTGCGGTAGACCATTGCAGGCATTACCATACAACCATCAATACCTATTTTAAGGGCATCTTGCATGTATTCAATTGAGCCTTCAGTTCTTGATTCTGCTGTGCCCGCAATCAAAGGAACACGACCAGCAACCACTTCATGCGCAGCGGTTAGAACTTGTCTCTTCTCTTCTGGCAGTAATGAGCAGTTTTCACCAACTGTACCTAGGCATATAATCCCATCCACACCATCGTTTATTTGATTATCGATCACTGTTTGAGTCGCCTCAAAGTTCAGTGATTGATCGGCATTGAACTGTGTACTAACGGCTGGGTATACGCCTTTCCAATTAATTTTCATGTTATGTCCCTTCCTTAATATTGGATATTTTATACAAAAATATCCCTCTTAAAAAATGGAAGCGTCTATTCAAAATAGAACAGCGCCTCCATCAATCTCTGTCTCTTACTTAGCTAACCAAGTATTAAACTCTTCGTTTAACTCATCCGCATAATCGCCCCACCACTCGTCATTCACTAAAAAAGCGGTTTCAAAGTTTTGAGGAGCTGTTGGAAGAGTGTCTAACAGTGCTTTATCCATATTGATGGTCGATGATTTACGTGTTGGACCATATGAAATGTATTTTGCTTGATCTGCCAATGGCTTAGTTTTAGATGAAAGCACAATAAACTCAATCGCGCGCTCTAAATTCTTACTGCCTTTTGGAATAACCCAACCGTTCATGTAACCCATTTGACGATCCCAAATGATTTTAAATGGCTGATTTTCATCGCGTTTAGCATTCGAGATACGACCATTAAACGCAGACGAAATAACCACTTCGCCATCCGCTAACATTTGTGGTGCTTGAGCGCCTGTTGTCCACCAAAATACATGCTCTTTGATGGTATTCAGTTTACTAAACGCGCGATCACGACCTTCACGAGTTTCCAACTGAGCATAGACATCCTGCGGTGCTACGCCATCGGCTAACAGTGCCCACTCCATATTACCTTGCGGGATTTTCTGCAAACCACGACGACCGGGAAATGTTTTTAGATCAAAAAGGTCGGTCATCTTGCTTGGTTTCGCTTTGCCTTTAAATTGGTCTTCATTAATAGCAAGGATTGTTGATACAACAATCGAGTTCACTGCACACTCATGAACTGCCCCATCAATAAAGTCATCTTTGGCCGGAGTCCCATCTGCACCGGCAGGTAAAAGAGATGGGTCAAACGTTTCTAGCAGACCTTCCGCACAACCTCGTACAATGTCTGGCTTATCTAAAGAGACAAGATCCCATATCACATTGCCAGACTCTACCTGCGCTTTAATTTCTGCTAAGCCGCCGTTAAAATCTTCAGAAATGATTTGAACCCCTGTCGCTTCAATAAATGGTTTGTGATAGGCCTCTACCTGACTCTTGGTAAATGCCCCCCCCCAAGATACTACGGTTAACTTATCTGCACCGACGGCGCTAAACGCAGCTCCTAAAAACACTGGAAGCAAGATGTAAGGCTTTATCTTGATACTCTTTAACATTGACCTTCTCCGTTTTAATTTAATTAACGCTTATTCATTACTGCGTTCAAGCGTATATTTGCTATTTTATTTTTGATAATGTTAATGAATCGTTAACGAAACTATCAGCATTTTATATTGTATACAATATAATTATGCAGTTTTTTTAAATAAAACGAGAAATAGAATATGGTTTAATCTCGATTTTCGTCGGTTGTTGTTGATGTAGAGAAAGAATAAGATCAGCGGTAAACGCTGCTTGAGTCAACCCTAGATGTTGATGCCCAAATGCCATTAGCACTCGATCATCACAAGCTAAATCAATCACCGGTAATGAATCTGGTAGTGACGGTCTTGGCCCCATCCAGCCGTCCCCTGTCTGTTGAGATAAATTCGGAATCAATGCTCTGGCATGTTGATGCAACATCGTAGAACGATGCGGATTTTCAACCGCATCAACATGCGCATACTCAACCGTTCCAGCTAAACGTAACCCTCCACTCATTGGTGTCATGATGAACTTTCTTTCTGCAGAGCTCACTGCCATTGAAAGCGTATTCGCTGATTTGGGTATCATTAAATGGTAACCACGTTCAGCTTGTAGCGGTGCATTAATATTGGTGAGCTGCTTGGCTAACTTTGCAGACCACACACCTGCGGAAAGCAAAACTTTTTCCGTTCTCATCTTACCTAAACGTGACGTTTCTACCTGACAATCAGATTCAGAGAGTGAGATAGCCTCAACCTTATCAATAACAACCTCACCACCAATCCCTTGGTAAGCCTCTGATATTGATATACATAAATCGTATGGCTCAACGGTATGCCCAGTACTAGGAAATAGAATCGCGTATTTTACATTATGACTTAGATTAGGTTCTTTTCGACGTGCTTCGTTACCATCAAGCACAATGGCATCAACCCCGTTCAGCAATAATTCATCCAACATAGAGAGATAGCGATTAAAGGCCTTATCGGTTTCAAAGACTAATAATGACCCCTCATCTTTGAGCATATGCAGCTTGCCAATTTCAGTGAGAAGCTGTTGCCATGACTCTAACGAGTGCTTGTTAAGTTCAATCAGTGCAGAGGTCGCTTTGCTAAATTGTTTCGGTCTGGCATTAAACAGAAATCGACACATCCAAGGGAGTGTTTGTAGAATATCTCGCCAACGAATTGATACCGGGCTTTGTGGATCAAATAGCATTTTGGGCAGTTGAGGAAGCAGTGCGGGTGAAGAGAGTGGGAATATTTGCTCTGTGGCGAAGTGTCCTGCATTACCTTTTGAACAACCTTGTGCAACTCCTTTACTATCAATGAGTCGCGTTTTTAGGCCACTCTTTTGTAAGCGGTATGCGCAACATAAACCGACGATACCCCCCCCAATAATAATAACATCTATCTTTGCATCTCTATTCATCACATTTAGTCCAAAATAAGATTGTATAAAATATACCATGAGTTATATTAACATTATTATTACATTTTAAAAGATGCGATGTTAAGGAGGAACAAAAAATGAGAAAGGGAACGTTTTTTTGTATTGATGCTCACACTTGCGGCAATCCTGTTCGTTTAGTTGCTGGAGGTTACCCTCCCCTCATCGGGGATACCATGAGCGAGAAAAGACAGCACTTTTTAAAAGAGTTTGACTGGATAAGACAAGCGTTAATGTTTGAACCCCGAGGTCACTCTATGATGTCGGGCTCAATGGTTTTGCCTCCTTGCTCTAGCAATGCCGACGCCTCTATCCTATTTATTGAGACCAGTGGCTGCTTACCTATGTGCGGGCATGGCACTATCGGCACTGTCACCGCAGCCATAGAAAACGCCATTATTACACCCAAAATACCTGGTCAACTGATTCTTGACGTCCCTGCAGGTCAAATTAAAATTGAATACCAGCAAGTCAATGGCAAAGTCGAATCAGTCAAAATTCACAACATTTCCTCTTATTTAGCGCATACGGATGTGGTCGTCAATGTCCCAACGCTGGGAGAGCTGGTGGTGGATGTCTCTTATGGCGGAAATTACTACGCCATCGTCGACCCACAGAAAAACTATCAAGGATTAGAGCATTTCAGCACCGACCAAATTTTGCAGCTGAGCCCGCTCGTTCGTCAAGCGGTTGATAGTGCAGTTGAGTGTATTCATCCAGAAGATCCCACGGTTAATGGCGTCACTCATGTTTTATGGACGGGTGAACCAACCCAACCTGAAGCCGTTGCTCGTAACGCCGTGTTTTATGGCGATCGTGCAATCGATAGATCCCCATGCGGCACAGGTACCAGTGCTCGAATGGCACAGTGGTATGCCAAAGGTAAATTACAGGTTGGCGATGACTTTGTTCATGAAAGTATTATCGGCAGCATGTTTAAAGGCCGAGTGGAATCCACCGCACAAGTTGGGCCTTATGAAGGGATCAATCCAAGCGTAGAGGGCTGGGCTAAAGTGTTTGGTCACAATACCATCTGGGTTGATGAAGATGACCCATATGCATTTGGTTTTGAAGTGAAATAAATAACATAACAAATAACTCACACATGAATTTGGACAGTAAGGAATGACCATGTCAACCACGACTCAAGCAAGCACAGCAAACACACTTTCTACGGATGTTTTCCAAGCCGTTAATCCAGTAGACGGTTCTAAGCTGGCTGGCGATTTTAGGCAGGATTCTCTGCAACAAATTAATCAAGCTGCACAAAGTGCCCAAGATTGCTTTCTAGAATATAAATCCACGACCAGTCAACAACGCGCTGCTTTTTTACAGACTATTGCTCAACAATTAGAAGAGAATCGTGCTGAAATTGTGAGTCGAGCTCAACTTGAATCGGCCCTTCCTGAGATGCGTCTTAATGGCGAATTAGGTCGTACTATTGGTCAACTCAATCTGTTTGCTAACAACTTACTGAATGAAGGTTGGCAACAAGCAGTGATTGATACTGCAGATGCCGCTCGTCAACCACTACCCAAACCTGACATTCGCTCACACAATATCGCCATCGGTCCGGTTGCTGTGTTTGGCGCTTCTAACTTCCCATTGGCATTTTCAACTGCAGGGGGTGATACGGTCTCGGCACTGGCTGCGGGTTGCCCTGTCATTATGAAAGGTCATCCAGCTCACCCAGGCACCAGTGAACGTGTCGAACACTGCATCAAAAATGCACTCTCCCTTTGTCAACTTCCAGAAGGGGTGTTTACTCTGTTGCAAGGAACATCCCATGAACTGGGAAGCGAGTTAGTTCGTCATCCCCATATTAAAGCGGTCGGTTTTACTGGTTCGACAACAGTTGGACGACTATTAATGGACATCGCCAGCTCTCGCCCAGAGCCGATTCCATTTTATGGTGAACTGGGCTCAACCAACCCGGTCTACCTGCTGAAACACCAGTTAGAACAAACGTCAACTCAACTGGCTGAGCAATTTGTACAGACAATGACAATGGGCGCAGGACAATTTTGTACCAAGCCGGGTTTGATCATCGCCGTTGAAGGAGAAGCTCTGAATCTGTTTATCAGACAGGCGCAGTCTCTGCTTGCTTCGCAGCAATCACACACCCTTCTCACCCAAGGCATTAAACAGAGTTACATCGCTTTGTGTAAAGAGAGAGAGTTAGAACCTAATCTGACTAAAATCACTAGCGATTCTGATGACAACAGCGTGACAGCAAAACTGTATCAAATATCCGCGCAAGATTGGTTAAACAACCCAGCTCTAGAGGATGAAATTTTTGGCCCACAGGCGCTCATCATTAGCTGTAAAGATAACGAGCAACTAGAAACGTTAAGTAAAAAATTGGGTGGTCATTTAACGGCAACGATCCACTGCAGTGAAGAAGACCACTATCAAGCAGAGCGCCTCACTTCAATTTTGAACGATAAGGTGGGACGTGTATTACTGAATGGTTGGCCGACGGGTGTTGAAGTGTGTCACAGCATGGTACATGGCGGCACTTACCCTTCGGCAACAATGAGCTGTAGTACTTCTGTGGGTTCAGCTGCCATCTATCGCTGGTTACGTCCTGTCTCATATCAAAACTTTCCGCAGGCACTGCTTCCTGAAGTATTGCGAGATCGAAACTCAAAAGGAGTCTGGAGACAGATAAATGGCGAGATGAGTCAACAATCGGTTCAGTACATTAACTAGAACCCCGTTTCTAGAAACAAAAGATAATGAGCTGAAGAGATTCAGCTCATTATCTTAAACAGTCAAAAAATAACTAACATAGTCGCTCTTTCGATTACGATGTTCATCGACTCTTCCTTTGTTTCATCCTTAAATAAGCTCAGCACTTAACGGCACTCGGCTAGCTCTCTTCGGTTTAATACGTTTTGCTGCCACCAGACAAACGGGGCGATAACTGAGAATAGAATGACGGAGAACACCATATCCCATCCAATCGAGTAAGCCAGCAGAAAACAGAACAAGCAGCTTAAGAAGATAAGCGGCAAATAACGCTTCTTCAATAACTTAACTGCAGACAACATCGCTGCGAGATAGATAAAAACAAACACGCCGTTGTTCCAGTTAATTAACTCTTCAAGATCTTGCCCACTGACAAAGGTAAAAGCCAACACAATGGCCATGCCAATCAACTGTGCACTCAACGCTCGCACTGGAACTTGATATTGATTACGTTTGCTGAAATAGCGTGGTAAAACACCTTCGGAACTAAAAGACCACATCAAACGAGCGGCACTGGCGGTATAGACGTTAACGGTGGCAACCCCAGCGGAAATACCCAAAACACCAATCACCTCTGCGCCATATCCACCTAACAAACGGTCAAAGATATCCACCATAGCTATAGGAGCCTCACTTGGAACTAGCAACAGCAACAGTGTGCAAGAAAGATAAACTACGCCCACCACCATCACTCCAATTAACATTGCTGGGATCATGTCTTTTTCAGGTCGTTTAAAATCATTGGCAAGATGGGTGATCGCTTCCACACCTAGAAAACTCCAAAACGCGATGCCGACTGCGTGAAAAACGGCGCTCTGTTGATGTAATTCACCAAATGAGATGGAAGATAAGCTCTGAGTATTAAAGCCAATCGCTCCAAGCAGCGCTAATACAATAGCCACAATAGCCATCGTCAATACAAATTGCAGCTTTGCCGATACTTGCAGCCCTTTAATATTCAATATAAAGATCAAACCGATCAACAACATTTCAACCGCCAACTCTTTTACCCCAGACATAGGGATCAGCTCATTAATAAATTGAAAGGTAATAATAATCGCAACAGGCGCACCAAACGGTATGACCAACAAAAAACTCAAGCCAATGGTTCGCCCTAATACTCGTCCAAAAGCTTTCTCAACAAAAAAAGCAGGCCCCGCTGCGTGTGGGAAAATACTGGCCAATCGACCAAATACAAAGGTTACCGGGATAATCGCCAACGTTAGAATCACCCAAGCAAACAATGCTCCACTGCCCGAACTGGCGATGGTCATTTGCGGCAGTATAAAGACACCAGTTCCTAGCAATGTGGTCGCCATGAGTCCGGCGCCTTGCCAGCGTCCGATCGTTCCTTGATTGTTATTCATTGGCTTCTTATTCGTTATTAATGATAAAGTCATTATATGCACAAACTCAGTAACAGAGTGACGGCAATATCCAACAGAAGTGTCGTTCAACCGACAAAATAACGGAAATATAGCGTAAAGTCAGTATAAGGTGTGGGTTTGGATAAATTCGACAAAGCGATCATTAACGAGCTGCGCAAAAATGCTCGTCAAAGCATCTCTCATATCTCAGAGGTGGTTAATCTTTCTCGTTCATCAGTGTCTGAACGAATCAAGAAGCTTGAAAAAACCGATGTGATTAAAGGTTATCAAGTGTTGCTGAGTGAATCTCAAAAAGAGGGTGTTTCTGTCTATTTTGAGATCAAACACAAATGCGCCCGTTGCTCTGATGTCATTCCACTGTTTCAAGACATTCCAGAAGTGGTCACCTGTCGAGGTATTACAGGAGAGATGGATCTTGTCGTTTTTGTCAAAGCAGAAACCATGAGCCGCATTCATGAGATTCGCGAATATATTGATATGCAAATGGATATTGAAAAAATCCGTACTAACGTCGTCATGAGCGAATGGATAAATAATGGGGGCTAATTCGGCTTTAGAAATCGTCAATAGCCAAAGATAAAAACGTAAGTTCTAAAATTGCAGACAAAGAAGATGAAACCTGCTCAGAAGTGAACATAGTCAACGACAAAAAAATACACGCTTTGCTCGACAAAACGCGTATTGATAGTGAAGATGATTATTTGTGGGCAAACACACGAATGCGATGCTCATCTGGGTCTATTGCAACAAATGTTAGGCCGAAAACTAATTCGGTAGGCACTTGAAGAAACGTCACGCCTTTAAGTTTCCACTGATCATAAAGCTTGTGTAACCTTTCAGGATTTTCCACAACCAAAGATAGCTCTGTTCCACCACCCGTGATGGTAGCCGAAGGTTCCGCTTGTGCAATCTGTTTCAGCTCAATGGTAACTTCGGTTCCTAATGGGAAAGAGACAAATGTTGGTGATAGCACCTGCCCTTCACACTCAAAAGTATCGGTGTAGAATTTCTTGCTGATTTCAATATCGTCGACATACAAAACAAACGAATCAATTTTAAACATAGTAGTTCCTAAAGTAGTACTGCTTAATTTGATTGCTAATATACTGTATGTCAGTGACAGTCTTTGTCAGTAGCGTATTAAAGGCATGTCGATATAGAGAAGTTATAACTCCATCATTCGCTTTTTCAATCTTGCTAAATCAATCGCATTTGAACGTACTGTGAGCTTAATGTACTCATACTCATACTCTTCCTTAGCAACGCTCATGCTCGATCTAATTTCACCGATAATACCTTTCGCGGTATAGGGAACAATAATCTCATCTTCAATCATATCCTGCTCAGAAACATCCACGATGTATTTGTGCAGTTTAGTGATGTCTAGCGGATTTCGAGTTGATGTCATCATCGCATCAGGAAACTCTTCCATCAGTGACTGTTGTTGCGCTTTGCTCAGCCGGTCTGATTTATTCAGCACCAATAATTTTTTACTGCCCTCAACCCCAACCTCTTCCAGCACTTCGTGTACCACATCTAGCTGTACGCGAAATGAAGGGTCTGAAGCATCGACCACATATAACAACAATGATGCATCGTGTGCTTCTGCTAAAGTTGAGTGAAATGAAGCGACTAAATCGTGCGGTAATTTTTTAATAAAACCAACAGTATCTGATACTAATACCCGTGGTTGAGTCTCGGGGTACAAGGCACGAACCGTAGTATCAAGCGTTGCAAAAAGTTTGTTTTCTCCTTCAATATTACTACCGGTAATTGCTCGCATCATCGATGACTTACCCGCATTGGTATAACCGACCAAAGCGACACAAAAAAGGTCAGCACGTTGTGTACGTCGCCCTTTCATTTCATCTTGAACACTCACCAGTTCGCGCTTAATATCGGCTAACTGGTCGCGTACTTTACGGCGGTTTAGCTCTAGCGTAGTTTCACCAGCACCTTTACCCATTTGACGCTCTCTATCGCCACATGATGTCTCACGAAGCCGTGGAGCGACATAATTAAGGCGAGCCATTTCTACTTGTAATTTCGCTGTTTTGGTACGGGCATGGCGACTGAATATTTCGATAATAATGCCAGTACGGTCAAACACTTCTACGCCTAGTTGATTCTCCACATTGCGTAGCTGAGATGGGGTCAAATCGCAATCAAATACCACTACATCAGCACAATCAGACGGAAGGTTATCTGAAGGAATGTCAAATAAGTCCGTATCATCTAGAAGGTATTCACCTCCAGAATCATCTTCAACCTCACCTTTATTGCCCGTAAGACGTGCTATTTCAACCAGTTTTCCTTCACCCAATACATTGACTTTTTGGGTAGAGTTTTGTCTCTGCGACTGCGTACCTACAACTTTAAAGCCTAGGGTCGTCACTAAACGCGCCAACTCAGCAAGTGATTCTTCGGCTTCATCACCTTTAAACTGCGGCGTGGAAATAGAAATAAGTAAAGCGTGATTAAGTAATGCTTTTTCTGTTAGTTGCATAATTTTTTATGTTCATGCACCAAAAGTGCAAACCTAATTTTTTATCTAAAGTAGTGTGATCCTACGCTGTTATGGCTGAGCTTTATAGGGTGATAGAAAACTAAATTCAAATATTATTCTCTTTAGCTATAAATCGTTGATATGTGCTGATATCAGGTATCAAATTATGAGAGAAAAACAAAAGAAATATGCAATATATTATTTATTTTCTTGCAGACACAAAAAAGCCCCGAGATTGCTGTCAGGGCTTCGTTGTTTGGAGCGATACACGAGGCTCCCGATCTTCGAGGTCTTAGGCGTGACCTCAACCTTGGCAAGCTTGCGCTCTACCAACTTTTTAAGGGACACACACTTTTATCACTGCACGTCAGACACAAAAAAGCCCTAACATTTCTGTATAGGACTTTGATGTTTGGAGCGATACACGAGGCTCGAACTCGTGACCTCAACCTTGGCAAGGTTGCGCTCTACCAACTGAGCTAGTATCGCATTTTTAGATGGTGCCCCGGGCCGGACTTGAACCGGCACAGCGCGAACGCCGAGGGATTTTAAATCCCTTGTGTCTACCAATTCCACCACCAGGGCACGCAATTCTGGATTGCGGTGCTCATAACTGACTTTAGTTAGACACCATCTAATACCGACTGATTTCAATCTCTCGATCTCAATCGTTATTACAAATTGTGGAGGCGCCTCCCGGAGTCGAACCGAGGTACACGGATTTGCAATCCGCTGCATAGCCACTCTGCCAAGGCGCCGTTGTCACTCAATCAGAAGTTTGGTTGCTTCCTCTTGGGTACGGGATGCATTCTACGGATTCACTAAAGGGAGTCAACACTATTTTAATAATTCTGTGCCGTTTGGCTAATTTTGCATCAGAACGTCTATAAATCAGACTTTATCTCTCTTTGAGGCGAAGCTAAAAACAAAAAAAACGAGCTATATCAACTCGTTTTCTTAAATCTATTTTTGTTTTATTTAATGATGTTTACTGTCTAGCAAATCATCTTTCGCTGCAGATAAGTATTGGAACATAGACCAATAAGTTAAAATTGTCGCCACATACAATGAAGCGTAACCAACCCAAATCATATAATCGTTGTGGTGCCAAATTAATACCCATAGAGCAAACATTTGAGTCACTGTTTTCACTTTTCCAACCCACGAAACAGCAACATTCGAACGTTTACCAATTTCAGCCATCCACTCTCGTAATGCAGAGATAATAATCTCGCGCGCTATCATAGTAATGGCAGGAATGGTTATCCAAAGTGTGTGGTAATAGTCGGTGATTAATACTAATGACGCAGCCACCATGACTTTATCAGCGACAGGGTCAATAAATGCCCCAAACTTTGTTGATTGTTGCAGTTTTCGGGCAATAACACCATCTAACCAGTCGGTAAAACCTGCAACCCAAAACACAGCAGCGGCAGCCATTGCTGACCACTCATAAGGTAGGTAAAAGACCACCACAATAACGGGAATCAGAAAAAGTCGTGCCAGAGTTAAAATGTTCGGTATTGAAAATTTCATAATAAATTATTCTTAGTATTGGCTTTTTTAGATGTAAGCTCTATTGGCTATAATGGTGCTCTAAATTCACTTCTGTTGCAATGCATCATGTATCTTTTCTGCCAATGTACTGCTTATGCCCGGTACTTTGGCTATTTCTTCAACAGTTGCTCGGTTTAACTCTTGGATGCCGCCCATAAATTTCAACAGATTTTGCCTTCTCTTCGCGCCAATACCTTCAATATCTTCTAGTACGCTGCGCTTTCGCACTTTGGCTCTTTGTGCTCGGTGGCCACTGATGGCGTGATTATGACTTTCATCACGAATATGTTGAATTAAGTGCAGCGCAGATGAGTCGCTTGGCAAAGAGAACTCCACTCCGCTGGTTTTGATTAATGTCTCTAGACCAGGTTTACGTGTTGTACCTTTAGCTATACCGATTAAGAGCGGTTTCTTCGGCCAATCATCCCAGTGCGAGCTGATGATATCATTGGCTCGATTTAGCTGGCCTTTACCGCCATCAATAAAGATAACGTCAGGAATTTTATCCACATCCAGTTGTTTACTGTATCTTCTCTCAAGCACCTGCCCCATTGCGGCATAATCATCACCGCCGGTAATGCCTGTTATGTTATAGCGACGATACTCCGCCTTCACAGGCCCCTCTTGGTTAAACACCACACAAGATGCCACTGTTTTTTCACCCATAGTATGGCTAATATCAAAACACTCCATACGTGTAATCGAATCAAGTTGCAGCGCCTTCTCTAACTTCTTAAATCGCTGGTGCACGGTCATTTTGTGGTTCAGCTTACTGCTCAACGCGGTAGTTGCGTTAGTATTGGCAAGCTTAAAGTATCGAGCTTTGAGGCCTTTCGGGTTTACTTGCAGTGTCACTTTATGCCCTGCAAGTTCGGTTAGTGCTTGTTCAAACACCTCTCTTTCTGGGTGTTCACCAATAACAACTCGAGATGGAATAGTTCTTCCTTCTGAGTAGTTCAAATAGTATTGACTTAGGAAGCTGGAAAACACCTCTTCTTTTTCTGTATTTGCCGGAATTTTGGGGAAGTAGCTACGACTGCCTAATACTTTACCTTGGCGGATCATCAACAAATGAATACACGCCATCCCTTTTTCGATAGCAAAACCCAACACGTCAATATCTTCTGTACTGTCACCGGTGACAAACTGCTGCTCTTGAACTCGCCTCATCGCTTGAATTTGGTCGCGATACTTTGCAGCACCTTCAAAATTTAATGTCTGACTCGCTTGCCCCATCTGCTCAACTAATTCGGTGATCACTTGCTGGTCTTTGCCCTGTAAGAAGAGACGAATATAACTGACTTGTTCGCTGTAGGCTTCATCTGAAATAATGCCCTCTACGCACGGAGCAACACATCGACCAATTTGATGCATCAAACAAGGGCGATGCCGGTTAGCGTAAACAGAATCTTCACACTGCCTAACAGGGAAGAGCTTTTGCATTAAATGCAGACTTTCACGCACCGCTCCTGAATCAGGATAGGGACCAAAATATTCACCTTTCCGCTTTTTACTGCCACGATGAATCGAAATTCTAGGGTGTCGATGCTTGCTGATGAAGATATAAGGGTAGGATTTATCGTCACGTAACAACACATTATATTTGGGCATGTACTGCTTAATATAGTTGTGTTCAAGGATCAATGCCTCTGTTTCTGTATGAGTAACAGTAACATCAATATTGACGATATGGCTGACCAGTGCCTTGGTCTTTTCGCTTGGAATATTTAAGCGAAAATAGCTACCAAGGCGCTTTCTTAGGTTTTTAGCTTTGCCAACATAGATAACAACAGACTCAGCGTTATACATCCTGTAAACGCCTGGCTGCTGTGTCACACTGCTTAAAAAGTTTTTGGCATCAAAAGTTGAAACAGGCACTTAAAGAGACTCGGTATCCAAAATTCCATATCGAATCGCTAGATGTGTCAATTCGACATCACCACCAATATTCAATTTATTAAACAATCTGTAACGATAACTGTTGACCGTTTTCGGGCTTAGGTTTAATTGCTCTGAAATATCCGTCACTTTCTGGCCTTTAGTGATCATTAACATGATCTGTAATTCACGCTCAGAAAGTTCTTTAAAAGGATTTTCTGATGCAGGTGAAAATTGACTTAGTGCCATTTGTTGAGCTATTTCAGGTGAAATGTAACGCTGGCCACTGTTTACGGCTCGAATTGCATTAACCATTTCATCTGGAGCTGCACCTTTGGTTAAATAACCGGCAGCGCCTGCTTGCATCACTTTCGTGGGAAATGGGTTTTCCGTATGAATCGTGAGTACAATAATTTTAACATCTGGATTGAATCGTAAAATTTTTCTGGTTGCTTCTAATCCACCAATACCGGGCATGTTCATATCCATTAGAACAATATCTGCCATCTCAGCACGGCACCATTTTACCGCTTGCTCACCGCTGTCAGCTTCCCCTACTACTTTAATTCCACGGACGTCTTCTAAAATACGTCTAATCCCTGTGCGAACCAGCTCATGATCATCTACAAGGAATACTTTAATCAAACTTGTATCTCCACATATCACTATTCACTTTTTTATTTCAATTTCGACTTTTAACATTACACGCAAAATTGTTACTCAAAGATTCTAACTCAACTGATATTAAAAACTCATTTTCTTTTTGCGTCATATCCCATAGTCTTAATAAAATACATTAAATTGCTGAAAATGACAGTAAAAAACCATGATTTGTCTTCTATCATTACAGCGATTAATAACTTACCTGATTGGCTCGATGTCCTCTCATTCTTAAAATAAACCCATTTGAGGTTTGGTTAATTCATCAAAGCTTAAACCGATAAATGGCAGAATACCATCTGCGACGGGCATAAGCTGCTTTTCAACATAATGTTCATAATCAATAGTACTGGTGACCACTTCTAATGGCTCTGGCCCATTTAGAGTGATCAGATACTCAATACAACCACCATGTTGATACTGCAAAGGCCGACCCAGTTTGCGATTATGTTCATCGGCAATTCTAGCCGCTCTAACATGCGGCGGTACGTTTTTCTGGTACTCATCTAATTTTCGGCGCAGACGCTTGCGATAAATTAACCGTTGGTCAAACTCACCAGACAACGTTTTTTTATGATAATCAAGCACATAATCAACCACCTCTAACTGGTGAAACACTCGATGATACAGCTCTTGTTGAAATTGCTGAGAGAGTGGTGTCCAATCGGTTCTTACTGACTCTAACCCCTTATAAATCATCTTCTGATGACCATCTTTTAATACTAAGCCAGCATAGCGTTTTTTACTGCCGAGCTCCGACCCGCGAATGGTCGGCATGAGAAACTTCACATAGTGGGTCTCATACTCCAGCTCTAAATGGTTATCTAAATTGAACGTCTGCTTCAATTCAGCTGTCCATTGCTTATTAATAGACTCCACCAGCATAGAGCCTACATCATTGGCCTGTACTTCGGTTTTTGGGCTGCCCAGAGAGACAAATACACTGTCGGTATCACCATAAATCACCTCATAACCGTGTAGCTCAATCATCTCTCGGGTTTGATTCAATACTTGATGCCCACGCATAGTAATTGAGGAGGCAAGTCGGTGATCGAAAAAGCGGCATCCCGAAGACCCTAGCACCCCGTAAAATGAGTTCATGATGATCTTGATGGCTTGAGAAAATGCCGCGTTGCCCTCTTTTTTAGCGACATCACGGGCCGCCCATAAGTTCTCAATCATTTCGGGTAAGAAGTGTTTTTGGCGATGAAAACGTCCACCTCTAAAACCAGCGATGGCTCCCTCTTTCCCCTCTTCCAATCTTAGCCCTTCAATTAAGCCGAGTGGATCGATTTTAAAGGAGCGAATAATTGAAGGATAGAGTGATTTAAAATCGAGGACCAACACTGAATCATACAAACCTGGTTTAGACTCCATGACAAAACCGCCAGGGCTTGCTATCCAATCATCACTTTTCAGATTTGGAGCCACGTAACCCGAACGGTGCAATTTAGGCAGGTATAAGTTGGTAAAAGCAGCAACCGAGCCTCCCATTTTATCCAATTCAATACCGGTTAGCTTAGTACGCTCAATCAAAAAATCTATCACGTTGGTTTTTTCAAAAATTTTGGTTACTAAAACGCAATCTTGCAAATTGTATTTTGCTAAGGCCAATTTATCTTGACGGAACATTCGATTAATTTCGTCCATTCGGTCGTAGGCGTTATGAATAGATTTGCCTTGATCAAGCAGCTGTTGCGACACAGACTCAAGCGACCAACTGCTGAAATTGTAAGTAGCCATTTTCAGACTGCCAATCCCGTCTAATACCACTCTGCCAGGAAGAGATAAAAACCCTTGCCTGCGATTGCTGGTCGAGGCTCTAAAATAGGCTTTGCTCTTGCCCCTTCCAATACGAAATGGCAGTTTATGCCACTCAGCACGTTTGATCAGTAGACGAAAATCGAAATCAACCACACTCCAACCGATCACTAAGTCTGGGTCATAAGTTTGAAACCATCGCTCAAGTGCAATTAATAACGCTTTCTCATCTCCCACCCACTCAATGATCGTTTCACTGCATTGTTGTGGATCGCCAATCATGATCACTCTGCTGTCTCGTTCGCTATGCAAGCCAACTGAATAGAGTATTCCTTTTTCTGAGCACTCTATATCAAGCGAAACAATCGATAGATTGGGTTGATAACTGCCCGTTTTGGCTTTGACTTGGCTATATTGCGTATAACCTAATCTGGGTTTTGGCTTACCAATAAAGTGGACTCCTCCGCAGATAAAGCGCTCCATTAAATAGCGATCTGCTAACCGAATGTCCGCTTCAAAATGTTCAATACCATGTTCATTAAAAACGCCGACAGCCAGCTGCATAGCTCTTGACGTCTGAAAATAACAACCCGATACATGTTGATGGTCAAATGTAGTCAAACTCAGTGTTTTTATTTGGTGGGGGATAGCGTGTTTGTTCAATAGTGTGTTGATCTGATCTATCGATTCGACAGCAACAAAACAGACGGGTTGTTCTGAAGAGATGACCAGCTGCACAGGCCCATCAACGGTGCTTAACCAGAGGGTTAACTCAGTACCATTGGCTACATCTCGGCTGTGGCGTGTTAAAAGAAAGCCTTGCTGCACAACAACCTCAATATGACAATAATAGTGATATTATACTACCCTATTTTTCGCTCTATGCGCTCAAACTCATCAATCACCCAACGGCCAAACTCATCAAATAGGGCTATTACTGAACGCTTAGGGATACGTCGCCCTTGCAGCAAAATATTCATCCGTTCAATTTGCAGTGCTTTATCTGGGTAGTATTCAAGAAATTTTTCACCACACTCAACAGGAGAGTCATACCAGCCTTTGTCTCGATGCATCACTAACGAGTAGCAACTTCTGAGGATTTTTTTGGCCAATTTAATTTGCGGTTCAATTTGGTCTTGTACCGCCGTGGCACTGATGATCTTCTTTCGATAAGTTGTGTGCCACTGTTCTACATCCATGTTCATATTTTTGGCGATCTCCCAGCTTGGTTCAAACGTACCAAACCGAGTAGCGAGATCATCACCAAATATACACACACAGCAGTGTTTCAACCAAAATCCCCATGAGAATATAAATTCAAGATCCAATACCTCTTGTGTATCGCCCACATTAAATGAGATATCGGTAATTTGCGGAAATTGTCTTTTAAATCGCCACTTAATGGTATTCAGCGTCGTCTGTTGTTGTGGTGTGAGCGCAACCTTAGTGATAATAGTGACATCGAGGTTTGACTTGCCAGGGATAGCTTCTCTTCGTGCTACGCTGCCAAACAGATAAATACTGTGAATCGAACCACCAGCAGCGGCTCGAAGATTGGTAATAAGCGCCTTAATAACCGGTTCAAACTCTTGTTGAAAAGGGGCAGTAGAGTTAATCACCGACAATTTTTTACTGTGAGACAAATTTGGCTCCAATCTCCAAAAAAAGACCAAGGAAGATTACCCGAGTTTCATAATGAATCAAGTCATAGCGCACTATTTTAGCGGCAAAGCCACAATTGATTTATTTGCATCAAATTGCCACAACTTGCTCGCAGAGCTTGGCGTAATATCCAGTTCATGATATTTTCACACCACTATTTTTATTGGGAATTTCTATCATGCCAAAGGCGAGTGAAATAAAGAAGAACGCAGCGATTGAACACAATGGTAAAGTCCTGCTTGTTAAAGAAATTAATAAACTAACACCAAGTGGCCGTGCTGGTGCAAGTTTATACAGAATGCGCCTTTATGATATAGCGACCGGTCTAAAAGTAGACGAAAGCTTCAAAGCGGATGAGATGATCAGTTTGGCTGACTTTACTCGTCACCAAGTCACTTTCTCTTACGTTGATGGTGATGAGCATGTATTTATGGATAGTGAGGATTACACGCCTTACAATTTCAACTCTGAAACTATTGCTGATGAGCTTCTTTTTATTACTGAAGAGACCAAAGGCATCCAGGTTCTTGCTGTTGATGGCGAACCCGTTGCTATTGAGCTTCCAGGAGCGGTTGAGCTAGAAATTGTGGAAACTGACCCGTCAATCAAAGGAGCGTCTGCAAGTGCTCGCTCTAAGCCTGCAACATTAACGACAGGTCTAATTGTTCAAGTACCTGAGTACATTGCAAACGGCGAAAAAATCAAAATCAATACCTCTGAAACTAAATTTATGAGCCGTGCTGATTCTAAGTAATCTAACAACAAAGAGACACTACTATGAGTGAAGAGTCATTAATTTCTTTCGATGATGTCATTGATGCCGCTTATGACATCTTTTTAGAGATGGCACCAGACAGTTTAGAGCCTGCTGATGTTGCTCTGTTTACCCTACAATTTGATGAACGTGGAGCCGCTGAAGTGGTTGAAACAGGCGCAGATTGGCCTGAACACGTAGGTTTTGATGTCGATGGGAAAGTGTTTGCCGAAGTTCGCATTGGCTTAGTCAATGAATCGTCAGATGTGTTAGATGATGTATTTGCAAGAATGCTAATCAGCCGAGATCCTGACAATAAGTTCTGTCATATGTTGTGGAAGCGTGACTAAGCACACGTTGCAATATTAGATAAGCCGACCAAGCATTATTGCCAGTCGGCTTGATTTTTAAGCCAATCCATCAATCCTTAGGTTATCATCCACCAATAACAGCGACTCTTCTAATTGGTTAAAGCTTATTTCTGTTGGCAAGTTTAGAGTTAATTCTGCAAAAAACATCATCTCCCCCACTTCGGGGACTGCCAATCGATGATTCTCCATCTGTAGTACTTCAATCCCCATTTCATCGAGTTTCCCCGTAATATCACGGACAATTCCTAAACGGTCTTTAGACTCAATAGTAAAACGAACCTTTACAAAGCTCGGGTGTTCAACCGCTTTACTATCAATAATACGTACATCAAGTGCAGAGAAGTGTCTCAACTCCTCTTTAAGTTGCACAACTTCATTATCTGGGATTTCAATTTTTATGATTCCGACCAGTTGATGCTCTAATCGGCTAATTTTACTGATCAACCATTTTCCGCCATAAGAGTGAGTGATTGCGGCAAGTTGATTGACTAACTGTGGGTGGTCTTGACCTGCTATAGTGATCGTAAATTGAATATTCATAAACGGCCCCTTTTTTAAAGACTTACTCTATTTATACAATAATAACCAATTTAGTAAATGAGATAGATCATCTTTATTGTCTATTAAACGCACACTTATCTATAGCAGCATAGGTTGTTAGTTTAAAAGATGCGAACGTTTTGAAAACCAAAAAAAGGCCAACCATAACGGTTAGCCTTCATCACTCTTCTTTTTACCCATCATAATTAACCGATAAAAGCAGCACCGCCCATGTATTGACGTAACACCTCTGGTACTTCAATGCGGCCATCTTGTTGTTGGTAGTTCTCAAGAATCGCCACCATTGTACGGCCTACGGCTAAACCAGAACCGTTCAATGTATGTAGAAGCTCAGGTTTTTTCTCGCCTTTACGACGGAAACGAGCTTGCATGCGACGCGCTTGGAAATCTTGCATATTTGAACAAGATGAGATTTCACGATACATTTTCTGAGCAGGAACCCACACTTCAAGATCGTAAGTTTTCGATGAAGCGAACCCCATATCGCCAGTACAAAGAATCACTTTACGGTAAGGTAGATCCAGTAGTTGAAGTACTTTTTCAGCGTGACCCGTTAGCTCTTCTAATGCATCCATTGAATCTTCAGGTTTAACCAACTGAACCAATTCAACTTTGTCGAACTGGTGCATACGGATCAGACCATGAGTATCACGACCATAAGAGCCCGCTTCAGAGCGGAAACAAGGGGTATGCGCCGTCATTTTAATTGGCATATCCGCTTCTTCAGTAATCGTATCACGCACCATGTTAGTTAACGGCACTTCAGCGGTTGGGATCAAAGACATACCAATGCCCTCTTCCGTTGCTGGCTGAGTATGGAACAGATCTTCACTAAATTTTGGTAATTGACCTGTACCGAATAAGCTATCAGCGTTAACTAGGTAAGGGACATACATCTCAGTATAACCGTGTTCAACCGTATGAAGGTCTAACATAAACTGCGCTATCGCACGGTGCAGACGAGCAAATTGACCTTTCATGACGATAAAACGAGAGCCTGACAGTTTCACCGCACTGGCAAAATCAAGTCCACCTGACATTTCGCCTAGATCTACGTGATCTTTAACTTCAAAGTCATACTCTTTTGGTGTTCCCCAACGAAGAACTTCTACGTTTTCATCTTCATCTTTACCGCTTGGTACCGAATCATCCGCTAGATTCGGAATGGTAGCAGAAATAGCATCTATTTGAGCTAACAGCTCAGCAAGCGCGACTTTGGCTTCGTCTAAATCGTTACCCAATGTTGTAACATCAGCAAGAATGCGTTCAGCTTCAGCATGATCACCGCTTGCTTTCGCTTTACCAATCGACTTCGAACGTGCATTACGTTGTGCTTGAAGCTCTTCAGTTGTGACCTGTAGCGACTTACGTTGCTCTTCAAGTTGACGGAGTGTTTCGACATCTAACTTATAGCCACGACGTGCAAGTTTTTCAGCTGTTGCATCCAGCTCTGTTCGAAGTAATTTAGAATCCAGCATTGCTAAACCTGTTGTTATTATATTGAAGAAGTAAAACTATACGCCAGCATCAAAGCCGTCGTATTGCATAATTTTATTTGACGAGTAAAGATACCCAAAAAGTGTGATTATTAATAGCGCTTTAATGTGCTTTTCTTATCTAAAGAGGATAAATACTCTAACTTTTCACCTATTTTAGTCTCCAACCCTCTATTTGTTGGGAAATAGTATTGTCTATCTTTCATTTCTACCGGAAAGTAATTTTCGCCTGCAGCGTATGCCCCAGGTTCGTCGTGAGCATAGCGATACTCTGCTCCGTAGCCAAGATCTTTCATTAATGAGGTTGGTGCATTTCTTAAATGAACAGGCACATCAAAATCGGGTGAGTTTTGCGCATCACTCATCGCCTGTTTCCAAGCGGTATAAACGGCATTACTCTTTGGCGCACAGGCCAAATAAACCACAGCTTGAGCAATCGCTCTCTCACCTTCAGCAGGGCCAATTCGAGTGAAGCAATCCCAGGCCGAAATCGCCACTTGCATTGCTCTTGGATCAGCATTACCTATGTCTTCAGAGGCAATGGCCAGCAAACGTCGAACCACATAGAGTGGATCGCAACCAGCAGACATCATTCGTGCAGTCCAGTACAACGCAGCGTCAGGATTAGAGCCCCGGATAGATTTGTGAACAGCTGAGATTAAGTCATACCACATATCGCCCTTATTATCGAAACGGGCTAACTTTTCACCCGCAACTTCAGCCAATAACTTAAGAGTGAGCACTTTTTTACCCTGTTCATTAGCGCTGGCCATATCCAGCAACAGTTCAAGGTAGTTCAATGACATCCTAGCATCACCATTGACTAACTCTGCTAAACGTTGTTTCACTTCCAATGGAAATTGTACCGATTCGCCACCTAGACCTCGCTCTTTATCTAACATGGCTTGATCGATAACAACTCAATATCATCCGTATTAAGAGAAGTTAACTTATACACTCGGGCACGAGACAACAGGGCGTTATTCAGTTCAAAAGAGGGATTTTCGGTCGTAGCACCAATGAATGTGATGGTGCCATCTTCAATATGCGGTAAAAAAGCATCTTGCTGGCTTTTATTAAAACGGTGCACCTCATCAACAAACAGAATGGTCCGTTTCCCTGCTAATTGATTCTCACGAGCTCGCTCTATTGCTGCTCGAATATCTTTAACACCGGAGGTAACAGCAGAGACACGTTCAACTTCTGCATTGGCATAATTAGCGGCTACTTCGGCTAAGGTTGTTTTACCTGTTCCTGGTGGTCCCCATAAAATCATAGAGTGTAACTGCCCTGCCTCTAATGCCCTGCGCAGAGGTTTCCCTTCACCCAAGATATGTTGCTGACCAATATATTGCTCTATGGTAGCAGGGCGCATACGAGCGGCTAGGGGACGAAAATCCTCCCCATTTGAAAAGTCTAAGTTAAAATTACTCACACAGAACCTGAGTTAATTACGTTGGTCATCAATGTCCACACCCTCTGGGACATTGAAAATGAAATTGTTTTTATCGGGTGTCTGGCTGCTAAACTGCGAAAAAACAAACTCACTGCGCTGGCCATCTTGTTCAATAACAAAAAAACTGTTTACCACACCTGATTTAGCAATGGAGACGATAAATTGACCCGAGTTATCTGAGTCATCTTTTGCCACCAACGTAAAATCATCACCTGACTGCTCAATGTCGTAGTTGGCCCAATCTTTTGGATCGTTACGAGTGAGCAAAACAAACGGGGTTTGATTCGTCGCCTGATCGAGCCACATCATCGTCACTTGCTCAACAAATGGATTGAAATACCACAGTGTTTTTCCATCAGCGACTAACAGATTCTCATCCGGCGTTTTAGTATGCCAACGAAACAGATTTGGACGAGATATTTTTACATCCCCTTCCCCTTCAACAATTAATCCACCTTCAGGGCTAAAGACTTGTTGAGTGAAATTGGCGCTAAAACCACTGCTTTGATTCAATCTCTCTGCCAATTCATCTTGAGGAGCTGCAAACACAGTGGAACTAAAACAGACTAACGCTAACAATAATTTTTTCATTCATTACCCTTTTACTGGCGGCGGCGCGATCACTTCACGGTTTCCGTTATGACCCGGCGCACTAACGACACCATTTGCTTGTAGCTGATCAACAATTCGAGCAGCACGGTTATATCCAATTCTAAACTGACGTTGCACGCCTGAAACCGATCCGCGACGTGACTCTGTCACAAACTCCACCACTTGATCGTAGATTTGATCTAGTTCTTCTTCTGTTTCTGATGACTCTCCCGGAAGTAAACTCTCAGACCCTTGTTCAGCGTTGGTAATTGCCTCAATATATTGAGGCTTACCACGCGCTTTCCAATTATTCACCACAGCATGCACATCATCATCTGATGCAAACGCGCCATGTACACGAATTGGATGATTGGAACCCGGTGCTAAGTAGAGCATATCACCCATGCCAAGTAGTGACTCTGCACCACTTTGATCCAAAATGGTTCGTGAATCGGTCTTGGTCGAAACGGTAAAGGCGACACGGGTTGGTATATTGGCTTTAATCAAACCCGTAATTACATCAACAGATGGGCGCTGAGTCGCCAAAATCAAATGGATGCCAGCGGCTCGAGCTTTTTGCGCTAAACGGGCAATCAACTCTTCCACTTTTTTGCCACCACCATTATTAAATCAGCAAACTCATCAACAATGACAACGATACTTGGCAGTTTCACAAGTAGTGGTGCACTCTCATCCATGGTATCACCGGGTTTCCACAATGGATCGTGGATTGGGTGACCTGCATCTGCTGCCATTTTTAATTTATCGTTAAAGCCTTTTAAATTACGCACACCCACGGCTGAAAGAAGCTTGTAACGACGCTCCATCTCTCCAACACACCATCTGAGTGCGTTACCCGCATCTTTCATGTCGGTAACGACTTCTGATAGTAGATGTGGGATACCTTCATAGATAGAAAGTTCCAACATTTTTGGATCTATCATAATAAATCGAACATCTTCTGGGCTCGATTTGTAAAGAATGCTCAGAATCATGACGTTTACGCCCACTGATTTACCTGAACCAGTGGTACCTGCAACCAGACAGTGCGGCATCTTAGAAAGATCAGCAACCACAGCCTCTCCGGCGATATCTTGACCCAGCACTACCGCTGTTGGCGATGTATTTTCGATAAATTGTTTACTGCCTATTACCTCAGAAAAAAACACGGTTTGGCGATTAACATTTGGCAGTTCAAGTCCAACATAAGGTTTACCAGGGATGACCTCTACCACTCGTACTGCTAAGGCCGACAATGAACGTGCCAAATCCAGAGCTAAGCCAGAAATACGACTGACTTTAACACCGGGCGCTAAATCAAGCTCAAAACGGGTAATCACAGGCCCAGGAAAAATATCAATCACCCGCGCTTTAATTTTGTAATCCGCCAATTTTGCTTCCACCAAACGCGCTGTCTGTTCTAAATATTCACGGGAAATATTATTCTCACGGATACCCGGATGAAATAACAAGTCAAGCGTCGGCAGAGGAAGTTCAGGCACAGGCAAGTTTTGTTGATGCTGAACCAAAAATGGATTTTGAGATGCGGCTACATTCTCTTGCTCTTGGGTAATTAAGGCTTTAAATGCAGCAAGATCTTCATCTACATCGGCAGGTTCAGCGTCTGTAGGGTTAATCGCGATGAGAGGCTCTAAATCAGAAATATCATTATCAAGTTGCTGCTCAGTGAACACGTCTGTCACAACGTCGGTTTTATCTATGGTTCCGACCGCACTGAATGATATTGTCGATTCACTCTCTATTGCTGATGTAACCTCGATCGTGGATTGGTGCTCAATAGCATCGCTTTCATCCTCATCTTGCTGATAGTGTTCAACAACATCAACGTTGTGTTTTTCTATTTCATCTGAGGCTTGGTCAAGCTGCTCAATGGTTGAGTCCAAATTATTCATATACAGTGGCGGTGGCGTTAATTGCTCAACAGCTGATGACAACTCTTTATCATCATTGACACCATGTATATTGAATCGACGCTCTTCAACAACATCGTTCTTTTGTTCAGCAAACAACGAATCAACTTCATCAATAACATCCTGCTCTGTCACTGTCATTTCGCTATTTGTCGCTGCACTCAATAGTGCATTTTCTTCCACAACTACCGATTCATCATTACTCACCACCTCAGAACCAACATAACGACTAAAATCTGGTACTGAAGCTGCAACATTGTGTTTCTCTTGTTGCTCAGGGAAGTGCTGAAATTCAATGGCCGAGATGGTTTCATCTTCAGAGTTACGCGCTTTATTTAATAAATGGCTGCTTAAATCTAACGCCCAGCGCCCTAATGTGTCCACGATGGTTAACCACGAGACACCTGAAAATAGAGTCATGCCTGCGCACCACAAAAAGATCAATGCCAAAGTGCTGCCCAAAACATTAAGTAGTGGAATGGTTAAACTGTTAATTACAGCACCAACAACGCCCCCTGAAGAGAAGTACCATATGTCATCAAAGCTTGTATCAGCCAGAGCACAACTGGTGAGTATCAACGTCGTTAAACCCAGCAGTCGAGTGCCCATAACCAATAGATCTAAAGGCTCATCTTGGGCTCGCTGTCGGCAAAACACCCACGTTGAAAGCATGACAATAAAAGGGAGTAGATAAGCCAATAAACCAAAGATGAAAAATAGAGTATCCGCGACAAAAGCACCTAATGAGCCGGCCGCATTTTTGGCTGGCCCATCCCAGGCGGTTTGTGACCATGAGGGGTCTGAAGGGTCAAAACTGACCAATGCAACCATAAGGTACACGGAGATCAGTAAACCAATAATGAATCCCGCTTCTTTAAGGCGCTGAACACCATTCAGTCGAGATTGGTCACCGCTTGATTGGATATCGGTGTCTATTGAGTCCACTTTAGGATGAGTTTTCATCTCTGATACGATATTTTTTAACGTTGAAACCAAAATTTATTCCGTTTTATAAACAATTCGAGCGGCTATAAGCCGCTCGGATGACAGTGATCACATTTTACCAAAAATGGCTGCGATCACCAAATTGTTATCGAGTTTTTATCACCAAATTATTGGTTTGCTTCACTTCTTCCATGACAACGTAGGTACGTGTGTCATTAACACCTGGAAGGCGTAACAAAGTATCACCTAATAATTTCCTGTATGCACTCATATCTGATACACGTGTCTTTAAAAGATAATCAAAATCGCCTGAAACAAGGTGGCACTCTTGAATGTCGTCTAACTGCTGTGTAGCAATATTAAATTGCTCAAATACATCAGGTGTACCTCTATTAAGAGTAATTTCTACAAACACTAATAGAGATGCATCTAAAAACTGTGGGTTCAATAATGCGGTATAGCCATTAATGTACCCTTGACGCTCTAATCGACGAACACGTTCTAAACATGGTGTAGGTGATAACCCTACTCGTTTAGACAGTTCAACGTTTGAGATACGCCCATCTTTTTGTAGCTCATTTAAAATATTCCTATCTATTCGATCCAATTCCTTGGATGGCTTCTTATAGTTATCTACCATTTTTTATTCCACCTTATTACTTCCTTGCAAAAATATATTCTACAACTCGTTTGATTTTCGATATCAAATGCTATTCAATTGCCACTATACTAGAGATATATTCGACAGTTCAACCCTACAACTAGATAAAACAACCATAAAAACATAAGGACACAGCATGATCATTGGAATCCCAAAGGAAATTAAAAATCACGAATACCGCGTAGGTATGATCCCAGCTAGCGTTCGTGAGCTTGTTTCACATGGACACCAAGTACTCGTAGAAACTCTAGCCGGATCTGGCATTGGTTTCTCTGACGACGACTATGTCGCTGTCGGTGCATCTATACTTCTTACGGCTCAAGATGTTTTTGCTAAAGCCGAGATGATTGTAAAAGTGAAAGAGCCTCAAGCTGTTGAGCGCGCAATGTTACGCGAAGACCAAATCTTATTCACTTACCTGCATCTTGCACCGGATTTACCTCAAA
The DNA here is from genome assembly GCA_016764915.1 of Aliivibrio sp. Classification (GTDB taxonomy): domain Bacteria; phylum Pseudomonadota; class Gammaproteobacteria; order Enterobacterales; family Vibrionaceae; genus Aliivibrio_A. The sequence continues at coordinate 11,839 of JAESQY010000063.1, read as the reverse complement.
CAGAAGATCTTATCAAGAGTAAAGCTGTTTGCATAGCATATGAGACTGTAACAGATTCTATGGGTCGTCTGCCACTACTTGCTCCAATGTCTGAGGTAGCAGGCAGAATGTCTATTCAAGCTGGCGCTCAAACCTTAGAGAAATCTAACGGCGGCCGTGGTCTTCCTCTAGGTGGCGTACCTGGTGTTGAGCCTGCAAAAGTTGTTATTATTGGCGGCGGTGTTGTTGGTGCTAATGCAGCTCGCATGGCCGTAGGAATGCGCGCTGACGTAACTATTCTTGATCGTAACCTTGATACTCTACGTACACTTGACGAAGAGTTCCAAGGCCGTGCGAAAGTAGTTTATTCAACTGCAGACGCACTAGAGAAGCATGTTCTTGACGCGGATCTTGTGGTTGGCGCAGTACTTATCCCTGGCGCAGCTGCACCTAAACTTGTAACAAAAGATCACATCAAACGTATGAAACCAGGTGCGGCAGTGGTTGATGTTGCGATTGACCAAGGTGGTTGTTTCGAGACTTCTCACGCAACGACACACGCAGATCCAACTTACATTGTTGACGAAGTGGTTCACTACTGTGTTGCAAACATGCCTGGCGCTGTTGCAAGAACGTCAACGTTTGCCCTTAACAATGCAACACTTCCTTACATTGTAAGATTAGCAGATCAAGGCTACAAAGCGGCTCTTCTTGCTGACAAAGGCCTATTAGACGGTCTTAACGTCATTCACGGTAAAGTGACTTGTAAAGAAGTTGCAGAGAGCTTTGGCCTTGAATTCGTAGAGCCAACAACTGCATTAAACATCGACTAACAATTAACTTATTGTTAAATATCTCAAGGGCACCTATTATGGTGCCCTTTTTACTTTATGCTATTTTCTAGCCTGCTCGGAGCATTATATGAGTACTGTTAAACATTCTAAGCTACTAATCTTAGGCTCAGGCCCTGCCGGTTACACGGCTGCAGTTTACGCCGCAAGAGCCAATTTGAACCCAGTTATGATCACAGGCATGCAGCAAGGCGGACAATTAACCACCACCACTGAAGTTGAAAACTGGCCCGGTGGCGCTGCTGATATGACAGGCCCAGGTTTAATGGAGCAGATGAAAGAGCATGCAGAGCGATTTGAAACAGAGATTATTTTTGACCACATTAACGAAACCGACTTTAGCCAGCGACCTTTTCGTTTAAAAGGTGATAGTACAGAATACACTTGTGATGCCCTCATCATTTCAACCGGTGCTTCTGCTAAATATTTAGGATTGGAATCTGAAGAGCTCTTTAAAGGGCGTGGCGTTTCAGCCTGTGCTACCTGTGACGGTTTCTTCTACCGCAACCAGAAAGTAGCGGTAATTGGCGGTGGTAACACAGCCGTTGAAGAGGCGCTGTATCTCTCAAATATTGCTTCAGAAGTCCACCTTGTGCATCGCCGTGACAGTTTTCGCTCTGAGAAGATACTGATTAATCGACTGATGGAAAAAGTCGAAAATGGTAACATTATCTTACACATTAATCGCACATTAGAAGAAGTGACGGGTGATGAGATGGGGGTAACTGGGCTAATTCTCAAAGATACTCAGTCAGATTCCACAGAAACCCTCGATGTGATGGGCGCTTTTATTGCCATTGGCCATCAACCAAATACCGATATTTTTAACGGCCAACTTAAGATGAACAACGGTTACATCAAAGTTCAATCGGGCTTAGAAGGTAATGCAACTCAAACTAGCGTGCCTGGCGTTTTTGCTGCTGGAGACGTAATGGACCATACCTATCGTCAAGCGATAACCTCTGCAGGAACAGGTTGTATGGCCGCTCTTGATGCAGAAAGATACCTCGATGAGTTAGACGCATAAGCACAGCGGTTACGATACAACTTCCTATAGCCGCTCTCTGTTCTCAAACAGAAAGTGGCTATGATACTCTCTCACTTCAATGAATAATCAGCCCGCCTTATGGATAAATACAGACAACGTACTCTCAATAAATGGCTTAAATCTCAATCCAAATTAGCTCAACGTTGGTTAATCGCCACCATAAGTTTCGCTTTTCTCTCAGGTCTTCTACTGATTGCTCAAGCGGGCCTTCTTGCCGATATTCTTCACCAATTGATCATCGAAAAGGTCGATAAATCAGAACTGGTGAATCAGTTTATACTCATGTTGTTATGTATCGCACTACGAGCACTGTCCACTTGGGCCAGAGAAGTCTCAGGTTATCGATGTGGTGAGCAGATACGCATCTATATACGCCAGTTGATTCTCGACAAATTACGTGAACTTGGTCCTTCTTATATCAAGGGTAAACCTGCGGGCAGCTGGGCTAGTCTGATTTTAGAACAAGTCGAAGATATGCAAGATTTCTTCTCTCGTTATCTACCTCAAATGACACTATCCGTATTGATCCCGTTTACCATTTTAGTGGTTGTTTTCCCGCTTAACTGGGTCGCAGGTTTGATATTTTTGATCACAGCACCGCTGGTTCCACTGTTTATGGCTCTGGTTGGTATGGGCGCTGCGGATGCGAATAGACGAAACGTGAAAGCTTTGCAGAGACTCTCTGGACATTTCTATGATCGCTTACAAGCAATGACAACTATTCGACTGTTTCATCGAGCTCAAAGTGAAACCGAGCTTCTTCACGGTGCTTCTGAGGTATTTCGAAAGCGCACGATGGAAGTACTGCGACTGGCCTTTTTGTCATCGGCTGTTTTAGAGTTTTTCACCTCAATGTCCATTGCCATTGTTGCTGTCTATTTTGGTTTTACCTTTATCGGAGAGTTAGATTTTGGACACTACGGCACCACAGTGACTCTATTTACTGGTCTATTCATTCTCATTTTAGCTCCTGAGTTTTATCAACCACTCAGAGATTTAGGCACTTTTTATCACGCCAAAGCACAAGCGGTGGGTGCCGCTGAGTCCATCCTCAACTTTTTAGAGACTGACATTGAAAACCCTCACTCGGGCAACCAACGTATTGACCTCTCTTCACTAGTCATTTGCGCCAAAGATCTGGAGGTTCACAGCGTTGATAACAAAACATTGATAGGTCCACTTAGCTTTACGCTCACCGAAGGCGAAAGTTTGGCTTTAGTGGGCCCAAGCGGGGCTGGAAAAACCACCCTTATCAATGCCCTTCTCGGCTTTCTTCCTTACAGTGGCAGCTTAACGGTGAATAATATTGAGATCAGCAGTCTGGATCTGGCGCAATGGCGAAGTAATATCAACTGGGTAGGACAGAATCCGATGCTTATCCATGGCACCATTAAAGAGAATATAAGCTTAGGTAAGCAGGATTTAACCCAACAACAGATCGAGCAGGCAAGTGAACAAGCGTTTGCTAAAGAGTTCATTGATGAGCTGGGATTTGATTACCCAATCAGTGACCGTTCTGGTGGATTATCTGTTGGCCAAGCACAACGTTTAGCCCTGACCCGTGCGATTTTACAACAAGGTAGCTTGTGGGTTTTAGATGAACCCACCGCTAGCCTTGATAGCAACAGTGAGGTATTGGTCATGACCAGCCTTCGTAACGTCATGGCAGGCAACACCACCATCATGATCACTCACCGCATTGAACAACTTAAAAACTCAAATCAAATTATCGTTCTCAACCATGGTCTTATCGAGCAGATAGGCACTTACGACGAGTTGAGTCAACAAGGGCTATTTCAATCCATGTTAAATCAACAGATGAGTGATGGTGAACAACATGCGTGATCTACTTCCTTATTTAAGACTGTATAAAAAACATTGGCTTGGTTTAAGCCTCGGCATGCTGCTCGCTTTTGCAACGCTGTTTGCCACTATCGGACTGCTGACGCTTTCGGGATGGTTCATTGCAGCGTCTGCCGTTGCCGGTTTAACCATTGCTCGTGAGACCTTTAACTACATGTTACCCGCTGGCGGAGTTCGCGGTTTCTCTATGGGACGTACCGCAGGACGTTGGGGGGAGAGAGTGGTCAGTCATAACGCCACCTTCAAACTGCTGACCGAATTGCGCATCTTCTTTTTTACTAAACTGATCCCGCTGATCCCAGGGCGTTTTTCCAAACTTCGTGATGCAGACTTACTCAATCGTTTAGTCGCCGATGTTGATGCGATGGATCATGTCTATTTGCGACTGATCAGCCCGATGGTGGTTGGCGTTATCGGTATTGGCAGTTTAACGCTGTTTATCTGTTGGTTTGACCTTAACGTTGGTTTGACATTAGGAGCCATTCTTCTCTCATTGTTGCTACTTTGGCCTGTGCTTTTCTATTTGCTGGGTAAAAAAGATGGCGAGTCTCTTACTCTCAATAAATCGGCATTGCGAGTCGCCACTTTAGATTGGTTGCAAGGTCATGCTGAATTACTTATTTTTGGTGCAGAAACTCAATATCGCACTGCCATTTTGAACAAACAATCTGCACTGCTTAAAAGCCAAAAAGAGATGGCAAAATTAACCGGACTTGCCAATGCACTGCTGTTGATTGCCAATGGTTGGACTCTCACCCTGATCATCTGGATAAGCGCTGACGGTATAGCAGGAAACAGCCCTGACCCGTTAATTGCCATGGTGGCATTTGCGACAATGGCCAGCTTTGAATTGATTATGCCAATCGCTGGTGCATTTCAATATTTAGGTCAAACCCTCAGTTCTGCAAAACGCTTAAACCAGATTATTACAGCGCCGATTGATACTCCGTTTGACCCTCAAGGTATTCATCTAACGGTCAAAGGAGACATCGACATTTCTGCGGTCAGTTTTTGCTATTACGACACCGACAAAACAGTGATTAATGACTTGTCCGTTAGTATCAAAGCAGGCGAAAAAGTGGCGATTGTCGGTCAAACTGGATGCGGAAAATCAACACTATTGCAACTGTTAACTCGACATTGGGATCCTCAACAAGGCTTGATCAAGCTGGACAATACCCCGATTACGTCACTCAACGAAGGGGCACTACGAGCGGCGATATCAGTGGTCAGTCAACGGGTTGATATTTTAAATGGCAGCTTACGAGACAATCTACTGTTGGCAAAACCTGATGCGGATGATGAGACGCTGAACAACCTGCTCAATCAAGTTGGCCTTCACGCATTGCTTGAGGGCATTGGTTTAGATGATTGGCTAGGCGATGGCGGTAGACAACTTTCTGGCGGAGAGCGTCGTCGAATCGGTATCGCAAGAGCCATTTTGCACGATGCGCCTATCTTTTTACTTGATGAACCTACAGAAGGGTTGGATCAACAAACCGAACGTCAAATCTTATCGATTCTTGAACACTATACTCAAGACAAAACGGTCGTGTTGGTAACTCATCGATTAGTAGGCATTGGGAAGATGGATCAAATACTAATGATGGACCAAGGGGAGATTATTGAACAAGGTACACATCAACAACTCGTCGATCAGAATGGTCGTTATCACCAACTGTATTACCGTTTTTAAACCATAAAAAAGCCGCACTCCTGTGTGCGGCTCAATCTTAATGCTTAACAAAAGAGTCAACGATTAGTTACGCATGCTGCTGTTCAAACGCAACCATGAAATCCACTAAAGCTTGTACACCCTCTATTGGCATCGCATTGTAAATTGATGCTCTCATGCCGCCCACTGCACGATGTCCTTTCAGTGCTTGCAACCCTTGAGCTTCTGCTTGTTCAAGAAACAGCGCATCTAACTCAGATTTAGCCAGTTGAAACGGAACATTCATTAGTGATCGATTACTCTCATGAACCCCATTTTCATAAAAACGAGAACCATCAATACAGGCATAGAGCAGTGCCGCTTTTTGACGATTATTTTGCTCCATAGCGGAAACGCCACCTTGCACTTTTAACCACTTAAACACGAGACCAGATAGGTACCAAGCAAACGTTGGCGGCGTATTGTACATCGACTCTTTTTCCGACAATACAGAGTAGGTCAAACAACTCGGCAGCGCTTGGTCAGCGATATCCAACAGATCATCACGAACAATCACCAAAGTAATGCCAGCCGGGCCAATGTTCTTTTGTGCGCCAGCGTAAATCACCCCATATTTAGAGACATCGATTTCACGCGACAGTATGGTTGACGACATATCAGCAACAATGGGTTTATCTGTAATAGGCAGATCACGAATCTCAATACCGTCGATGGTCTCATTTGGGCAAAAATGCACATACGCGGCATCATCGCTTAGTGGCCAATCTTTTGCAGGTTGAACCGCTTTTTTTCCATCAAGCTCAATGCAAGCATCAATGACATTCGGCTCACAATACTTTCTGGATTCATCAATTGCACTGTGCGCCCAATAACCCGCATCGATATAATCGGCACTAGTTGCATCGCCTAACAGATTCATCGGAACAGCAGAAAATTGAGCTCTGGCACCACCTTGGCAAAACAGCACTTTATAATTATCAGGAATGGACAACAGATCTCGAAGATCTTGCTCTGACTCTTTAGCCACTTGAATAAAGGCTTTGCCACGATGGCTCACTTCCATCACCGAGGTGCCTAAGTTCTGCCAGTTAATTAGCTCACTTTGCACTTGTTGCAATACGTCTGCCGGGATCATTGCTGGCCCTGCGCTAAAGTTATAAACCTGCTCCATGAATTTCAACTGCTCCTGCTTATTTGATACGTCCAATAATTACTCTTCATAATTAATACCATCTTTTAGAGTTAAGAGAAAAGAAAAAGTGATCTAATTCACTCTTTTTTCCCTAGCAAACATAAAAAAAGAGCCGATTGGCTCTTCATAGACAGGATAAAGGCTAAAAAACAATGAATGGAACGATTATTTCAACGACAAATGATGACATAAATCAAATCAAAGGAGAACTACCACTTCGTTAGCATGGATTTCGATATTTACGTCAGATATCATCAGTGGCCTGTATAAAAATAACAGTGATGAGGAACCTATCATGGCGTCAATTCAAGAATTTATGACCCAACACCACAAAGCATGTGACAATCTTTTAGTAGAAGCTGAAGCCGTGTTAGCCGATAAAGACTGGAGTCTCTTTGCTACGCTTTGGGCTCAGTTTGAAACTGAGACATTACGCCACTTTAATCTTGAAGAGCAGATATTATTTCCGGCCTTCGAAGAGCAAACTGGGATGACAGCTGGCCCTACTATGGTTATGCGCCAAGAACATACTCAAATTAAGGCCATGTTCGAACAAATGGCATCAGCGATTGAGCAACAAGACATTGAGCGCGCAATGGGGAGCAGTGAAAGCATTATGATCTTCATTCAGCAGCACAATATGAAAGAGGAGCAGATGCTATATCCAATGACCGACATTCACCTCACCAATAGTGCGGAAATCGTTGAGCGAATGAGTGCTCAATAACCGCGTTGAATAGAAATAATGAGAACGGGATGGATATAAGCAAGGTAAGCCAGCTAGACGTAAGTGACCTTGAACCTCCGCAGCCCATGAATCAAATCACTGCAGCTCTACACAAACTGGCTGCTGGCGAAGTGATCGCGGTAAAGCATAGACGAAAACCTGTGCCACTATTTGAAATGATCGCCGGACGTTTTGACCATATTTGTGTGGAGGTCTCACCATCCCAATTTCAACTCTATTTTTGGCAACGTGAAGACAACGACGCCAAGATTCTGGCCGAACTACTATGTAATGAGAAACATCCGCTATGAGAATGTCCGGCCTTAACTTTGAATCTATTCCAGCGATTTCATCCCCTATTCGCTTTTATCTTACCGCTCCCATTTTTGCCCTGTTCGCCGCTCTATTAATTGCCCTAAATAGCGACACTCTTTGGCTCAGTCGCTGGATACCTTCGACCCTAGCAATCACTCACCTAATCGCACTTGGTGTGATGGCGATGATCATGATCGGATCACTATTTCAGGTCATTCCTGTGTTATGTGGCGCTGCCATTCCAATCTCTGGCTGGCGTTTACATCTATTTCACGCCACTTTAGTAACGGGTATTTTAACATTGGCCGCCGCTTTTCTTGGCTGGCTTAGTTTTCTGTTCCCTTTCGTTTTACTTGGGTTAAGCCTTGGATATTTTACCCTCACGCTGGCTTGGCTGTTAATCACTCAGGCAAAAGGTGAGCAAACTCGCCTCCCTATTCTACTTGCCATCTTGGCACTTACTGCCTTATTCTTGATTGGGATGGTTCTACTCAGTGGTTATCTATGGGGTTTTATGCCTGCCGCAGGAAAAAACCTGACCAATTTACATGCTGGCATTGGTAGTTTCGGCTGGGTGATGTTGCTGGTGATGGCAGTGAGTTTCCAGGTCATTCCGATGTTTCACGTAACGCCAAATTTCAGTCAAAGATGGCGCTACTCTTTAATCACTCTGCTCGTCATGGGGATAAGTCTAGCCAGTATTGAAGCGTTCAGCTCGTCTCTATCTTGGGGGTGGTTGCTGTGTATTATTGCGACTCTATTGTACTGCGTGCTCACTCTAAACAATTTAAAGAAACGTAAGCGTAAGCTGCCCGATGTGGTGATCAATTATTGGGGAATTGGGTTAGTGTGTCTGATGCTGTCCTGCTCACTCTTACTATGGTTAATTCTGCCCTTTGCAAAACCCGCATCGGCACTACTGTGGCAAAGCAAGCTAGAGGTATTATTAGGCTTCCTATTTAGCTTTGGCTTTATCTTAGCCATCATACAGGGCATGTTACTTAAGATTGTACCCTTTCTGATTTCACTGCATCTGCAACGCCTCATGATGCAAAATCCAATGGCAATGACCCCTCTGCCTGATCACTACCAACTGATCAGCCGAGTTCGCATGAAACGGCAGTATTACTCTTATCTCGCGTTACTTGTCTCACTGGGTTTGGCTTGCTTACTGCCAGTCACAACACCACTCATGGCCACGGCATTTGCAATCAACTGGTTAGTTATCGCCAATAATATTTATGGCGCTCTCAAGCAATATCAAAAATATAGAGGTAAGTTAATAAGCTAAAGGTGCTGGTACTTTAAATCTGAAGATCTGTCCCTGTATATTCTGGGTAATATATCGTCGACAACAGTTGATGTTAGAGCGCTATTGTAAACCATTCTTTGTCTGGCTCGCGCAAGGTAATGTTATTTCTATTGAGCAATTCAGTTTGGCAGGTCTTGATTAGCTTTTGTTAGATCAGAAGCATCATCGCATGATTAAGCATTTTGCATTTCGTGCCATATTAGATTTAATCGATTAAAAAATTAACTATGATGGAAAACTCACTGTTTGAATTTAGTTTTGAACAAAATACCCACCAACTCAAACGTCATAATTTACTATATAGAGAGAGGCTTCGGCTTGTTCGACAAAGATACTGATGATTCAACATTGAAATAATGATTTTTGAAATGAAGCGGAACTGATACAGAAGTTCCACTTTTTATTAATTATTTGCTGACTACTTAAAGTGGTACAACTTTATTAGCGCAAGGTCCTTTCTGGCCTTGACCAACTTCAAACTCAACCGCTTGACCGTCAGTCAATGTTGCGTATTCGCCGCCACTTTGGATTTCTGAGTGGTGAACAAAAAGATCTTTACTACCGTCTTCTGGTGTAATAAATCCGAAACCCTTATCCGCATTGAACCACTTAACTATACCTTTACTCATAACAATCTCTTTAGGTTAATAATATTGCAATATTTTGCATACGCAGTATAACGACTAAACAAGAAATTAACTAATTTTAGTGCTTTGCACATAACACCCTAATAATGGAAAAAATTGTCGGCTAAAACGTTGAGCTATACGACGATGTCCATGCTGTCAACATGAGATGGCGTGTGCTGGGATCAGCCGAACGACATAGCCAAAAGAATAGGATAATAACACCAACTCAAACTTCACAATTTACTATATAGAGAGGGGCTTCGGGCTTGTTCAACACCTCCTACTCTATTAACAAAAAGCAGGTGTCGGCTGCGCGACACCTATTCTAGTTCGTTAGGTGTTTTAGATAAGTTAGTTCTACAAAGCGCGTTCTCCAATATTAATTGGACCACCTCATCATAGGTTAACCCATGTTCAATCTCACATGATTTTGGAAAGTAACTCGAACCAGGAGTCATACCAGGAACTAAATTAGCTTCAATAAAAAAACAATCCCCATTTTTGTTCGCTTTAATATCTATTCGTCCAAAATCCCTTACACCAAGGTGTATGAAAGAATCGATAGCAAGTTTTTTTACTTTATTCATTATTTCTTTATCTTCAATCATGTTCAGCTCTTCTGAATCCTCACTTTTTACTTTCTTACCTAAAATTCTAAGTCCATTTTTTGATTCAGGTGGTATGATCTCGATAGAAGAAACAATTAACTCACCATTCGACTTTCTTATTACTGCGACTGTAAACTCTCGACCATCCAAATATTCTTCAACCAGTATAGGCATGCCAAATAACTTATGTAATGACAAAACTTTATCTTCGAATTGTGAAAAATTAGTAACAAATGAAAAATCGTCGATACCGTTTCCATTTGCAGCATCTGTTGGTTTCAAGAATAAGGGAAATTTAATTGGTAATTCACTTTCAGAACTGTGCTGATCAGGAACTGTCGTAAAATATTTAGCAGTTGCAACCCCTTTATTCTGTAAGTGAGTTTTTGCAAGAACTTTATCCGAATCAAATTCCAAGGTATCCATTAATGACCCTGTAAAGTTAATGTCATACCGCATAAAATAATCAGAAAGCCAAATGTCGCCGTCGTTATCAGTCGGGATATACTTAACAGCTAGGACGACTAAATTAGGTTTTCTTGCTATGATTCCCTCTAAATCAGCCACCGTTTTACAAACAGTTAGTTTGACGGCATGGCCCATTCTACTTATTGCATTCAATACACCATTGCACGCATGAATAGTTCCAAACCCTGTTTCTTTTAACTTTTCATTGGGAGTTGTGACGATCTCTATTTTCATTCTTAATACCTTGAAAATTATTTAATAAAGTGATAAGTGTGCTAGCTAATTGTGGGTCACACTGACACCGCAATAACACGTTTACTACGACACAGACCAAACTGGATTTTACTGCCTTAATCACTGAAACTAAAGACAAACCTAAAATGGCGAATGTAGTAAATCGTGTTGATTGCTTTGTTGAACGAAGCCGTTACGCGAAGAATGAAAACCATACTACTCTAACTACCTGTTAACTCAACAGATTAAGTGGAGAACTGTTATGGATATCCAACAACAAAAACGATACGAATTGTTATACCAACATCACCTCAATAACCTCCAAAATCTTACTGGGACATACACTTTAGCCAGCCAAAATCAAGCCACTAAAACACGCACTCTGCTTATTATAGAACCTACTACACCAAGACCTGTCGGGTAGTCCTGATATAATGATGCACCTGACGCTCAACTTTCAAATCGACCATTTCAACTGGCCGACAACTATTGGGACATGGTATACGAGGCGTTGTACCAAACAGTCGACAGATTAATGGTCGTTCTTCATACACCTCGCAACCATTAGGGCCTAAGTGTACACAGTTATACTCATCTAATGCCGCTTCATGTTCATCGTCAGATTTCACTGGTAGTCTCGACATCTCTTCCGAAGAAGTGGTTACCGGCCCACAACAATCATGACAGCCCTGAACGCATTCAAACACAGGAATACGCTCGCGAAGATACTCAATTATCTCTCTATTATTGTTCATTAATATCTAATTCTTATACAGTTCACGATCATTATAGAACAATACCTAATTCGCTAAAAGTGGGGAGTAGACTCATTCTAACAAGGACACACACTCTAAGCACTTCAATCACACTATCAACTTCACTTGTTTCATCTATTACAAGTTCAACTCTTACTGACTCGAAGGTCTTTTCATTCGAAT
>JAESQY010000062.1 GCA_016764915.1 Aliivibrio sp. | reverse complement strand
CAAAGCGAGTAACAGTAAAACCTGATCCACCTGCTCTTCTATTCGTATGAACCGGACATTTCTAATTGGGAGAAAAGAGGACATTTTAAAATGGGATTGACATGGAATGTTACAACAAAGCGATAATGTCACATTAACTGAAAAAATTAAGGCCTACACTTGTAGGCCTTATTATTTACTGCACTATTTCACCGCTTTCGATGACGGTTTTTCTCACTATTTTTGAAAACTCTAACGCTTCCTGTAGAATTTCATCTTCATTTACAGTTAATATTTTTTTATCTTCCATTAACACTTTGCCGTTAACAATTGAGTGTCGGACATTTGAAGCATATGCAGAATAAACTAAGGCTGAATATGGGTTGTAAACTGGAACCATATTAGGCGCAGTGGTCTCAATCACAATAATATCAGCTAACTTACCGATTTCTATTGAGCCAATTTTATCTTCCATATGTAACGCTCTTGCAGCACCCATGGTGGCCATATCAATAACTTTGATTGGTGGCATGGCTGCACGATCTTTATTAACCAGTTTATGTACTTTGGCTACTTGGCTAAATTCATCAATCGTACTTAATGTATTTCCTGACATTGGTCCGTCGGTACCTAAACCGATACGTACTCCTTGGTCGTACATTTTAAGTGCTGGCGAAACACCTTTTGCTGATTTGATATTGGCACTCATATTATGAGCAACACCCATATCACTCTTTTTAACTAACTCTATATCATTGTCATCGACCAAAATCATGTGGGCGCCAACCAACTTCTCATTAAGGGCACCAATATCATACATATATTGAACTGGGCTCTTACCGCCACTTATTTTGGCTATCTTCTCTTGTTCACGCGTTGACTCAGCAAGATGAATTAACACCGGTACATCTTTTTCTATTGATAACTTAGCAATCTTTTGCAGGGTTTCTGTCGTATTCGTGTAAGGGGCATGTGGTGCAAATGCTGGGGTAATACGTGGATGGTCTTTATATTCTTCGATGAAATTAAGCGCGTATTGAATACCTTCATCGGCATTTTTTGCATCCGCGACTGGAAATTTTATAACGGTTTCGCCAAGAATGGCGCGCATGCCGATTTTATCAACGGTTTTTGCTACTTCATCTTCAAAGTAGTACATATCAGCGTAGGTAGTTACGCCCCCCTTCAACATTTCTACATTCCCTAAGTTCGCACCAATACGCACCATGTCACGAGAAACTAACTTTGCTTCTAATGGGAAAATATAACGGTGAAGCCGATCTGGCACATCATCAGCAAGTGAGCGGAATACTGTCATTGAAACATGCGTATGAGTGTTAATGAGGCCTGGCATAACAATATCGCCATCCACATCAAAGATCTTATCCGCTTCATATTGGCTCGCTAGGGAGCTGTCACCAACAGCAACAATTTTGTTGCCTTTGATTGCCACTGTACCGGCATTAAAGACGGTCTTTTCTGCATTCATCGTCAAAATAGTCGCATCAGTAATTAGAATATCGACTTTTTCTGCCGCAAAAATGGATGCTGAAAATACGCTCGATGCAGCAATCGACAGCGCTAAGAATGTTTTATTAAGTGTCATTAGTAATTCCTAATTTGGAGATGGTTGAAAAGTCGAACTCATTAGCCAGTCACGGCTAATGGTGCAACATACCGTTTGGGTAATTAGAAGTCATTATTCTTTTCAAGAAAAAGAATGCACATGAAAAGCTACATTGTAACGAACCATTAGGTATGACCGAGTTGGAGGCCCTCTTTTAAAAAATTAGTTATAGTGCGTCTGAATGGTAGTGAACAATAATCCTACATGTGTATTTGTTCACTATTTTCTTTTGGCTTTACGTTTAGAAGGTGTCGATTTTACTTCATGTGGGTATACATTACGGATACGTTGCTGAATTTTGTTAGGAATAGTTTTACTGAATACCAATTTAGTCGAACTGCGAGTCACATAGACTTTAACCGTGCCACTTAATGCGCTCTTTTTAGCAATTTCACAGCAATCGTGCTTAAACTGAGGAGTGATCTTGCCTTTATGTGCTTTCAACTCACCATTTTTAAACTCGATTTTTGCCACTGGTCTATCATAAATAACAAGCCAGAAAATTAATGCTGCTGCAATTATTAGTACGTATACCATTGAAATCCCTCACTCTACTTTGCTAAATCGACTAATAGTAAGCTCTGTAAGTCTTTTTTTAACGTATTAACACGTTTACTTGATGTTTCAGTACGCGAAGCTTCACTAAGCAGATATTCAATAGTGTCAGACAGCGTAGAGTCTAACTCTTTTGCACGAATAGATAATTTTTTCCACACTGCAAAATCGAGATCAATTGATTTCTTTTTAGTATGCTCTTGCTCTGCATCAAAGTGTCTCTTGCGCTTTGCTCTTATTGCTTGCTTTAATTTGTTTTCCAACTCAGGAGAGATGTGCTCTTCAATCCACTCAATAACAGCCGTTGGCTCGTGCTCCATTTCAATTAATTGCTCAAGGGCTAGGCTTTGTTCGCTGCTATCTATATATCGAGTGGTTGAAATACCAGATCGTGATTTTGATATGAGGTAAGTCCATTTCCAACCGGCTTCAAGATTCTCTAATTGTTGGTATTTCATAATCCCTTCTTTATAAACTAAATGAAAAAACAAATAAGAGTGACAATGTAACTCCTATTCGGTTTTATCTCAACTGGATCCTTCACTGTTTGACTGATATTGATAATTTTAACCAATCAGCTGTTTTTTTGATCCATAAACACAATTTTATGTCTGAGCTGCTATTTTGTCTTTGATGATTCCGATATACTGCGGAGCCTTTTAATGATTAATGTAGCGCGGTACGATGCATCAACAAAATCAGATACTTTTACTTCCTCAATATGATGATTTTAATCCCATATTCGAGCAATTTGACCAAATAGAAAGCAACAATTTAAGTAAACTTCAACCAAGATTGATTGATGCTATAAAACGTTTCTGCTTACTCAAATCACAAGTAAAGATTCTACAGGTAAATGCACCTGATAATTTTGTGTACCGTCAAATAATTAAAGATTGGATTAGTGATTTTACCACTTCTTCTGTCGTACAAATTGAAACATTATCAGAAAGAGAGCTTTTTGGTTGTGTACACCAATCTGATGATGGTGGCAGTATTATACAACCGGGCGCAATACATACCGCTGATGACGGATTCTTGATCCTCAGTGTGACCACCCTTTTGGCCAATCCTGCCATTTGGTTCAGGCTAAAAACAGCACTCTTGAGTGGTGAAGCGACTTGGCAGCCAAGCGATCCAAAGCGCAGTTGTAATTTACCTAACGCTGCTAAAGTAAATCTTAACCTAGTGTTGGTTGGTGATCGTTCTTTATTAGGCGACCTTGACCAACTTGAGCCTGATTTTCGTACAGGCATGTCACTATTCAGCGAATTTGAACTAGAAGCAGAGCTTAATAATCAATCGCTTCCTCTTTATATAGGTTATATCAAAAGCCTGCTTGCTCATGCTAACTTACCCGCTCTTCAAGATGCAGATGCAATTATTCAGCTTCTAATCGCAAGTGCACGTGAGTATGAAGACCAAACTCGACTCTCTCTATGCCCAATCTGGCATCGCACTCTACTTGCAGAATCTTCTATCGATTCGCAAACCTCATTGATCACAGCGCAAATGATTAAATCTGCGGGTTCTGCAAAACTTTACCGTGAAAGCTATCTACCTGAGCGGGCCATTGGTGACATTTATAATGGGCAAGTTCTCATTGAAACTCAGGGCGAACGAATTGGTCAAATTAATGCATTAACGGTATTGGAAGTCCCTGGTCATCCACGCGGATATGGCGAACCAGCACGTCTCTCTTGTGTGATTCACTTTGGCGATGGCGAAGTTTCCGATGTTGAAAGAAAAGCGGAGTTAGGCGGAAACATTCACGCCAAAGGAATGATGATCATGCAGGCGTTTGTGATGAATTCACTGCAACTTCATGAAGCATTACCCTATTCAGCCTCTATGGTGTTTGAACAATCCTACTGCGAAATCGATGGTGACAGTGCCTCACTCGCTGAGTTGTGCTGTTTGATCAGTGCACTAGCCGAAAAAGCGATTGATCAGCAAATCGCGATTACTGGTGCCGTTGATCAATTTGGTCAAGTTCAAGCTATCGGTGGCGTAAATGAAAAAATTGAAGGCTTTTACAATGTATGTAGGCATCAAGGCTTAACAGGAAAACAAGGCGTTATCATCCCTAGCGCCAACCTATCTCACCTCGTTCTGAACGATGATGTGATTACTGCTATTAATAATAATCAATTCCACATTTGGCCAGTGTCAGATGCCTGTACGGCATTAGAGAAACTGACCTCTTTACCACTGCACGCTGAAGAGAAAGAGTCACTTCTAA
Source organism: Aliivibrio sp. (assembly GCA_016764915.1). Lineage (GTDB taxonomy): Bacteria > Pseudomonadota > Gammaproteobacteria > Enterobacterales > Vibrionaceae > Aliivibrio_A. The sequence continues at coordinate 41,863 of JAESQY010000062.1, read as the reverse complement.
ACCTCATCAACCAGCGGATTCATGATTATGAACACTCTGAGCATTGCTCTTTTAGTTGGTTACGTAGAGTGAGAAACTGGTTTGTCCAGCACTAGTACGCTTGCTTAGCTTACACCTGTTCGCTAGAATAGCCTTATCAAATATCAGGAGCAGCTTTAATGTCAGATAAACCAAATTCTTATACACGTGAAGATTTACTTTCAGCCAGTCAAGGCGATGTATTCGGCGAAGATGGCCCTCTTCTTCCTGCACCAAACATGTTGATGATGGATCGCATTGTTAGTATCACTGATGATGGTGGCGAGTTTGAAAAAGGTCTAATTATTGCAGAGTTAGATATCACGCCGGATTTATGGTTTTTTGACTGTCACTTCCCAGGTGACCCTGTAATGCCAGGCTGCCTTGGTCTCGATGCAATGTGGCAATTAGTTGGGTTTTACCTTGGTTGGATTGGCGGTAAAGGTAAAGGTCGAGCACTTGGTGTTGGTGAAGTGAAATTCACAGGTCAAGTTCTGCCAACAGCTAAAAAAGTAACTTACGAAATTGAACTTAAGCGTGTTGTTAATCGTAGACTGGTTATGGGTCTTGCTAACGGCCGTGTCTTGGTTGACGGTAAAGTCATTTACGTTGCTAAAGATCTTAAAGTAGGCCTGTTTACAGATACTTCTAAGTTCTAAACCAGCTCAGCTATTTATCTAAAAATAAAACCAATCCCACTAGATTGGTTTTATTTTGTTTACTGCAATTTAGTTATAGTGCATTAGGCCGTCCATTATAAGCCCCTTTATATCGGGGCTTAAATATAGTGTTATTGGCTATTTATACAAACCGGATTGTTTTTCATCACGAGCATCTCGCCAACCACCTAACCAGTATGATCGGGTGTCGGTCATTTGATAGGGACAGGCTTCTGATGAGCGTCCATTTATTCCCGCCTGATAACCTTTAGATTGTGCTCTTTCCAAACGATCGCGTTTTTGTCTCTTCATAGTGTTCAGTCCTCATATACGAAGAAGGTATCCCTTCACAATTTACTACTGTTGCTACGTCACGAAGTTTTGCCAATACACCTAATTTCTCTCCATTTGAATAACATACTTTTTGTAGTGACTCTTAACTTCTCTTTAAGAATCGTCCACTTTTTTCATATATTCAAGCAAAAAAAAGCCCTTGAACACAAAATGTGATCAAGGGATTAAAATTGAGAATCTAATGGAACTTACGACGAAAGCCCACTAATGCCAAGAAACCGAGTGCAAACAAGCCGATACCAGCACCTTGTCGCTCTACGCTCTTATCTGTATAACCACGAGTAGAAATGTTGGCACTTGTAGCACCATTGATTGGGATCAATTTAACTGCAACAATTTTCTCTTGAGTATTACCGCCACCACAATAAGCATCGTGAGCAGTTGAATCATAACCACCGGCACAGTAGAACGCCGTACCAGAGATGACACCCGCATCATTAATGTCAGTAGCATCGTAAATTCGGAATTGGTTGTTTACTGACGAACTCGCTCCATCATTAGTCAGATCATCCAATAGCCATGCTTTATTTTGAAAAATATTTCGTCTGGTTGGAACATCACCAGTGGCAAAATAATATGGATTGATAAAACCACGCTTACGACGCTCTTTACCATCAAACTCACGGTGGTTTTCAACATCGACTTGGCCAACAATCTCGTTAAAGTTATTGACCGCAGCCATTGTTCCTCCGGCATTATTAAAGAAAATACCACCAGAAAGGTAGCTTGCATTGATCAAAATCTGACTCGCATCAGCAACAAATAATCGATTATTTGCCGAACCATTTAAAGGGAGATTACCCGAACGTTTTGCGGTACCAATCACAAGCAAGTTGTTATTTATATCAGTAGCCACTGAGTTTGAATGTACATAACTGCCATTATTAACTCGAGCACCACTTATAGGCTTTAAAGTCCAAGTAGCACCAACAGGGTTACTATTGTTACTAACAAAAACAGTCGCATCCATTAAGCGATTGCTGCTATCTGCATACGTATTAAAACCCACTGCATAAAGGATGCCTCCATTTTCTACAATTGCTCTAGCACTCCCTTGTAAAGCAACTTCATCATGATTAGGTGCAGTAAGACCATCGCCCCACTTAATGGTTGTTAATACGCTACCGCCACTGCTCCAAATTGCCGCTTTAGAAGCAAATTGTGAGTTTTGGCAATGCGGTGTAGTGGAACCAGGTGTACATCCCGTATAATCATAAGCAAATGCAGTAGATGCACTACCAACTATCAATGTATCATCTTGACTTATACCCCATGCTCGGGTTTGACCTCGAGCATCGACACCTCCAACTGTTGCTAATACTGTCGTATTTATGAACGCTCGATTTCGTGTCTCTTTAACACGACTACCTGAGTTTACTATACTGGTATTTCCAATAACCTTAGTGCCTGAAGAATCAATTGCATTAACCACACTGTTCAAAGAATCAGTAACAATTCCGGCTTGAGTCGTTTCTAGAAAACTAGTTGCATTGGTTGAGAAGTTAAGGTCGTACTCATTGAACCAGTCGCCCCATCTATCTGCGGCCCAATAGTTACAGGTCGAATACCCTAATTCATTGTCACAATAGTTATCAATATCATCGAGATCACTGCCACCATCCACATAGTTAAAACCATTATCGATGGCAAAAGGTACCTCTTCACGATAGGAGTTACCTTCGACAATATTGCGGCTATCACCCGCTAACTTATAGGTAACTGTAGAACAGGCGGTGGTGAAACAACTTCCATCTGCACCTGATGGTTGTATCGCACTACCATACTGCTCAGTGCCAGATGGCCCTGTTACTTTTACAACATCATACAACGCAGCACTCGCAGGTACTGAACTAAGCACTAGCAGCGCAAGGGCTGATAGGCGAAAACTATTACAACTCATTAAATATCCTATTTACATTGCGTCCAGTTCTTCCCAACGCTCAAAAGCCACTTCTAATTCAGATTCGGCTGCGGTTAATCGCGCCAAAGTCGCTTCAGTGGTTGATGAATCTTGTTGGAAGAAAGATGGGTCGTTAACCTTCATTTGCAATTCAGCAATTTCATTTTCTAACTGTTCTAATTGATCAGGTAGCGTCTCTAGCTCACGTTGAAGTTTGTATGAAAGCTTCTTAGGCTTAGCAACCTCAACCGCTTTTGCCTGCTCCTGTACTTGCGATTTGGATTTAGGCGTATTGCTACTCTTATTGAGCTGGCGTTGACTCATTGCATTAGCGCGTTGTCTCTGAGCGTCATGATAACCACCCACAAACTCTTCAATTTTGCCGTCACCTTCAAAAATCCAACTGCTGGTTACCGTATTATCAACAAATTGACGATCGTGACTGACCAATAATAAAGTACCCTCATAGTTGGCAAGCAAATCCTCTAAAAGTTCCAATGTTTCGATATCTAAATCATTGGTCGGTTCATCGAGGATCAGTAAGTTATTAGTGCGAAGGAACAATTTAGCCAACAGAAGACGGTTCTTTTCACCACCAGACAACGCTTTAACAGGCGTTCTTGCACGTTGTGGAGGGAATAAGAAATCTTGCAAATAACCGAGTGCATGACGAGTACGACCACCGACTGTGACCTCTTGTTTACCGTCTGCCAGGTTATCCATTACTGTTTTTTCTGGATCCAACTTCTCACGATACTGATCAAAGTAAGCGACTTCTAACTTAGTTCCGCAGTGCAGTGTTCCTGAATCAGGTTGAAGTTGATCAAGTAACAGTTTGATCAGCGTACTTTTACCACAGCCGTTGGCGCCAATAAACGCGATGCGATCACCGCGCATAATGTTGAAACTGAAATTATCAGCAATGACGGCATCACCAATTTTGAAACTCATATTCTTAGCTTCAAAAATGATCTTTCCTGAACGGTTGCTGGTATCGACTTGTAGATTGACTTTACCGACCACTTCTCGACGATCAGATCGCTCCACACGCAGTTGTTTAAGCGCTCTAACACGGCCTTCATTACGCGTTCTTCGTGCTTTGATACCTTCACGTATCCACGACTCTTCGATCGCCAATTTACGGTCAAATTCAGCATTCTGGTCCGCTTCCACTCTCAATGCGTCTTCTTTTTCCACAAGATAATTTTGATAATCTCCAGGATAAGAGGTCAGTTGGCCTCGATCTAAATCAATGATTCGAGTCGACAAAGAGGTGATAAACGCACGGTCGTGAGAGATAAAAATGATTGAACCACGAAAATCTTTCAAAAACTTCTCTAACCACTCAATTGTCGTCACATCCAGATGGTTGGTTGGCTCATCGAGTAACAATACATCAGGATCGCAAACCAATGCACGAGCAAGTGCTGCTTTACGTTGCCAACCACCTGATAAATCAGAGAGTAGCATGCTGCCGTCGAGAGCAAGCGCTTCTAATACATTTTGAATGTTGGTATCAAACTGCCATGCGTTCGCGTGCTCTAGCTTGTCTTGTACCACTGAAAGTTTATTAATGTTGGATTCACTTGGGTCTTCAGCCATAAGGTCCAGCAAGTGGTGATACTCTTTTAACAACTCACCCGCTTCCGCTAAACCTTCAGAAACATAATCAAAAACAGTTCCTTCTTGATCTTTCGGTGGATCTTGCTCTAAGCGAGAAACTTTTACGTCTGTCATTATCTGTAGCTTGCCATCATCCATGATGACATCACCAGAGATCACTTTCATCAGGGTCGATTTACCCGCACCATTGCGTCCAACTAAACAGACTCTTTCGTTAGGTTGAAGAACAAAATCAGAGTGATCCAGTAGTGCATTATTGCCAAAAGCGAGTTGACCATTATTGATGGTAATTAAAGCCATTATTTTTTAACCATGTTTGTGTTTGAGGACCGTCAAAAGGCCAATTCAGCTGTTGTTTAGCCGAATGTCCATTGATGTCAGCAAGAGAAAGGACTGGGATCTGGATTCCATAACGTTGAAACAGCGCATCATCAAAAGCAATATCAATAGTATTGATTTGAGACGTTGGCACACCTATGCGTATTAATAACGCATAAGCCTGCTCACACAAATGACACCCGCTGGTACTGTACAGAGTGATCACAGCAATTAAGCTTCCATATTATGAGTAATAACCCAACAGTTATGAATGTGCTTATTACGTGCAAAATCTAAGGGTAAAGTTTTACTTGAAATATTAACCGCAACAAGATTAAGAGCTTCTAACGCCTCAAAATCCATTTTAAAGTTACGCTTGTTATTAGAGAACACAATTTCGCCGTTACCACGTAACGTGCGTTTCAAGTTTTCAAATAACATGATGTGATCACGCTGAACATCAAATGTCTGCTCCATTCTCTTAGAATTTGAGAAGGTTGGCGGATCAACAAAAATAAGATCATATTGATCATTGGCTCGTTGTAACCACTGCAGGCAATCTGCTTGTAAGAACTGATGTTGGCTACCAGTCATACCATTAAGCTTCATGTTCTTCTGTGCCCACTCTAGGTAGGTACGAGACATATCAACAGTTAATGTGCTTTTAGCACCACCACAAGCAGCATGGACGGTTGCAGAACCTGTATAAGCAAACAAGTTCAAGAAATCTTTGCCTGCCGCCATATTGCCCAAGTTCTTACGGGTAATGCGGTGATCAAGGAACAAACCGGTATCTAAGTAGTCTTGTAAGTTAACAAGTAGAGTCACATCGTATTCGCTCACTTCGACATAATGAGAGCCTTCACCAAGTTTCTGATACTGACTGCTGCCCTTTTGGCGCTGGCGCACTTTCAAGATCACATCATTAGTATCAACACCAGTGACTTGCACAGTAGCTCGTACTATCTCCATGATTCGACGTCTAGCCGTGTCTTCTTCGATAGTTTTAGGCGCAGCGTACTCTTGAATGACAATCTGGCCCTTATAAAAATCGATAGCAGCATTGTACTCAGGAAGATCGGCATCATAAACACGGAAACACTCGATCCCCTCTTTACGTGCCCATTTAGAGATCTTTGCGATGTTTTTCTTAAGGCGGTTGGCAAAATCGGGGGCCACTGCTTTATCAGCGTCAGCACGCTCTTCAGCACTTCGTGTCGAGATTTGATAATTTTTTTGTACACACGGTAATGCGCCATTGTTAAGCTTGTACTGCTTCTCAGCACGCATACGAAGACAACTTAATAGCTCGTCATCAGATGAATAAATTGATGCTGTACTGCCACCAAATTCACTCTTCAAACGATGACCAAACTCAGTATGAAGTGCAATCAGCGCCGGATTTGAGCTTAAACGCTCACCATAGGGTGGATTACAGATGATAACACCTGTCTCAAAGCCTTCTGGACGCGATAATTTTGCAGCGTCACCCGTATCAAACTGAATAAGATCTTCAACACCAGCACGACGCGCGTTATCTCTGGCGATTTTTATCGAGCGTTGATCGTTATCAAAGCCAAAGAATTTCGCATTTACTTTTTTAGTGCCTCTACGGCTCTGTACAGACGCTTCAGTACGAACTTCATTCCACACATCAACATCAAAGCCTTTTAGCGATTCAAAACACCAATAGTTACGCTTGACACCTGGCGCGATCTTCGCAGCGATCATCGCCGCTTCAATAAGGATGGTGCCAGAACCACACATAGGATCAAGAAGATCCTTGTCGATCGTCCATCCGCTTCTCATTACTAATGCCGCAGCCAGAGTTTCACGCAGTGGTGCTCGACCCGCTTCAGTTCGGTAGCCACGTTGGTGCAAACCGCTGCCAACCATATCAAAACCAAGCAGCCCTTTTTCACCGGACAAACGCATGTGCACACGTAAACCTGGATTCTCTTTACTGATGGAAGGACGCTCTAAACCAGACTTAGTGAAGCGATCAACAATGGCGTCTTTTACTTTTAACGCACCGTATTGGCTGTTTCTGATCTCTTGGTTAGTCCCATTGAAATCCACAACAAATGTCGTATTGCTATCAAAGTAGTTGGTCCAATTAATCGCAGACGCACCTAAATATAAGTCCATGTCATCACGGACATGAAACTCAGAAAGAATAAGCACAAAGCGCGACGCTATTCTGCTCCACAAACAGCAACGATATAACAACTCGTCTTCGGCACTAAATTTTACGCCAGCTTGTACAACTTGAGGGTTTATAACACCCAGCTCTTCCAGTTCTGTTGCTAGAAGATTTTCAAGTCCTCTAGAAGTAATTGCTAAATATTGATTCATGAAATTCTTAACATAGTTAAATTGCTCGGAATTATACCGTAAATCAGGCTGAAAATCGCAGTGATGTTATGAAATAAGTATAAAAAAGCAATTAGCCAGCAAAGGCTTTAAAAACAAAGTCTTAGCGAGTTTTTTACTACTATGGATTTAATTGTCAACTGGATAACAAGTACACACTGGGTTGATGTTATTTTAACATCACCAAAATAGCCTAAATTGGACTATACCAGATTGGTTTTATTACTGTAATTTAATTACAATTTATTGATAAGTAGGAAGTATTGGTCTTTGTTATATGGGAATATTGGCTATTTACTAAGAAATGGAATAATAAATAAAGCAGTAATATATGGCACAACTCTCAATTTTAAGACGTATATATGGCAATATTTTGCCATTATTATGAGAATTCTCTCCTGCCAGGTGTGATTCTATACATAAAGCTGTTTTATGATTGGCTTGAAGAGGTAAGTACGTCGTTTAATTAAATACGAGTCATACAAAATGTGCGTGCGTAAGTCTAGATTAGATTAAAAATGAAATGTGCAATCAGTGCAGAGGCGTGCGAAGTAAGTGCTAAGAGAGAGAATCAGCTAACGTATTAGCCAACTAGCGCATAGGTATTGCTCTCGTAATTAATTTGAACCGGAGCCATTCTATCGTGCATGACTTTAATTGGTTGACTAAAGGTAAGTTGCTTAGTGTCATTTAACGCACATGGCTCTAAATCAACCAGCATGCACACACTGGCAGATTCACAACTTTCAATCACAATGAAGTGGCCCTCTCCTAGTGCGTTATTCAGTGCGATTATTTCTGCTTCTTCAGGAGTGTAACCTTCTGATTGATAATCAAAAAACCAACTCTTAGGTAAAAGTGGCTTTAGAAATCGTTTTGCCGCAACGCAATTCAGAGCAAGTTCTGCTCGTCGAGGTTCCGTCAATGGTAAGTGATTGATTTGATCCATGAATGTATGATAATTAGCCGCATCATCTACCGTAAACTCATTTGAATTTAAAGCGCAATCTATTAACGATTTCATCGGTACTTTAACTCGAAAAACCATTTCCATGCCTAAATCTAGCATTAATGATTTAGCTTTAGCATCGTAATACCAGTTCCATGTATCACTTGGTTTGAGCATTGTTGACTCTCTATTTGGTTCAGTTATAAAGATAACGAAACCTATCCGATGAATGTAATAGTAATTCTACTTTTAGATCGGAAAAAAAAAAGGGGAAATAAATCCCCTTTTTTGTTTTTATAATAAACCAAATGATATATTTTTCAGCTAGTTATAACTAAATGTTATTGACGATGTCTTTTATTAGGTTAGGGCCTTTATAAATAAATCCAGTATAAACCTGAACTAACTTAGCACCTGCCATCATTTTCTCTTTAGCGGCAACGTATGAGTCAATACCACCCACACCAATGATTGGAACTTCTTCACCTAACTCTTGATATAAACGACGCACAACTTCCGTGCTACGACTTTGAACTGGACGACCACTCAAGCCACCGGTTTCTTGTCCATGATCCATATCTTCAACCAAGCTGCGATCCAATGTAGTATTTGTGGCTATCACCCCGTCGATCTTATGACGGATCAAAGATTCGCAGATCTGAATAATCTCATGATCCTCGAGATCTGGTGCGATCTTCAATGTCAGCGGTACATATTTGTTATACTTTTCGCTCAGTTCTAACTGTTTCTGTTTCAATTCGGCAAGAAGCTGATCTAAAGCGTCACCATATTGAAGAGAACGTAAACCTGGAGTATTAGGAGAAGAGATGTTTACTGCAATGTAACCAGCGTAATTGTACACCTTCTCCATACAGATCAAGTAATCTTCACTTCCCTTCTCAATTGGAGTGTCTTTGTTTTTGCCTATGTTAATGCCGATGATGCCATCATATTTTGCTTTTTTGACATTATCGATTAAGTTATCAACACCTAGATTATTAAAACCCATTCGGTTGATTATCCCTTCAGCAGGAATCAAACGGAAGAGTCTTGGTTTATCATTTCCCGATTGTGGACGCGGTGTTACAGTACCAACCTCAATGAAACCAAATCCCATTGCACCGAATGCTTCAATGCACTCTCCGTTTTTATCTAATCCTGCTGCTAAACCAACAGCATTTTTAAAGGTCAAACCCATTACTTCCACAGGATGATCATTTAATTTTTGACGATAGAATAGATCTAAAGGAGTATTGTTGAAACGTGTGAAGTTTTTAATGGCAAGATCATGTGCTTTCTCAGCATCAAGTTTGAATATGCCAGCTCTGGCTATACGATAAAGCATTATACCTCCGAAAAAAAGCCCCGATTAACGGGGCTATATTATTTACTCATTTGTCGAACAATTCAAATTTAATAACACCAATTCTCGCATTGCGACCGTGAATTTTGCAAATTCATGCACATTACCAATTTTAAACTCTTTTAAAATGGACTCCCATCTATCAATAGCGACTTTATGAGTATCACACCATTTCTCGATAGCTTCTTCACAACTACCTCCCTCCTCCATGGTTTTAAGCACTAGAATTGTCAATTGACGCTGCTGCCAATCAAGTTCTTCCCGGAAAGTAGCTCTTGCTAAAGCTTGCCAATGGTTATCAACACTTTGAGCATTAATCTGTTTTAAGAACCAGTGCAGCGACAATCTGTCACCCAAGGTAAAATAGAGTTTCGCCGCTGTTGCCACTGTTTTACCTGTTTCGAGTGCACCATCGGAAATATCCATTGCAGAGTAAAGACTTGATAGTCTTGCAACAACATTTGCAATCTCAGGTTCAAAGTCAGCATCGATTAAAATCTGGGCTTGTTCCTTGTGCTCTATGACTTCCTCGTCAACTAAAAAGTCATCAAGTTGAACTCTTATCTCAGCTACAGTGGGTTTATACAGTTCAATTAGTTGTTCAATGTCTATCTGATTGTTGTAATTTCTTAAGAACCATCGAGTCAAACGTCTTAATGTTCTTCTCACTGAAAACAGTGCATCGTATTGAGCACCAGCTGTAGATTTATTATCACTCAGGCGAATCTGTTTGAACATATCTTCAAAATTAAATACTTCTCTAGCAACAGCAAAAGCATTAGAGATTGCCGCAACACCAGCGCCTGTTTCTTCTGTTAAGCGGATAACAAAATTACAACCCATTTCATTAACCATTCTATTGGCAAGACAAGTCGCAATAATTTCGGCTCTTAGCGGATGTTTGTCCATCGCATCGCTATAGTTACGCTGTAACTCTGATGGGAAATAGTTAAGCAACATTTTGGCGTGATATGGATTGTTAGAGATCTCATCAACCACCAACTGCTCTTTTAGCACCATTTTTCCGTATGCAACGAGTACTGAAAGTTCAGGTCTGGTTAAACCTAAGCCCAATTTCTCTCTTTCTGAAATAGTCTCATCATCTGGAATATACTCTAGAGCACGATCCAACTGACCTGATTTTTCAAGGTGATGAATAAACCTCACCTGCTCTTTCACCAGTGAAACGCCTTGATGTTCAGTAACAGAAATTGTCTCAGATTGGCAATAGGCATCTTCTAGAACAATATCGCCCACTTCCTGTTCCATTCGGCTCAGTAGTTCATTCCTTTGCTTGTAGGTAAGATCCTCACTCACAACCAAACTGTTGATCAAGATCTTAATATTGACTTCATGATCTGAACAGTCAACACCTCCAACATTATCAACAAAATCGGTATTAACTCGACCACCATTAAGTGCGTACTCAATTCTCGCGAGTTGAGTCATTCCTAAATTACCGCCTTCTCCTATTACTTTCGCTTTAATGTCTTTACCATTAATACGTAAAGCATCATTGGCACGATCACCAACGTCAGTATCCGTTTCAGAGACAGATTTAAAGTACGTCCCGATCCCGCCATTCCACAACAGATCCACCTCAAGCGTTAGAATCTCTTTAATAAGATCATTAGGCGCCATTGAAGCTCGTGTTGTGTTAAACATTTTTTTCATTTCTGGTGTTAACTTGATCGATTTAACACGACGAGAGAAAATCCCACCGCCGCTTGAGATCAATGACTTGTCATAATCTTCCCAACTTGATCTTGGCAGATTAAACAGACGATCACGTTCGATCCAGCTTAAAGCAGAATCTGGTGTTGGATCGATAAAGATGTGCATGTGGTTAAACGCGGCTTGTAATCGAATGTGTTTCGATAACAGCATACCGTTACCAAATACATCACCTGCCATGTCTCCCACACCCGCACAGGTAAAATCAGTGGTCTGGCAATTAATGTCCATCTCTCTGAAGTGACGTTTAACCGACTCCCAACCACCTTTGGCTGTAATACCCATCTGTTTGTGGTCATATCCGTTTGAACCGCCAGACGCAAACGCATCACCTAACCAAAAGTTGTACTGTTGTGCCACTTCATTTGCAAGATCTGAGAACGTTGCCGTTCCTTTATCAGCAGCAACAACCAAATAAGGATCATCATCATCGTGACGAACCACATTTGGTGGTGCAACAATATCACCATTAATAATGTTATCTGACACATCCAACAGCGCTCTGATAAAGCGTCTATAACAGCGCTGACCTTCAGCGAAGATAGCATCACGAGTGGTATAATTATGTTGTTGTTTACAGACAAAACCACCTTTTGCACCGACAGGAACAATCACTGTGTTTTTAACTTGTTGTGCTTTTACCAGCCCAAGAACTTCTGTTCTGAAATCTTCTTGTCTATCAGACCAGCGCAAACCACCACGAGCGATTTTACCACCACGAAGGTGTACGCCTTCAATGTCCGGGGCATACACAAAAATCTCAAACGCAGGAACAGGCGCTGGGATCTCAGGGATATCTGAAGGTTTTAGCTTAAGCGCTAACCACGGCTTAGGTTGACCATCTTCTACTTGGAAATAGTTTGTTCTAACTGTAGCCAGCATCATCTCCATATAACGGCGAATGATACGGTCATCATCTAAGCTTTCAACTTTATCCAGCTCTTTATTAATGGTAGCAACAATTTTTTCTTGCTGCTTACTGCTATCTTTTACGCTTGGACTGAAGCGCTTCATAAACAGTGAGACCAGTAAATTGGTCATCTTAGGGTGACTTGATAATGTATCTTCGATATAGCTCTGACTAAATGGAAAGCCTACTTGACGCATGTATCGAGCGTAACTGCGTAAGATCGTAACTTCTCGACCAATCAAACCAGCACCTAGAACTAATCGGTTAAAGCCATCGCTTTCAAGATCACCAGACCATACTGCAGCAAATGCCTGCTGAAAACGATCTCGAGCTTCTCTTAGATCAACATCGCTCGATCCATTATGCAGCATCGAGAAATCTAGGATCCAATAAACAGTCCCATCAAGTTTTTCGACCTTGTATGGTGACTCACCAATAACACGCAACCCTAGGTTTTCCAGCATTGGCATAACATCAGATAGGTGAATCGGTTCGTCTCTATGGAACAATTTTAATTTCACATGGCGCGAGTTATTTTGTTCTTCTTGTGGACGATAGAACAACATGCCTAATTTATTGTCATCATTTAAGATTTCAAGACGTTCTATATCAGCAACAGCTGAGCCTGGTAACATGTCCTCTTTATACGATCGAGGAAATGCTCTTTTGTACTGCTTAGAAACAGGAGTACCTTTACTTTCACCTATATTAGCAATAATCGCTTCTGCTAATCGGTCATCCCAGGTAGAAGCTGCTTCAACTAAGTTATGTTCTATCGTTTTCACGTCAACATCGCTATTATTATTATCAACACGAACTAAATAGTGTGTTCTGGCCAATGGACTTTCTGAGAAGAATGTTGTGAATTCCACATGCTGATCAGAACCAAAATACTGCTGAAATATTCTTTGAGTTTGAGTGCGTAATTCAGTGTTATATCGCTCTTTGTTCACATAGACCATACAAGAGTAAAAACGACCAAACGGGTCTTTTCTTACAAACAGTCTCAACATATCGCGGTCTTGCATTCGCACCACACCCATACCCACTTCAAGCATTTCATCTTCACTTGCTTGAAATAGTTCATCTCTTGGGTAGTTTTCAAGTATATTATTCAACGCCTTCCAGGAGTGCGATCCTTCAACGTAATGACTCGAGTCTAAAATTCGTTCCACTTTATTACAAATTAGAGGAATATTTGAAATACTTTGATTATAAACTGACGACGTATACAAACCGGTAAATCGATGTTCACCAATGACTTTACCGTTTTTATCAAATTGCTTAATACCGATATAATCGTTATAAGCTGGACGATGAATTCTTGATTTAACATTACCTTTGGTCAGAATCAGTAACTCATTCTTTTTAGCTTCAAATCTAGCCGATTCTGGTAGCTCCGATAATTTAAGCAATCTAACGCGAGAAGCAACAGAGAAAAGGCCCAAACCTGTTTCTGCTGTAGGTCGAAGTTCGTAGTCGCCTTCAATGGCCACTAGATCAAAATGTTTATAACCCATTAACGTAAAGTTATGTTCGCTAATCCATTTTAAGAACTCGGCAACTTCTGTAATGTGATCTTTTTCAATTAAAGCTGGCGTTTCCTTAACTTCTGTAATAACCGTTGCCAGTTTATCGCTCATTCCTTGCCAATCACGAACAACCAACTCTGCATCAATAAGGACAGACTCAAGCTCTTGCTTCAGCGCTTTCATCTCATCTTTACTGCTCAATCGGTCGACTTCAACATGAAACAGAGTTTGCGACGTATCACCACCACCACTACAAACATCAACTATCACATCATCTTCACGTAAAAAGCAGTGGGGGCCATTGAGCATCAAATGACTCTGAGTATCTAAACGTCCCAGTGCCATTTTTACTGAATCGACAAGAAAGGGGCCATCTGGAGTAACAATTTCTACAATAGTATGTGTCGATTTCCAACCATCTCGACTTAATGTCGGGTTAAATACACGCACTGATATTGCATCAGCTTTAACTTCATTCAAATGGTGCCATAAACTTAAAACGGCGCCATAAAGATCAGACTCATTTCTCTGTAATAGGTCTTCACTAGCAATATTTGCAAAAAGTCGTTGAGCTAACTTTTTGACTAAATCTTGCTTAGGTTGTTCTATTTTTTGTTCAATTAATAGGTACACTTTTTCAAGTAAAACTGGAACAATTTTCTCAGACGTTAACATCCGTTACTCTCCGTCACTCTAAATAGTTTTTATGTAAGTTTAGTGCTTATTGACCGTTTAATATTGTATGAGAAAAATATATTAATCTGTTATAAACGTTGGGTTTCAGAGATATGAATGTCTTAAATTGTGACTAACGTAGAGGTTTAGCCTAGAAGTAAAAGTTGGAGGAAACGATTATCTCGATCTGTGGTTAATTGGAAGCGTCCTTTGATTCCAGAGTGTGTGATAAATGGTCTAAATCGACTGGTTGGTAATTGAATTTTCAGGCCGCATTCAGTGACAACCAACACCTTGTTTGCACTGCCACTATAGTGAGATTGGTAGGATTGGTATGAAATATTAATTGAAAAAAAGTAATTTTTATTCATGTTCGCTTTGATAAAAAAAGTGACAACGAACCAATCGTTGCCACTTTGCATAAATGTTAAATAGACAACGCTTTGTTTACTTTTTCAAACAAATCGTTAGCTAAATTCTCAAGTTTAGAGAGTTTTTCAAGTTCTTCTCTCATCAACTGTTGGCGATTAGCATCATATTGACGGTATTTTAACAAAGGATCAATAATTCGTGATGCAATCTGTGGATTAGATTCATTAAGTAAAGTAAGAATTTCACCGATGAAATGATAGCCCTCTCCCGACTTCTCGTGGAAGTAAACTGGGTTAGCATTAAAGAACGAACCAACCAAACTTCTAATTCTGTTTGGGTTCTTAATATCAAATGCAGGGTGAGATTTCATTAACGATTTAATGTTACTCAATGCGTCTTTTGAAGGATTGCTGCCTTGCAGAATAAACCACTTATCCATGACCAAACCATCATGAGACCATTTTTCGCTAAAATCTGCCATGATGCGTGAACGGCACTCTAACTGTGCATTATTTGCAGCAGTCATCGCAGCCATTGTATCCGTCATATTATTTGCATCATCATACAGCTCAGACACCAATGTATTACCATTGTCACTAAATGCTAGGAATGACAAACAAACATTACGCAGCGATCTTTTTGCAATAGATGCGTGTTCAACATCATAATCGCTCTGTTTAAGGCTAGCATAAGTAGCATTCAATTCATCTGCAAGTTCCGTTGCAAAGGTTTTTTTGATTAACGACAATACAGAGTGAATTGCATCAACATCAATCTCGCTATACCAGCCTGCGACTTCATTTTCATTTGGCAGTGACAACATCTCAGCGATAAAAGCGGGATCAAGGTTTTTATCAAGCAGCGCACCACGGAATGCATCAATAACATTTTCTGGTAGTGCAAATGGCTTATCTTGTTGCAGATTCACCACATTCTGTTGGATATATTTTGCAAGCAAAATCTGACCCGCATTCCAACGAGAAAACTCATTCGTTGAGTGAACCATTAGGAAAGCGAGATCATCATCTGAGTAATCAAACTCAAGATTGACCGGAGCAGAAAACTCTCTTAGTAATGAAATAGTTGGTTTTTCTGAGACATTATCAAAAGTAAACGTCTGTTCAAATTCCGTTACATTGAGAACATTACTCACTTCTTTTCCGTTACACTGTAGCGCAACAATGCCACCTTGAGCATTATACAATTCAATATCTAGAGGAATATGCAGTGCCGATTTTTCAGCTTGTTCTGCGCTTGGTGCAGTATGTTGAACCACCGTTAACTGATATTGTTGTTTCTCATTGTCGTAAGCTTCTGTCACGCGCAGTGTTGGTGTTCCTGATTGGCCGTACCATAATCTGAATTGAGTTAGATTAACGCTTGAAGCATCTTCCATCGCTTGGACGAAATTTTCACAAGTAGCGGCGGTTCCATCATGTCTTTCAACATAAAGTTTAATTCCTTTTTGGAACGCAGTTTCACCCAACAGAGTGTGGATCATTCGAATAACTTCACTGCCTTTTTCATAAACAGTTCAGGTATAGAAGTTGTTCATCTCAATCACTTTATCAGGACGGATTGGATGAGACATTGGACCACGGTCTTCAGCAAACTGTGGACCTCTTACCGCTCTAACATTACCAATTCGATTAACCGATCTTGAACCAAGATCCGAAGAGAACTCCTGATCACGGAATACAGTCAGTCCCTCTTTTAGGCTTAGTTGGAACCAGTCTCGACATGTAATTCTGTTGCCAGTCCAGTTATGAAAATATTCGTGACCAATAACCGCTTCTATTCCTAGATAGTCTGTATCGGTTGCAGTTTCTGAATTAGCCAATACATACTTAGAGCTAAAAATGTTTAACCCTTTGTTTTCCATTGCACCCATGTTGAAGAAATCAACAGCAACAATCATATAGATATCAAGATCGTATTCAAAACCAAAACGTTCTTCATCCCATTTCATTGAGTTGATCAAAGATTTCATCGCATGTTCAGTACGATTTAAATTGCCTTTATCAACATAAATTTCTAATGTGATTTCGCGACCTGTACAGGTCGTAAAGCTATCACTAAGAAGATCAAAACTGCCAGCTACCAACGCAAACAGGTAACACGGTTTTGGGAACGGGTCTTGCCATAATACCCAGTGACGACCGTTATCTAAATCGCCTTTATCCAAACGGTTACCATTACTAAGTAGTGACGGATATAGCGCTTTATCTGCAATCACTTTAGTGGTGAATTTAGCTAATACATCGGGACGATCCAGATAATACGTTATACGACGGAAGCCTTCAGCTTCACATTGAGTACAAAATCCATCGCCAGATTTGTACAAACCTTCTAATGCCGTGTTTTCTTTTGGATTAGTTTTAGTCACTATTGCCAATTCAAATTCATTAGGAAGCGCGTGAATAGCAAGCGAGCCATCAGCGACTGTGAAATCTGTCCACTTTTCACCATCTACTGTGATGCTTACTAATGTGAGGTCATCACCATCTAGAACCAATGTATCTGATGTTTTTAATTTTTTTACTTTGCTTACTGCTGTCACGGTTGTGTCTGTTTCATGTAAATCAAACGTCAAATCAATATCAGTGATTGTAAATTCTGGCGAGCAGTAATCTTCTCTAAATTTTGCTTGAGGTTGTACAGTCATACGGATTCCTTTTTGTCCTTAACTTCAGCAGTAGCATAAAATGCTGGGAATATCACAATTTATTAATTGTTGATATGGGCTTTTAAAATAATACTACGATAAACCATCTGTATTACTTTATTAATTAGCGTCTTTATACTAATTCAATCATAAATATTTGCATTAGATATTTTAATGTCTTTAGTTGATTTTGCGACACAGACATAAAAAAAACGAAGCCACTGGCTTCGTTTCAAATCATTACTTATCACCAAACTTAAACCTTAGTGATGTCTAAAGTAATGGCAACCGCTTCATTTAAGTAAGCGTCAGGGCTCTCGTAATCTTTCGGAATATCATCAATGGATTTGTATAACTCTTCTCCATCGTGCTTCTGTCTAAGATTCATTCGATTTAACCGGTCTTCTTCAACTTTATCGCTTTCAATCACCCGAACTGCTTCATTTAAAGAGACACTGTTATCATCTTTGTGTTCTTTATAATAAGCAATATCTTCACGAATGAAATCAAACTCAAGTTCTGTTTTGATACGTTTGTCATGAGCAGCAGTAAGTTCCTTAACCAGTTCACTTACATCATTCAAACGTTTAAAGTTTGCTTGATTGATACTGTCCCAAGGTAATGCATTATCTTCAACGCTCTCTCCTGTTTCTGCCGGGTCAACAGCAGAAGGAAAACTAATGTCTGGCACAACACCGCGATTCTGAGTACTGCCACCATTAATTCGATAGAATTTCTGGATGGTATATTGAAGAGAACCTAATGGTTCATCAAAAAGATCGTACATTTTACTTAATGAACCGTGCTGCTGAACAGTGCCTTTACCAAATGACTGCTCTCCAATCACTATCGCTCGACCGTAATCTTGCAACGCTGCAGCAAAAATTTCAGACGCAGAAGCACTGTATCTATTGATTAGTACAGTTAATGGTCCGTCGTAACTCACTTTACCATCGCTGTCAGAGTTCACTTTAACTCGGCCATAACTATCACGGACTTGAACTACAGGACCGCTTGATATAAATAGACCCGTTAAGGCTGTAGCCTCAGTTAGTGCTCCACCACCATTGTTTCTAAGATCAACAATAATGCCTAATACACCTTGCTCTTTTAGAGAGGCAATTTGTTTTTTGGTATCTTTAGACAAGCCAACATAAAAGCTTGGAACTTCAAGAACACCCACTTTTTTGCCATTTTGCTCAATCACTTCGGACTTAACGGCCCTATCTTCAAGGCGAATTTTATCACGAACAATTGTTACATTGTGACTTTTTGCGGCTTTTCCTTCTGGCAATATTTCTAAAGTAACTTTGGTGCCTTTCGGTCCTTTAATCAATTGCACAACATCGTCAAGACGCCAGCCAATGATATCAACGACCTTCTCGCCATCTTGGCCAACACCGATAATTCGATCACCATCAGTCAGTTGTTTACTGCTAAACGCAGGACCACCAGCGACTAAAGATCGAATCACAGTATAATCATCTTGTACTTGAAGCACTGCTCCAATTCCCTCAAGAGATAGGTTCATCTCAGCTTGGAACTGTTCAGCATTTCGAGGGGATAAATAACTGGTATGCGGATCCACTTCTCGAGAAAAAGCATTCAGATATAGCTGAAAAACATCTTCATTATGACTTTGCGTCAAACGCTTTATCGCATTGTTATAGCGTTTTCCCAGCATCTCTTTAATTTCAGGCCACTCTTTGCCCGTTAATTTAAGATTTAACGCATCGTACTTAACTCTTTTTCGCCAAAGATCATTAATCTCTTGATCGCTTTTTGCCCAAGGCATTTCAGAACGATCCAGCTCAATACTTTCATTTTTAGTAAAATCAAACTCGGTATCGAGTAAGCTAAGTGCATATGAATAACGTTCAAATCGCCTTATGATGGTGACATTATACATATCAAATGCAGCGTCTGATGATCCAGATTTTAACTGATCATCAATTGAAGTCGACCACTTAGAAAAGGAGTCTATATCTGATTGGGTAAGAACATTTCGATTATAATCGAGCATCTCAATATATCGATTAAATATACCGACTGAGAACTCATCATTTAATGAGAAATGTTTGTAATGGGAGCGTGTTAACTTATTGGTTAACCTTTTACTTGAAATCGCATGCTGTTTTTCAGCGGCAAGAACCGGTAAATCACTTTGAGAATATTTTGCTTCAATCGCCTGCGCTGAAGCTGCTAGCATAAAGCCAGCAGCTAATAACGAGACTCTAAATCGACAATTCATACGTCGGGAGATCTCCTCTATGAACGAAGGTGCTCCGCTTTAACAACCATTTGTAGGCCATTTAATAAACGAACTCGCACATCATCCTTATTAATTTCAACTATGGTCGCCGGCATGCTGCTAGTGCCCATATTCACGCTAACTTCTTTACCTACGACCATTTCATCGGCATTGAGTTCACGTTTAGGCACAACTGGCTTAGTCACTGGGTCCGCTTTAGGTTTAGCTTTACGGCTCGATGGATTTGTTTTGCGCGATTTATCCGCTTTAGCTTTTGCTTCTTCTCTCGCCTTTTTTGCTTGCTCTTTACGACGAGCTTGCACTTTAGCTTTGCTTTCTTCTAGCGTTTTTTGAGCATGATCTACATGTTCTTGTTCAAGTTCACCACAAGGGTTACCGTCTAAATCAACACGAGTCGCTCCTGGTTTAACGCCATGTAGGTAACGCCAAGAGGATGTGTATTGACGTAAAGCAGCACGAAGTTGTGTTTTACTTACTTTTTCATCTTCGGCTAAGCGTTCAGAAAGCTCTTGAAAAATACCAATTTTAAGAGGTTTCGCCTCACCTTCTAAAATAAAGCATTTTGGGAATAGTTCCGCTATATAGGCGATAACTTCTTTACTGTTCGCTAACTTTTCAGTGTTGTCCATGTAGTATCCTGAATCATTACGGCTAATGACGTAATTGGGTAATTTCTAATATGATATGGCGCTATTATAATTAGATGAAAATGAAAAACCACTCTCTATCTCTAATTAAAACTGTTTTTGTAGCTCTTTTATCAAGTTTTCGAGTCCAATTTGGTCATCCGCGTCGAATCGTTCGTTTTTTGGACTGTCGATATCTAAAACGCCTGCGATTTTTCCATTAACATAAAACGGAACCACAATTTCAGAATTGCTTTGACTGTCACACGCAATATGTCCTTCAAATTGATGAACATCGGATACTCGAATTGTGATCTCATTTTTTACAGCGGTACCACACACTCCAGATCCAACAGGAATACGAGTGCAGGCTGGATTTCCATGAAATGGACCTAAAACGAGTTCATCCTCTTTTAGTAGATAGAAACCAACCCAATTTATCTGTTCCAATTCCATGTTCAACAGAGAACTGATATTGGCCAAATTTGCAACCAAATCACTTTCATTCTCAATCAATGCCACTGCTTGCTCGGTAATACGTTGATACAATTTACTCTTTTCCAATCTCTACCTCACTGTTGTATGGGTTTTATTTAGTTAATCAATAGTCGAGTTCATTAAGATATCTTATTCCGATCCAAGATAAAAACTTTATGCACTTTTTAGCCAAAATATCGTCGAATCGACACTGCCCTATACTATTTCATCCCTCATTAAGGCATAATCTTTGTGCGATTAATCCGATTAATGATGGCAAGCAATGAATGACAACTTAAAAACAGAGCAACCCTATTACTGATGGCTAACTTGTTTTCAAAATCTAACTCATCTACTTTGGTACCAGCCCAGCGCTGCCACGGTTGCGACTTAACTGTTGAGCAAGCCGAAGTACTTAGTGGCTACGTCTCCTCGTGCCCCCGTTGTGGCACAACACTGCAACGCGGAAAATCGGTCAATCTTAATGGCAACCTTGCTATTGCTGTTGCCGCTCTTTTACTGTTTATTCCATCTCACTTTTTCCCTTTAATGACGATCGACCTTTTCGGTGTGATGATCCCTGCAACACTTCCTTCTGGAACAATCACATTAATGACGGATGGATTTCCACTGTTAGGTCTGCTCATTCTATTATGCAGCTCTATTGCTCCTTTTCTAGTCTGTAGCTCTGTACTTACCGCGCATTGGGCGACGCGATATAACAAGTTTTTGATGTTTAAGTACTCTATGTTTCTCATCGAGCGCTTCAGAGGATGGGTAATGCTCGATGTCTTTCTGGTCGGTTTAGCCATTTCTGCTATCAAGATGTTAGATGTGGCTGATATTTATGTGGGCACAGGTTTAAGTGGACTCATTCTTTTACAGTTAGTCACCTCTCTATTATTGACTCGTATCCATATTCAGCAATATTGGAATAACTGGCAAGCACATGCAACTCAAAGCAATGACGCTATTGACATGCACTGCCTCCATTGTCATTTATCTCAGCCTCATAATAGCCACTGCATTCGTTGCCATACCAAACTGATACACCGTAAAAAGCATTCAGTCCAAAAAACATGGGCCTGTTTAATTGCAGCTACCATCTCTTTATTTCCTGCAAATTTTTTTGCTATTTCAATATTTTTTAATCATGGGAAACGAGTCGAAGACACTATTTTCTCTGGTGTAGTCTCGCTGATTAGAGATGATATGAGTGGCATTGCGGCAATCATATTTATTGCCAGTATTATTGTTCCGGTAACAAAAATACTCGGCCTAAGCTACATACTTCTTTGCATCCAGTTCAAACGCAGTGTTTTTCACAGACAACGCATGTTTATCTACTCTGCGGTGAAATGGATTGGTAAATGGTCCGTTATGGACCTTTTTGTTATTTCAATCATGATGGCTTTAATTGATAGAGGTCAGATACTTGATTTTACTCCCGGCTCCGGTGCTATTGCATTTGCATTTGTCGTTGTATTAACGATGTTAGCGACTGAGAGTTTGGATTCGCGTTTAATTTGGGAAAACTATGAGCAATCAGAACCTTCACGATAATACTCCGTCAACCCCTAACATAAGAAAAGCCAGAGGGATCTCACCGTTGTGGCTTTTACCTTTAGTAGCATTAGTTCTGGCCAGTTGGCTCGTTTTCAATGCATTAAGTGGCGTAGGCGATCGGATTAAAATTGAGTTCAGTAATGCACAAGGGTTAATAGAAGGAAGAACCACTATCCGCTATCAAGGTCTTGAAGTCGGTTTGGTTAAAAAGATCACTTTGGCTGAAGATTTAAAGAGTATATACGTCGATGCTGAAATCTACGCGGAAGCATCACAGCTTCTCAAAAGCAGTACTAGCTTCTGGTTGGTAAAGCCGCAAGCTTCCTTTAGTGGGATCTCAGGTTTAGATGCCCTTGTATCGGGAAACTACATTGCAATTCAGCCAGGCACTGGCATCAAACAAACTGAATTTACGGCTTTGGAGAGTCCCCCAACTGAGCGTCCAAGCACTAATGGACTCGCGGTGATATTAAACTCAAATGATTTAAGTTCTATCTCTGTCGGCACCAAAATCTTCTACAAAAAAATCCCAATTGGCGAAGTCTACAATTTTCAGTTAGACAATGAATCAGACTTGGTAAAAATCCACGCCTTAATCAGCGAAAAATATTCACACCTTATTACGACAAAAAGTCGTTTTTGGAATGTCAGTGGTATGGCTGCAAACCTTGGTTTTAATGGCTTGGATATTCAGTTTGAAGGGTTACCTGCTTTGCTCAGCGGCGGAATAGCGGTCGACTCTCCTGATGACGGTAAACTGGTTCAAAATAAGCGTGAATTTAAACTCTACTCTGATATTAAAACTGCAGGTCGTGGTATCTCGATAAAAATCACACTACCTGACGACAGTGAAATCAGCCCAAATGGCTCACCTATTATGTATCGTGGTCTTGAAATTGGCCAAATTAACAATTTACACCTGAGCGAAGACCGTACTGAAATCATCGCAGATGCCACGATTCAACCAAGTTTCAGTGACTTCTTAAACACCGGCGCCCGCTTTGTACTTGAAGAAGCAAAAGTCTCATTATCAGGCATAGAGAACGTTGGCAATTTAGTTCGTGGCAACTTCTTAACGATTGTTCCTAGTGCTGGTGAAAAAAGCCGTATTTTTACCGCTGTTCGTAAGCATGAATTAGTACAAGAGAAATCTGATTCTATTCAGTTCTCACTTATTGCAGATTCGTCATACGGCTTAAATGCTGATACCGACGTATTATACAAAGGCATAGCAGTAGGTACGATCACTCAGGTTCAACTCACTAATGATCAAGTGGTTTTTGATATCATTATCCACTCTGAATATAAAAACTTAATCAAAAGCCGAAATCGTTTCTACGTCACTGGCAGCGCAACCGCTGAGTTTACCGATAACGGAGTGAGTGTCACTATCCCGCCCGCCAGCCAGTTACTGTCTGGCTCAATCAGTTTCAGTAGTCGTGGAGCAATAAAACCTCTTAAACAATACACTCTGTTTAAAAGCAGCGCATTAGCTGAACTTGCCGATTTTAACGCATCAGGAAGTACAACTATCACTCTTCTTGCTAAGGAGATGCCACCGGTTAGCAAAGGCAGTCCCATTTTGTACCGTAACTTGCAAGTAGGTAAAGTGGCCAGCTACACCCTTGGCCGAGAAGGAATGATCGTCAAAGCTGTCATTGAAAACCGCTACGCTCATTTAATCACTAAAGAGAGCGTATTTTGGAATCATTCGGGTGTCAGTATTGAAGCTGGCCTTAATGGTATTAGCATCCAAGCAGCCCCACTGCTTAACTTAGTTAAAGGTGGCATCTCATTTGATGAAGTTAAAGGCGTTGAGAATAAACAGGGTGAAAAATGGAAACTCTATCCATCGTTGAAACAAGCACAACAATTTGGCGCATTGATCAGCCTGCGTTCAAGAGAAACTCTTTCGGTATCCCAAGGCACTAAGATCAAATACAAAGGGGTAACAATCGGTGAAATAACCAAATTGATCCCTAATTTTGATACAGGCGATATTGAGTACCAAAGTAGAATCTACCCGCAATTTACTGACCAAATAGTCAAAGCAAACAGCCATTTTTGGGTCATACAACCAAAAATATCTCTGATGGAAACCAAAGATCTTGACGCTTTGCTGGTCAATTACATTCGAGTCGAACCTGGCAAGGGTGACAGGGTGACCTCGTTTAAGCTAAACCGCGAACCTACCCCTGTTAATAGCAACACCTTTACATTAGAAAGTATCAAAAGAGACTCCGTGAGCGTTGGCACTCCTATTCTTTACCGTGATATTCAAGTAGGTCATGTTAGCCATATTAAGCTAGGGAACCTTTCTGATAGAGTATTAATTGATATCAGTATTGAGGACAAATACGCATACCTCATTAGAGAAAACACACTATTCTGGAACGCCTCGGGTTTGGATGTTGCTATTGGTCTTACAGGCGCCACTATTCATACTGGCACGGTAGACAGCTTAATCAGAGGCGGAATTGCGTTCTCTACCCCAGAAGATGTGGCATTGCAGGCGATAGCTAAAGAGGGGAAGAACTTCCTTCTGCACCCTAAAGCTGAGTTAGAGTGGAAAAACTGGCAAACGGCCATACCCAACCCAAATAGCAATTAACCCCCCAATCAACTGAATCACCACAAAAAATGCAGCGTTATCGCTGCATTTTTTATATTTTGCGACTCAAACTTCAGTTTAGGGTACACTCCATGCCATTAAGAACTACTACACTAAGAGTACTCGCGTGAGCAAAACCATCTCCTTACCAGAAGCATTCACCAATCATATCGCTAACATTCTTCCAAAACATCTGAATATTGACGATTTTATTGCCGCTTGTTCTCGCCCTCTCCGCCGCAGTATTCGTGTTAATACATTGACAATATCAGTGCCCGATTTTAAACAGCGCGTCGAATCAAAAGGTTGGGTTTTGACTTCTGTTCCTTGGTGCAATACCGGGTTTTGGTTGCAACGACCAGCAGATGAGAATACACCTTTGGGTAATACTGCTGAACATCTTGCAGGTCTTTTTTATATTCAAGAAGCAAGCTCGATGATGCCAGTAACCGCATTGACTACAGACAACCAGCAACTTGGTGTCGTGTTGGATGTTGCCTCGGCACCAGGTTCAAAAACCACGCAGCTTAGTGCTGAAATGATGAACCAAGGACTGTTAGTCGCCAACGAATACTCAGCCAGTCGTATAAAAGTGCTAAGTGCCAACGTCAAGCGCTGCGGCGTACGAAATGTCGCATTAACCCACTTTGATGGCCGAGTGTTTGGTCGGTGGTTGCCAGAGACCTTTGACTCAATTTTATTGGATGCACCCTGCTCTGGCGAAGGCACTATTCGTAAAGATCCAGATGCCATGAAGAATTGGAGCTTAGGCGCTATTGAAGAGATAGGATCCACCCAAAGAGAGTTAATTGAAAGTGCCTTTCATGCGCTTAAACCTAATGGTGTTCTTGTTTACTCTACCTGTACTTTAAGCCATCAAGAGAACCAAGACATCTGTCATCACTTAAAGCATACGTTTGGCGATGCCGTGCAATTTGAATCACTGCATAATCTCTTTGACGGAGCAGATAAAGCATGCACTGAAGAGGGGTTCCTGCACATATTCCCGCAGATTTTTGACTGTGAAGGCTTCTTTGTCGCAAGAATTAGGAAAACCGCAAGTGTGCCAAAGCTCACTGTGAAGAAAAAACTGGGTAAATTCCCATTTAATAAAGCGTCTGAGAAAGAGTGCCTGCAGCTGAGTGACGCACTTAGCCAAACCTTACAACTGCAACTGCCCAAGCAGCATAGTGTGTGGTTGCGTGACAGTGAAGTCTGGCTGTTTCCAATCGCTATTGAGCCATTACTCAAAGAGATCCGCTTTCAACGCATCGGTATAAAGCTCGCGGATCAACACAAAAAGGGATACAAATGGCAGCATGAAGCAATTATCGCCTTAACTGACACATCATCATCTACAAATTCAGTTGAAATCAGTTCAGAAATGGCTAAAGAGTGGTACATGTGTCGTGATATTAGACCTGAAGCTGTCGGCAAAGGAGAAGTGATTGTCAGCTATAACGGAGATGTTATTGGTATTGGCAAATGGGTTGGAAATCGAATTAAAAATGGATACCCAAGAGAGTTGGTAAAAGATACCAATTTATTCGATTGCTAACGCATTGATATTCGAAATTAGCTTACGATGTTTGCAGTAATGTCTCATTTATGAACTAGTAATCTAACCGAGCTAAGCTAGGATCAAACTGTTAACTTTTTGATGCTCTCGATCAACTGAGCTTTCCCTCTAAGCCCGAGACAACCTTTGTCACGGGCATTTTTCTCAAAACACTACTCTGGCTTTTCAATCAGGCGAATGCCTTCTTTTTCAATCGTAATTAACCCTTGCTTGTACAAACCACCAATGGTCTTTTTAAAGGTGCCTTTACTGGTACGAAAAACGGCAAAAATCTCTTCTGGCGTTGATTTATCACTCACCGGAATGAAGCCGTCTTTTTTATTCAAAGAGCTCATCACTTTCTCGCTGAGATCATCCATTCTCTCTGTGCCTAATTTTTGTAATGAGAGATCGATTTTTCCATCAGAGCGAACATTTTTGATGTAACCTTTCAATTTCTTACCAATGAACAATTTCCCATAAGCTTCGGTTTTAAATATCAAGCCCCAATGCTCACCATTAACAATTGCTTTATAACCCAGGTCCGTCACCTCAGCGATCAATAGATCAACCTCTCGGCCCGCTTGGTAATTAACCGCTGTTTTATCAAGATAACGATTAAATTTTGTTGTGCCTACAATTCTGCCTGATGCATTGTCGGTATAAACATAAATCAACACATTTTGACCTTCAACCAGACGATTTATCTGCTCACTAAAAGGGATAAGTAGGTCTTTTTTAATGATGCCCCAATCTGCAAATGCACCGTAACTGTTTGCCCCAACGATATTCATCACTCCCCATTGCCCAACTTGAGCAATCGGAGTTTCCGTCGTCGCGACAACCTCACGGTCAGAATCATAGAAGATAAATGCGTCAACTTGATCGCCCAGTTTTGTATTCTCAGGGACATAACGAGATGAAAGTAAAATATTACCAAACTCTTTACCGTCTAAAAAAACACCGAAGTCCATTACCTTGACGACTTCAAACGAGTTGTTCTGACCAATCTTAATCATTTTATCTATCTCAAATTCTAATATGTGGGGATTATACGTGATCTGCGCATACCTTTCGCTAACGATTAATCAAAAGTTTGCATCTTTTTTAACTGCAATAAAAAATTGCCACAAATATCTGATATATTGAAACATAAAAATTGAATTTGGAGGCACAGTTATTGATTACAGTAGATAAAAAAGACGGTTTGTCTCTTAAAATTTCTCATATTGTTGATGAAAGCAAACAACAAACATTAGAAATGTTTCTCTTTGTACCTGGTGAACTTGGTTTATCTCCCGACATACTCAAAGAATCTGACTTTTACTATAATTCGATCTCCAGTCATCGTACTTACTTTAGTAACCAGAATCACCTTCCATTGGTACATAGTCGTTTAGCACAACGAGGACGACTTTCATCTGAACAATACCGTTTGAGTTTGAGCTTATACGCATATCAATATGCACTTGCACTGGAAAAATCTTCGGCAGATTTAACTAAAGATGATCAAGAAGAGATTACCATTGAAGAGTTTGAAGAGGTTATCTCTTTAGCTCTGGATATTTTAAAGCGTTTACGTCGAAGTGTTCCTTACGAAGACCAACTCAAGCGTTACTACGCCAATATCGATAACTATCTCTCTTGGTACACCGAGCAAAAATTTCTTTCACTTGTGGCGCACCTTCCACGCAGTAAAAGCAACGCTAACATCAGAAATCGGTTGATTGAAATTTGTGAAAAAGAACATAATTATCGGATTGATAAAAGTTATAACTCTCAAAAAGCTCGCGCCGACCTTACCCGAATGTCGAATAAAATGCGTCTATCTAGACGTTTAATCGAATACCCCATTGTTTTAAAGGAAAAAACCAGCGCAATGGGCAATAATGTTAAACGTATGGTTAAAGGCAGTGCAACCGCATTTGTTATGTTGTTTGTCAGTTTGATGATCATTCAAGCACGCGGATTGTTAGGAGAGATAACCGTCTCTTTTATTTTTGCAATCTCATTTATCTATGCGATACGTGAAATCTTTAAAGATGACTTAAGAGATGCCCTGTGGCGTTGGATTCAAAAAGGCAAACCAAAATGGAGAAAGGTCTACTCAGATCCAACCTCTGGGAAGCAAATAGGTCGAAAAATTGAATGGTTAGAGTATCAATCTTTCTCTAATTTGGCGAAAGATGTTCAATCGATTCGTAAACGTAGGGTGTCTCAACGTGAGGAGGTCATTCTTCATTATAAGAGCCAGACTAAGATGGCTATCACTAAGTTCATGAGTGGTTATGAACAGACACGTGAAAGCATGAATGTCGATCTGCGCCCTCTCTCTCGTTTAATGGAGAAAGGGTCACAGAAAATCTATCTACTCAATGAAGGTCAGGTTAGTAAAGAGGCGGTAGAAAAACGCCATTTAATCAATCTGGTGATTAAAGAGACCACTGACGATAAGAATGTGGAACTCTATCGCTGGAAGATTATCGTCAATCGTTCAAAAATTGTCGATATTGAACAGATATTTCCCAAAGCTTAATTCAATACGTTACAGGGTGTCTTTACTTAAAAATCAATAGTAAAGCGTCCTGTTGAACCGTCTCTCTCTTTAACAACTTCTTTTTCTTTGTTTTTGCTCTTCTTTTTAGTGCTGTTTTTTGTTGCACTTTTCTTTGATGGTTTACCACTTTTTGGCTCAACGATTTTTTCAGGTTTGACTAAAGCTGGTATTGCTTCGCCTATTGGTTGGTCGCACATCACCACATAAAATGATTCATTAAATTCAATCACATCACCATCGTATAATTTTCGACGCTTGCGTAATTCAATCTCACTGTTTACGGCAACATAACCATCAGCAATGATCATTTTAGCTTCACCACCGCCACTGACTAAGTTGGCAATTTTGAGCACCTTATACAGTTCAATTGGCTGACAAGCGACAAGTATCTCTTCTGCTTCAACTTCAATGTACTCTTCATGCTCATTGTCGTTGTTAAACTCTGACTCACTCATTTTATACTCACTATCTATTAATTCTGCTATTGAAGCGGATCCTATCTGATCGGCCTGCTAATGTGAATCAGATTAAAACTCTATTTTCATTAAGTCCGGGTGTATAAAACGATAATCCAATTGCTGTTTTAATCTCTCGTTACTGATCACTTTAAAACTCATCTCATCTTGTTGAATAAATTCTGGTGGTGTCACACCTAATTGAGCACATACGTGAGTATAGAATTGTTGTTTGGTTGGATGGGAATCTGCACAGCAATTCAATATGCCTTGCCAGAAAGGCTTATCTAACGCAGTAACAATGATCTCTATACAATCATCTAAATGCAGCATATTAACGGGAGCCTGCGAGTGTGAGACCACTCTCCCTGGTTTAAAAAATCGGGCCGGGTGACGATTTGGACCAATCAATCCTGCAAACCTTAAAATGAGTGTTGTGAACGATGTTTGTTGTTCAAACAGTTGTTCAATTTGATAACGCGCACTATTGGTATCAATGTGACTGCTTTCAGATACCGTGCTATTGCTATTAGTATAAACAGAGGTGCTGCTTATTAATATTACCTGTTGTATGGTCGAACGTTTTATTTTTTCTACCAGTGATTGATAACCTGCAATATCACTGGATGGTATGTTCACAATGAGAATATCACTCGTAAAAAAGGGGGCATCACTTTGCTGGAGATCTGAAATATCCAGTTGGTAAGCATCAATATCAAGTGCTGCTATTTGCTGGAGTTTTTGCTCTGAGCGCGTTGCGGCTTTAATCTTGGAATGTGGTAATGCGATTAAGCGCGATATAAGGGGGTAGCCCAACCAACCGCAACCCAAAATACTGATTAATTTTGACATTTATAGTCCTAAATAAAAAACAGCGGTTAGGCTGGTTTGATTGTTAATTCATTCTTGGTTAACGGGTAATAACAATATCTTTTACACCAATTTCAATCAGCTGTTCTTGTAATTTAGGATAACTGACTAAATTGTCAGACAAAAGAAGAACAGGTTTGTTTACTGCACACGCCGCTCTAGCCGCTTGCGATATCAACTGTATAACCGCTTCATTTTGTGGGTTATAAAGATAGGAAAGCAATTCATTTGATTTATCGACCCCTAAGGTTAACTGCGCTAAATTATCGCTGTTAATCACCAAACCATCAAAATATTGAAGTAACTTTTCAGAACTCATTGCTGCGGCAGGTACATCACAAACGTAATTGATTTTTAAACCGTTCAGACCTCTTGGTAGCCCTTGCTCTGCTAAGAGATCAATAATCGTGGCCGCATCACTTAAGGTACGAACGAATGGCACCACAATTTCAATGCTTGCCTTGCCGTCAATATTTGAAATTAAACGTTTGATCACTTCACACTCAAGGACAAAGCACTCTGCAAATTGCTCATTAGCAAAACGAGAAACACCGCGAACTCCAAGTACCGGATTTTGCTCAATCAATTCACATTTACCGCCTAATAGAGCTGAAAAAGTGAAACTATCAGCATCAGACAGACAGATTTTAATGATTTCATGTTGTGTGGTAATCGCCGCTTCAACGCTGGATACTAAGGTAGAAATGAAGTGTTCTACCGGGTTACCAATATGTTCAACCATGGTATCTAACGTCTGTTTTTCCAATTCAGACAATTCATCCGGATCTAAAGCTGCTTTAGGATGATAAAATACTTTCTCTTGAATTAGCCCCGAAAGAGAGACAAATAGTGTGATGTTGTTTGACGAAGGTTGACCGAATTCAGGCAAACTACCTACTTCTACAAGTTCTGGGTGAATTCCGTATTCCATAATACTCCATGACAACAAACCATTGAAAAATTGCTTTTGCTTCACATTAAACATACCGAGTCATGAACGACAACTCAAGCCTTTAGATATAAATCCCTCTCTTTTTAGTTGTTTATTAGTTTCTCCATTTCCGTTATCGTACACAGGAGTATGTCAAATGAATAACAGGCGCATTATTTGCGATAAAAAAACTATGCCTTTACAAACAGATGAATTAAGAACACAACCTCTAGGACCGATGCCTACACCTGCTGAATTAAATACAGCTCATCCATTGACCAATGAAGTTGCAGAACATATTGAAAGCTCTCGACGCCAAGTTGAAGCGATTCTTTCAGGCCAAGATAACCGTTTATTGGTTGTTATTGGGCCTTGCTCAGTACACGATACTGTGGCCGCTTTAGATTACGCAACTCGACTTGCCGCTGTGCAGACGCAATATTCAAATGAGTTATTCATTGTAATGAGAACTTATTTCGAAAAACCAAGAACCGTCGTTGGTTGGAAAGGATTAATCACAGATCCAAACCTTAATGGAAGTTATGCATTAGAAGATGGATTACACAAAGCAAGAAAGTTACTGCTTGATATAAATAAACTGGGTTTAGCTGCAGGCACTGAATTCCTTGATATGATCACTGGACAATATATTTCAGACTTGATTACTTGGGGCGCCATTGGTGCACGTACGACTGAATCGCAAATTCACCGAGAGATGGCTTCCGCACTCTCTTGTCCGGTTGGATTTAAAAATGGTACTGATGGAAATACCAAAATTGCCATTGATGCCATTAGAGCAGCCAGCGCTTCACACTACTTCTACTCACCTGACAAACAGGGACGTATGACGGTATACCGCACATCAGGCAACCCATTTGGACATGTCATTTTACGCGGTGGCAAAACACCAAACTATGATATTGAATCGGTTTCAGTTGCATGTAAGAACCTAGAGCAATTTGATTTGCCACAACGTTTGATCGTTGACTTTAGCCACGCCAACTGCGAAAAACAGCATCGACGTCAGCTTGATGTTGCTCAGGATATCTGCCAACAGATTACGTCAGGCAGTAGTTTCGTCGCTGGGATCATGGCTGAAAGTTTCATTTTAGAAGGTAATCAGTCAATGGCTGATCTTGATAACCTAATTTACGGTAAATCGATCACTGATCCATGTTTACATTGGGAAGATACTATCACCATGTTAGACATGCTATCTTCTGCCGTTAAAACTCGCTGTAAGGATTAATTATGCCTGCCTTTGATATTGTATCTGAAGTCGATACTGTCGAACTTAAAAACTCTGTTGAAAACGCAACCAGAGAACTATCAACCCGTTTTGATTTTCGTGGGATAGAAGCCACATTCGAATTAAAAGGTGAGGTAGTCACTTTAACTTCTGAGTCTGATTTTCAACTCAATCAACTTCTTGATATTTTGCGATCCAACTTAGCCAAACGTGGTGTTGATGCGAATGCTATGGATCCAAAAGACTTTACTCACCGTGGTAAACTTTACCATCAAGATATTGGTTTTAAGCAAGGTATTGAGAGCTTAACAGCTAAAAAATTAGTCAAAGCAATTAAAGATGCCAAGCTAAAAGTACAAGTTGCGATTCAAGGTGAACAAGTTCGTGTTACTGGAAAAAAACGTGACGATCTGCAAGGCGTTATGGCTCTGGTTCGTGAAGTCGACCTGGATCAGCCTTTTCAGTTCACCAACTTCCGTGACTAGATAGAACTAAGTGACAATGGAATATAAGGCATCAAATTGATGCCTTTTTTATATCCAATATTTCTCACACCCTACAGTAACGGCAAAGCGATCGACTCAACGGTGGTCACAGCCTCTTCAGCACCATCATGTTGGTAAATACTATGATCAATCGTAGTTACACTGGCATTGGCAATTTTCAGATGACTGAACAGTTTAGGATTACTGCTATCAATACCTAAAATGTGGCTGATTAGGACTCTAATGACGCCGCCATGCGTGATCAGCAGTATTGAGTGCTCGTGCCACTGATTCATAGAAGCAATGCACAGGAGCTCGTTCCAGCTTTTAATCACTCTATGCTCAAAATCAGCAAGGCACTCTGCATCGGGCAGTGGCTTTTTTGCCGGATCTTGCCAAAAACGCTCTAAGTGTGTCCATTCATCTTTCAGCTGCTCAAAAGGTTGGCCATCATAAAGTCCAAAATCCATTTCTCGAAAACCAGCCATACTCATCATAGGTATCTCACCTTCAGCATGAAGCTTATCAGCTAACGTTGAACAGCGTTGCAACGGTGAACTCACCACCAAATCAAATGTAATCGATCCCCTCTTTAGAGCTTGAGCCATCTGTTCGATAATATCAGCGGATACTGGTGCATCGGTTGAACCATATAACGCAGGCTCTCCTTCAACTTTGCCATGCCTTAAAAGGTATATTTTCATTGTACTACCGCCAAAATCATCAGATAAATAATGATTTCGCTAATTTGCTGTGTCGCTCCTAAGCAATCTCCGGTGAATCCACCAATACGCTTCATCAGCCAGCGTTTAAACAGTTGACGGTACAGTAATAATACTGGCACTAGGCACAGTGTTAAGGTGATAGAAAAATAGAGTAGCGGCACGCAACCAATAGTTACCAATACCAATAGTTCAAGCACTGATTGCCGACTGGCGAGCGGTTTGCTCTTACTGGTATCAATGTCACTGACATAGGGCATATCAAAGATCAAACTGGCCGCGACTGCTCTGGACAAGCCGTGTGCTAATAACAGAGACATGCAAAAAAAAGAGAGATTAAATACCAAATCTGATAATAGAACAAATTTAAACAGCAGCACCAATACTAAGCTTGCTGCGCCATAAGTGCCTATCCGGCTATCCTTCATGATCAACAATCGCTTATCCGCTGTCATTCCTCCACCGATACCATCTGCCATATCGGCCAATCCATCTTCATGAAAAGCACCGGTCAATAACAGACTAATTATCATGGAAATAACAATTGCTACACTGTCACTAAAGACCCGCTGTGAGCCATAAAAACTCAGAGCGGCAACCGCCCCTACCAGTAAACCA
The DNA here is from genome assembly GCA_016764915.1 of Aliivibrio sp. Lineage (GTDB taxonomy): Bacteria > Pseudomonadota > Gammaproteobacteria > Enterobacterales > Vibrionaceae > Aliivibrio_A. The sequence goes on along the minus strand of JAESQY010000062.1, from coordinate 7,421 downwards.
ATAAGGGAAAAATAACGACCGGATTGATTAAGCAATCGACTCGAGTAAGGTGTATTTATCGGTATCGGTATACGAGTAAAAAAGCTCAATGCTAAGTAGAATAGATTGAGCTGTTTTTTTAGCAATACGATCAAACAGTCACTCCCGCACTTTCAAAGCTTGCCATGTCATTATAAAAACTGGCTGCTGCACGGAGCAGAGGCAATGCTAGAGCCGCTCCAGTCCCCTCACCTAACCTAAGCTCCAAGTTAAGCAATGGTAAGCCCTGTAGGTCTGCAAGAAGCAATTTATGTCCCGCCTCTTCTGATTGATGAGCGAATATCAGATAATCTCTTACCGCAGGTTCAAGTTGACAAGCTGCCAATGCTGCCGTCGTTACAATAAAGCCATCAATTAACACAGCAATACCAGCTTTGGCCGCGGCTAAAATAGCCCCTGTCATCTGAACAATTTCAAAACCGCCCACTTCGCTCATAATAGTTTTGGGATCGCGGCTCTCAAAACGATCGAGTGCTCGACCAATCAACTCTGTTTTCAACGCTTTTTGCTCTGCCGTAATGCCAGTGCCACTGCCGACGCAAATCGATAACTCTTCATTGGTAAAGGCCGCTAACATTGCCGAGGCCGAACTGGTATTGCCAATGCCCATCTCACCCACGATCAGCAGATTACAGCCTTGTGCAACTAACGCTTCTACGACTTCAGCGCCATGTTTCAAGCCCAATTCAACTTGTGACATGCTCATCGCTGGTTGTTCTGCTAGATTATGGGTCCCAGCACCTAAACGTCGACTTTCAAAAGAGGGATGAGATTGCTCAATCGGCTCAATGATTCCTGCATCCACCACTTTTAAAGCAATATTATTCACTTTACAAAAACAGTTGATTGCCGCGCCTCCTTGGATAAAATTCAGCACCATTTGACGAGTCACTGCACTCGGCGCAATACTGATACTCTGCTTGGCAATCCCATGATCTGCTGCGAAGACCACTGCCGTTGGGTTATTAATCGTTATTTTATCAATTGGAGCGTTTGAATTCTGACTTTGCAGCAGTGCCAATTTTTTAGCCAGCGGCTCCAGCTGCCCTAATGCACCTATCGGTTTGGTTTTTTGGTCAATTTTATGTTGGATTTGAGGCTCGAATTGGAGATCTAATTTTGATATGCTCATCGTCTTCTCTTGGTAATATTTGAAAATTGAATTGAACCAGCCACTCAACTGCGTTCAAAGATCAGATACGGCTTATTATTGAGCTCTACTTTTTTAAGATTGGTATTAAAAACATAACTCAACGTCTGTTGGGTCATCACTCTACTAATATCACCAAAATCAACACACGCGCCCTCTTTTAGCAGTAACACTTTATCCGCTTCTTGCAGCGTTCGATTAAGATCATGATTGGCAATAATCACGCAAATACCTAAACGACTTACTTGACGAATCAACTGGTACATTTTAGTTTCATGACCGACATCTAATGCGGTAGCAGGCTCATCGAGTAACAAATACCGGGCATTTGGATTGATTGACGGCCAAATTTGCAAGCATGAAGCCGCTAACCTAACACGTTGCCACTCTCCACCAGACAGCTGATGAATACTTCTCTCCATCATCTCTATAATATCTAGTGCCGTCACCAATAAAGTCACAACATCTTGAACACGATGTTTATCAATTAATGGGTTCATTACAGACATCGACAAGTAGTGCGCAACCGTGACTGAAAAGGCAGGTTTATCTTGTTGTAATAGATAACTACGTTTAATGGCCAACTCTTCCAATGAGCAGTTAGAGACCTCTTTACCTTCTACTTCAACGCTTCCTTGGTAATTGAACAGGCCAGACAAACAGGCAATAAGGGTACTTTTACCACTGCCATTCGGTCCGATAATGTGCAGCACTTCCCCTTGCTTGAGCACAAGAGAGATAGGCTGTAAGCGTGGCATCATCGATACTTTATTAAGATTAATCACTGCTCTTCAACAACAACCAGATGAATACTGGTGCTCCTATTGATGTAGTCACCACACCGACAGGCAATTCCGCTGACGACAGTAAGATACGAGATAAGGTATCCGAGAATACCAATAAACATGCACCAAAAATGGCAGACAAAGGCAGTAAGTATTGGTTTTGAGCACCAATACATAAACGAATTAGGTGTGGAATAACCAAACCAATGAAACCAATCACTCCACCGAGAGCCACGCTTGCTCCAACCAGGAGTGACACCACTAAAATCAACTGCCAACGAAGCTTATCTACATTTAAACCCAGCTGTTTGGCGTAAATCTCTCCCATCATCAACGTATCCAGCTGCTTGCCTTTGCTGCATAACCAAACAATGACAGGCAACATAAAAATAACCACACTGAGCTGCGTCCAACTCACGCCTCCTAAGTTGCCCATTAACCAATACATCAGCAGTCGTAGATTCAGATCATCACTGAAATAAAAGCCCCACGTTACTCCTGCACCAGAAAGGATGCCTAGCGCAACACCCACTAATAAGAGACGAGTGGTAGATAACCTCTGCCGACTTGCCAATGCCACCAATATCAATGTAAATACCAATGCTCCGCACATCGCGGCAAACATCATCACCTCTACTGAAGGAAAAACGGGAAGTAGAAACATCACCACCACAAGCGCCAAACTTGCTCCGCCAGAAATGCCTAATATTCCAGGCTCCGCTAATGGATTTCCTAACAACACTTGCAAAGAGGCACCAGAAACAGCTAGCGCGGCACCAACGGCGATTGCTGCAATTAATCGAGGCAATCTCAATTCAGTAATCAGCATTCTCTCTAAGTCACCCTCTGGCTTGAATGGCCAAATGAATATCTCACCAACAGAGAGCGAGAATAGTGCCGTAACAATGAGCGCCGAGCACATCAACACAAAAGCACCGAGCCAACGCCTCTTATGCTGTTTATCTAATCGATACAGATCGATGCTCAAGACTCAATGACCTTGAGTTGGTCGCTGCTGATCTCGAGCTGTACGGGTTTCACTAACAGTGCGGCGCGCTGGTTTATCGCGACATCTGCATTTGGAAACACCACAGCCTCACCACCTTCAATCGCATGATATTGCGTACTGTCGATATCCGTCGCTAATAAGTGTCCCTGGGGAAAGAAGCTGAAATTGGCTTGATTGTTGGGAAAGGTTAACTTGAACTCATCGCTTCGTTTGGTCAGCGTACGGCTCACTTGGTAGCTTTTTACCGAATTATCCCAACACTCTGTGGTTACTTGCTCTGCACAAATCAACTTTCGTAACCCTTGATCAAAATCGTTTAACGAGGCCAAGTCATTCTCTCCAATCTTTGCTACTTTGCCGAGCTCCATGGTTAATGCTTGAGCTGAGAAATTCTGAGCTGAATACCAACTAAAGGTTGGAGAAGCCGTGGTTGATAGCATCAGTGCCTCAATCTTACTTGCTTGTAAGAAGCCGCCTAACTCATTGGAACGTGTGTCATTAGCCGTATGAGGACTGACCGCAAAAGTATAATGTTCTGAATCTCGTATTGCACAGTGAAGATCTAAGTGCCAGCGATCCTTCACTTCAGATTTAGCATAAAAGTGGGTGACTACAGTTTGTAAGTAATTCGCTATTTTATGTTCTTTATTCGTTTCAACATGACGCTCACCAAACAGTCGATTTAAATTCTCACCAACAAAGCGTGTAAACTGATTGGTGGCTTCTGGGTGGGCCAAAATAAAGAGGCAGCGATGTTGTAACACTATATTTTCATTCAGGATGTCAGTGATTATACGGTCTACCAACTCCATTGGACCTGTTTCATCACCATGAACACCAGCAGAAATGATAATATCCTTACCACCACAATGAAAAGGGATGATCTCTACAATGCCACGGGAAATAAGCTTTACTCTAGTTCGATTACCCAGTTGAGTCTCCGTTGCTACCACTTCACTCGACATATTCAGCGTTTGAGAAAGAAAAAGTGCGCTACCGTTAGATGATTGCATTTGTCGCTCCATGACAGGGGCCAGTTCGGAATAGTGAATATAATGAACATTTTACTCTGTTTTTGATTATACAGAGTAACCATCAAATATCTGTATCCAAATATCGATAAATAAAAAAAGCCGCGTAATTTTCATTACACGGCTTTTTGCAAAAGATGAACTCTCTTTTATTTTTTAACTTCGATTGATTCAACTCGAGCTTTAAGCTTCTGCCCTGGTCTAAAGGTAACCACACGGCGAGCTGAAATAGGAATGTCTTGCCCTGTTTTTGGGTTTCGACCAGGCCTCTCACTTTTATCTCGAAGATCAAAGTTACCAAACCCAGATAATTTTACTTGTTCGCCATTTTCAAGTGCTTGTCGAATTTCTTCAAAAAACACCTCAACTGTCTCCTTGGCGTCACGTTTGCTAAGTCCAAGTGTTGTAAATAAGTTCTCTGCCAGATCGGCCTTGGTGAGCGCCATAGAACTTCCCTCAAAGGATTAAATATTAGTGTTGTCGAAATTTCTCACTTCGACCCGTAAACTTCTTATCAGGTTTTATTCATTCTACCTGACTGTATACAGTGTATGCCAAGCGTATGATTTTCGCCAACTTTTTTCGCATGCCAGTTTTCATAAGGGCTAGAGCTGTGTAAAAAGTAGACGCTGGTGCCAGATCCCCTGTTAGATTTCCTTATTTACATAGTTGTTAATAACGATTTCTTCAAGAAAACAGAGAAAGAAACTAAATTTCAATATGTTACTAATCTCTTATAAAAACACTTTTTTTAGCAGAAAATAGGGATAAATGGCCTTTAGGGTAAAAAAAACCGACTACATTAATGTAGTCGGTTTAATAAGTGATTAATTACTGAAGTAAAAGTCGTAATTAATCTCTTAAAGAAGCACCAAATTTTTCGCCTATTGAAGCAACAATAGAATCAACAGCTGCAGAAATATCTGCATCTTCTAACGTTCTCTCAGTAGATTGCAACGTCAGCGTAATAGCCAAACTTTTCTTACCAGCTTCTACGCCTTGCCCTTGGTAAACATCAAACAATTTAGCAGCAGTGAGTAGCTCACCACCCGATGCTAAACATTCGTTTACGATATCACCAGATTGGATACTTTCACTCACAACAACCGCAATATCACGACGGTTAGCTGGGAATTTAGATAGCGCAACAGCCTCTGGAATAGCACGAGTATTGATTGCATCCCACTCGATTTCAAACATGATAGTACGGCCGTTCAAGCCAAACTTACGCTCTAGCTCTGGGTGTACTGTTCCGATGAAACCCACCTCTTTTCCGCCAACAACGATAGCTGCTGTTTGGCCAGGGTGAAGTGCTGGGTGTTTAGCGGCTTTGAACTCATACGCTAATTCGTTAGCTGTCAATTCAAGTACCGCTTCTAAATCACCTTTAAGGTCATAGAAATCGACCGTATTAGTCGCAATATCCCAGTGTTCTTCACCACGAGTACCTGCGATAATACCAGCAAGCATCATCTCTTGACGCATGCCGTTTTCTGCTGACTCTTCAGGAATAAAACGTAAACCAGCTTCGAACAAACGAACGCGTGGTTGTTGACGTTTTTGGTTATGAACAACGGTGTTGATCAAACCAGTCCATAAACTTAAACGCATTGCTGACATGTCTGCTGAAATTGGGAATGGCAAGATCAGTGGTTCAATCTCTGGCACAATCAATTTCTGCTGCTCTGGTTCGACAAAGCTATAAGTAATTGCTTCGTGGTAACCACGATCAACAAGCAAGTCACGAACACGTTTAAGCGGCTGGTTTGCCTCTTTGTGAACGTTCATGCTAAGTGCAGCAACTGGCGCTTGATTAGGAATGTTATTATAACCGTAGATACGGCCTACTTCTTCAATTAGGTCTTGCTCGATGGCAATATCAAAACGCCAAGATGGAGAAGTTGCCGTCCAACCTGCGTCTGTTGTTGCTGAATCTTCTACAATAGAAACAGCGCAACCTAGACGAGTTAAGATCTCAACCACATCTGTTGATGGGATGTGATGACCTAATAGACCATCTAACTTGCTGCGACGTAATTCAACAGTGTTTGCTGTTGGAAGATCAGCTTCAGATTCTGCTGCAGAGATAGGGGCTACTTCGCCACCACAAAGTTCAACAAGAAGCTGTGTTGCACGCTCCATCGCTGTTACTTGTAATGTTGAGTCAACACCACGTTCAAAACGCAGAGAAGAATCAGTGTGTAGACCGTATGCACGAGCACGACCACGGATGTGATCAGGTGCGAAGAATGCACACTCAAGCATGATATCCGTTGTTTCTGTCGTTACGCCTGACTCTTTACCACCAAAGATACCAGCAATGGCTAGTGCTTTGTTTTGGTCAGCAATAACTAACGTATTATTGTTTAGCTTCGCTTCGTTGCCATCAAGAAGAGTCAGTTTCTCATCTTGCTCAGCCATACGAACCACAATGCCACCGTCGATCTTAGACAGATCAAACGCGTGCATTGGTTGGCCTTGCTCAAGCATGACGTAGTTTGTGATATCAACAATCGCATCAATTGAACGAATACCACAACGACGCAGTTTCTCTTGCATCCAGATTGGCGTTTCCGCTTTTGCGTTTACGTTCTTAATAACACGACCAAGATAACGTGGACACGCTTCTGCTGCTTTAACGTCAATAGAAACAGTATCTTCAATACTTGTTGCTACTGCTTCTATGGATGGTTCTGTTACGTCGGCACGATTAAGAACACCCACTTCACGAGCCAAACCACGAATGCTAAAACAGTCTGCGCGGTTTGCTGTTAGATCGACATCAATAGCAACATCGTTAAGCTCAAGAAGATCACGAACGTCCATACCTAGTGTGGAGCCTTCTGGCAGTTCTAAAATGCCGTCAGATTCAACATCAATACCTAGCTCAGAGAAAGAACACAGCATACCGTGTGACGGTTGGCCACGAAGCTTTGCTTTTTTGATTTTAAAGTTACCAGGTAACACGGCACCAACGGTTGCCACAGCAACAGTCAGGCCTAATCGGCAGTTAGCGGCACCACAAACAATGTCTAATAGATCGGCTTCGCCGATATCAATTTTTGTTACTTGAAGCTTATCTGCGTCTGGGTGCTGACCGCACTCAACCACTTTGCCCACTTTAACGCCGGTGAATTCACCAGCAACGGGTGCAACTTCATCAACTTCCAAACCAGCCATGGTGATTTGGTGAGCTAGCTCTTCGCTGTTAATAGCAGGTTTAACCCACTCGCGTAGCCAAGATTCACTGAATTTCATAAATTTCTAGCTCCGAATTACTTGAATTGTTTAAGGAAACGAAGGTCGTTCTCGAAGAACGCACGAAGGTCATTTACGCCGTAACGAAGCATAGTTAGACGCTCAACACCCATACCAAACGCAAAACCTGAGTATTTTTCAGGGTCGAT
>JAESQY010000061.1 GCA_016764915.1 Aliivibrio sp. | reverse complement strand
TCAATGATGATAATGTGTCTTATCCCTTCCAACACTCTAGGGGGCTGCTATTAGTCATACACTTAATGTATCACCGAAAGCATATGGGACCTTGAATGCACAATGTGTTTTTGGACCTTATTTGAACACATTCTCGCCTCAATCACGATAAATTCCCCAATGAAAACAATGGAGGCAAACCCTAATGAGCTCGCCCCGGTTGCCTTATTTGATTAGCCCGCCGCTATTACCTGCCTTCTGGTTCGCTTAACGAGGTTCCTGCGTGCGACTCAGCCTTTCCGCCATTCCGCATCCACGGTAGCTAGGGCGGCTCTGCGTGACTCCAGCAACGCGATCTCCCTCGCAGAGGCTAAGTTCTCAGCAAACTTTAAGACACTCCTCAGCGGCCTTCTCAGAGGCTTCGTTTTGTGATTGACGACCTTGATCCAGAACCCTACCGTCAGGAACGCGGCATGGGGCATCACGACAATTCAAAAGGATGCCACCGCATGGCCAAACGCAAAGAAAAACTCACCGAACCCAATCTTGGACGACTGCTTGAAGAAGCCAAATTGTTTCGATCTCACCTTCATAGCTATCAGGATGGCCTTGCGCCCTTCAAGGATGACTACAATGCGCTTTCAAAGGTCCGCAAGGCTCTGGATGGAATGGCAGAAGAGCTAACTGGTGACCCTGAATATTATCATGCAAAGGCGCATAAGGCTTAGTTGGCGCTTAATTCGGACAATAGTTCTTAGGGAGATCAGCCACAATATTTGTATTCCTTCTTAATACATTCACTTGCGAGGCGCTGGGCAGTTGAGATGTCAGAAGATGTCATCATCTTCTCGATTTCATCCCTTAATTTACCTCCAAACTCATCTCCATTGGCAGAAGCAATATTTCCCCACATATGAGCATGGGTATAATTCTTTAACACCCCATTCCCGGAAGCATGCAACCAACCCAAGAAACCTTGGGCATTAGCGTAACCTTGCTCGGCAGCGAGGGTGTACCATTTAGCGGCAACTTTATAATCCTGTGAGATGCCTACCCCTCTTGCATACGCATTACCCAGATTATACTAAGCCCTATCATAACCTTGTTCGGCAGCAAGAGTGTACCATTTAGCGGCAGCCTTGTAATCCTGTGAGACACCCAGTCCTTTTGCGTGCATAACACCAAGATTATGCTGAGCCCTGTCATTACCTTGTTCGGCAGCAAGAGTGTACCATCCAATGGCAACCTTATAATCTTGTGAAACACCTAGTCCCTTCTTATACATAACACCCAGATTAAACTGAGCCCTGTCATTACCTTGTCCGGCAGCGAGAGTGTACCATTTAACGGCAGTCACATAATCACCATTCTCGTCAGCATCCTTACCTTTTTGGAGATCAGAAGACAAAGCTGGGTCGGCAATCAAAAAACCAAACAACAACAGAGGAAGGAAGAGTAATTTATTCACTTTTGAAAATCCACAGATAGTATTTCAGAGTGAGTTTAGTACTAATGTCGGGAATAGAAACCGTCAATCTGAGAACACATCGTCAATATCATTCATTGTGGATCGAGTTCTGTGCGGAAACTGCGTTCGGCCTCTATCATCTTTGATCTATTAGGGGGCGGGCTTAATGATGGGGCTATCCCCTTTGCATACGGTGTTGACGTGCTAAAATTATTCGCATAGCTTATCTCCATAGTATTGGGAGGATAAAGCAAATGACGAGCAAGATTACAATTCGTTTTTACTCAGTAGAAAAAATGAATCCAAATGGTCTATCACTAAAACAAGCCCTTGAACAAATAGATGGAGTAGCCGATCATTCTGAGCGGCAACAGCAGGTAACTGCAGGCAGCATAGTGCGGCTAGAGAGATACGCTGAAGACGCAGGTGAGTTGGCAGGCGAATTTACGAGGGTGCGTAACGAGAATTTTCCGTTTGAGGTCAAGGATGATGGGGTTGATCCGCTCGCAACAGGCGGACTGATTGGTGACGGTGTAGCATTCAGATACAGACCATCAGACCATACTTTAGCCATGCAGTACGATGCCAGAATCGTTTCTCCTGGACGTGCGATGGATTATTTGATGCTGTTTGATAGGCGTGGCACATTCCAAATTACTCCCAAAATGGATGTAGAGAACTGGCATAAATTTCAAGCGGGTGGAATAAGAAAAATACGTATTGGGATTGCAAGCCCTGATCATTTGGGGGAGATTGAGCAACAAGGTGCATCCGTGGTTCAATCTTTTCGTGAATTGGGTGCTGCATACGAAGCTCCAGTAATCACGATTGAAATGGGTATGGGAAATAAACGTGGGGCACTGGCCGATTCTGCCAAAGGGTTGGCGCGAGCAATATCAGCAATGGCGGGGATTGGAGGCGCTGATCTCCGATCTCTAAAGGCAACTATTAAACCAGATGATGACTCCCCCGCGGAGGAAATAAACCTTATCGATGAGGTCTTGTCTGACAAGTCGGAAATTGCCCTCCCCCGGAACGACCCAGACCAGAATTACGAACTTCGTAGGGATTGGTTGAAGGAAAGGTTACGACAGCATGGCAACAACTGATGAATTAAATAAAACCACTTTCAGTTTACGGGTAGAGCAATACGGGCCGACTGTTTGTTCGCTACTGACGATTGCCGCGTTGATTTACTTTTCGGATTGGGTGTCTGAAAAATTCTCGACTGACAATTGGAAGAGTGTCGGTCTGTACTCTGCTATTTTTGGTTGGTCAGCTATCCAGACTGGTTTTGCATTCGGTGTGTATGGTTTTGTAGTTGGAAAAGGCGATGGGTTTATTGCAGCATTAAGAAACACAAAAGCGATGGCTCGATTTATGGACTACATCAAACGAACCAACATAACAGGGTTTCTGCTGACCATTACCTCAATACCACTCATCATTACAGAGCCTAAGGTTACTGAGTCGCTGAGTTTCAGCTATGTTGTTGTTTCGCTCTGGTTTGCGCTTTTTATCTGGTCTTTCTTGTCATTCCTGCGTCTTGCATATAACTTTGGGCAAATCGCAAGCATTAAAGATAAAGTCACTCATGGCGCATAAAGAGGAACGGACTATAGAAACATTGCTGAGAAAGAAAGTGGTGAGTCTAAGCCAAGCAAGAAAAGCTTCTGACATTGAGGCCTTTGTTAAAGAACGCGGGGGGATGCCTGATGGCAACCTTGAAGCTATTGATCAAGTTATTCAGTCTTCAACTTTGGAAATGGCGTTAAAAGTTCAGGCAGCATCGAAGAAGAAACCTTCCGGCAATTGCACCTGAATTCACATTCTTTCGCGTATTTACAAAGGTGCTTTTTGGATACCCATATATGTGTTCCTTCAATTGTGCGTTTCAATTGAGAAAAGAAACCCTCAATGGTGTTGGTTGTCTCGCCAGATGGCCCAACATATTCTTCTTTTGAGTGATCGACTGTCATATGTTCGTAATCACCGGTTTCACTCAATATCTGATACCCAGCTTGTTCGTCAGTATGGATTTCGGCGCCTAATTCATCGGTTTTAACAATTTCAGGGGTGAGCGTTTTTGATTTACGGTCTGGCACAACGACTGTGTGTACATCGCCACCTCTTTCTACCATTGCTAAGACCACTGTTTACCCCTGCCACCTTGTCCGCCTCTACGATACCCACCAACATAGGTCTCATCGAACTCAACAGCACCACCAAGCATATTGTCGCCATCCACAGCGGCCATGTGTTCACGAATCTTATGGCCTATGCGCCAAGCAGTTTTGTAAGTTACTCCCAATTGCCTTTGCAGTTCCTTCGCAGAAACGCCGTTGCGTGTGGTGGTGAATAGGAAGATTGCAAAGAACCAAAGTTGCAATGGGGTGCGGCTTTGCTCAAATATTGTGCCAACGGTCGGGTGTAGGTGATGTCCGCACCACTGGCAGGAAAAAGCTTTTTCGGCTTTAATTCGATACCATTTAGATGGGCGCTCACACTTTGGGCATTTATGGCCTTGGCCAAATCGAGTGTTGAACAAATGAACCAAGCAAGATTCATCATCTGGAAATGTATGAAAGAATTGACGAATATTTAAAGGCTTCATTGTTGTCTCCCTATACATAGAATATGGGAATTCAACTTACGTATGTCAAGGGGATAGATCTCTTAATGATAAGTAGCATGCACCACTAACCTTGAATGATGAAGGGGCTTGCCTCCTCCCCTCCACCAGCCTTGTTTTCAGAGAGTGTTGCTCACAAGGTAGAGTGGCCCTATCCAATACTCACGAGTGTTGAATTGGTCATCTTCCCGCACATGCCCAAACTGCCAGCTCTGGAAGTCAAACACCTTGCACCAGAGGTCTAAGTCAGAGTCTCGACCAAAGAGTTTACTTATGGAACGGATGATGAAGCGGGTAGCGTCAAGCATAGCGACAAGGGTAAAACCTGCTACTCGGCTAATAGGGTTCATATTCCTCATCGGCTTGGGACCTCATAGGAAGTTAGATCGCCCTGAAGCCTATGTATGGCATCCGCTACAAGAAGCTTTTGAAAAAGCTTGCCGCTAACTTCTGCTCCAGCCAATTCCTCAACCACCTCCAAGAACACTCG